>DAMDPH010000152.1:0-7916 GCA_032082785.1 Sphingobium sp. | reverse complement strand
CCGCCGCTCCAGCGCGGCCAGCGCCGCGCGCACCGCCGCCGCTTCCTGCCCGCGCGCCGCCAGCAGGCCATTATATTCGATGAAAGGCCGGTCCTCCGCCTGCGTGCCCATCTGGTTGAGGCTGAGCGTCGCCGCGCGGCCGAGCAGCCGGGGCATCATCGCATGGCCGAACAGCGCGAGCGCCACATCGCGCCCGCCTTCATCCTGCACCGCCAGCAATTCGGGCCGCACCTCATAGCTGTCCAGCCAGGCGCCGATCCATGTCCAGCCGAGGAAAAAGCCCGGCTCCGCCCGCGCCTCTAGCGCCCGCCAGCGCGCCTCCAGAGCAGCAATGTCGCCGAGCGGGTGAAAGGCGGCGGTAAGGCTCATCGCCCGCTCTTGCGGCAGAGCGGCCCCGGCCGTCAACTGACCCTCACTCCTCCAGCCGCCGCGCCGGATCGATCGAGCCGTCCGCCCGCACCCCGGCCCGCGCCAGTTCGCCGCCCAGCCGCCCGGTCAGGAACAGGAACCACATGCGGAAATCGGCCCGGAGCGACCAGAGCGGATAGCGGAAGGTCGCCGGCCGGTTATGCTCCACCAGCCCATGCGCCGCCCAGGCAAAGCCATAGCCCGCCAGCGGCAGCAGCAGGGCCAGCCACCAGCCGCCATGCCAGGGCGCCAGCAGCAAGAGCAGCACGACGATGCTCGTCCCCATATAATGGAGCGCACGCGTTCCGCGCCGCGCATGCTGCTGCAGGTAAAAGGGCCAGAATTGGCGGAAGCTTCGATAATCGCGCATGACACCGACTCCGCTCGTGATGATAAAGGAGGTGACGACCGCTGTTAAGCGACCTGCGCCGGACCCTTCCAAAAATCGGCGGAGGCGCGCCCGACGTCAGGCCGTCCTGCGCTCCGGCGCGAAGAGGAAATAATCATAGGCCGCCCGTGCCGCCTCCGCCATGATGCGGTCGCGCAGCCGGTGCCCGTTGCTGTCCTTCATCACGAACACGGTGATGCCGAACAGTCGTCCGTCGGGCAGGCGGACGATGCCCACATCATTGCCGACGCCGTTCAGCGATCCGGTCTTGTGCGCCACCACCGTGCCGGGCGGCAACATGCCGGCAATCCGCTTCTTGCCGGTGCGGCAATGAATCATGATGTTGGTGAGCAGCGCCGTGCTTTCCGCCGACAAGGCGCGGCCCGAGCGGAAGGCGGCGAGCAGCTCCGTCATGGCCAGCGGCGTGGACGTGTCGCGAATATCATGGGCGAAGGGGATATAGGGCAGGTCGCGAATATCGCGCATCTGCAAGCTCGGGTCGGCGCGCCGGGCAGCGTCGGCATTGGCGCGGAAGCTGCCCGATTGCGGATCGATCCCCATCGCCCGGTAGAGAAGATGCGCGGTGTCGCTGTCGACCCGCAGCCCGCGCACGCCCAGCCCCTTCACCCAGGCATCGACCGCCGCCGGTCCGCCCGCGCGCGCGACCAGCACATCGGTCGCATTATTGTCGCTGCGCGTCAGCATGAGGTCAAGCAGCGCATCGACCGGCAGCGTCGCGCCGGGGCGGAAGAACATCCAGGCGATGCCGCCCTCGCTCGCCAGCGCCGGGTCGAGCGCCAGCCGCTCGTCCAGCCGCAGCGCGCCGGCGTCCACCAGCGACAGGATCTTGCCCGCCACCGCGACCTTATAGGCGCTCGCCATCGGGAACAGGGTGTTGCCGTTCAGCGCCACCGTCTCGCCGCTCTCGAAATCCTGAACGGCGATGCCGACCGCGCCGTCGGAGAGCGAGGCGATCTTCGCGAAATGGGCGAGCAGCTTGGCCTGACCGCTATCCTCGACCGTCTCCCTGGGCTCCGGGCCAAAGGCGTCGGCGGTCGGCAGCGGCGTGAAGAACAGGCCAAAGGCGAGCAGCGAGGCGCAAATGATCGGAAGACGCGGCATATCGGCTATTTTCCTCGCGCAAAGTCGTCGCGATGACAAGCCTCTTTACCGCAGCCCCGCCAGCGTTCGCCGCCGCCATTGACCGCGGCATCGTGCCGGTCCATGCCCCGCGCATGAGCGGAACGATCAATCTGCACGACAGCTGGCGGCTGCCGCTGCAACCCCAGTTTGACAGCCAGGCCATGCAGCAGCTCAAGGCCTTCCTTGAAGCGGAGGAGGCGCAGGGCAAGCGCATCTTTCCCCAAAGCAGCGACTATTTCCGCGCGCTTGAGCTGACGCCGCTGGATCAGGTGAAGGTCGTGATCCTGGGCCAGGATCCCTATCATGGCGAAGGGCAGGCGCACGGCCTCTGCTTCTCGGTCCAGCCCGGCGTCCGCACGCCGCCCTCGCTCGTCAACATCTACAAGGAGCTGGAGGCCGATCTCGGCATCCCGCGCGCGCGCCACGGCTTCCTCGAACACTGGGCGCGGCAGGGCGTGCTGATGCTCAACAGCGTGCTAACGGTCGAAATGGGCCGCGCGGCATCGCATCAGGGCAAGGGCTGGGAAGGCTTTACCGACGCGGTCGTGCGGCTGGTCGCGCAGAAGGCGGATCCGGTGGTCTTCCTGCTCTGGGGCGCCCATGCCCAGCGCAAGGCCGGCTTTGTCGAGGGCGACCGGCATCTGGTGCTGCGCGCCGCCCACCCCTCGCCGCTGTCGGCGCATAACGGCTTTCTGGGCTGCCGCCATTTTTCGCAGGCCAATGAATTCCTGACCGCCCAGGGCCGGGGCGCCGTCGACTGGGCGCTGCCGCCGCTGGAAACGGACTCGCCGACCTTCTTGTGACGCGGCGGGATGCGCCATCGCGCCCCGCCGCCGTCGATCAGTGCGGCACCGCCCCCATTTCGACGCCGGTCTTGTCGTGCAGCGCGAACTTGTCGACCAGATCGGCACTGGCGCGGTTATAGCCGATCACGTCGACCGACCGCCCCTCGCGCCGGAGCCGCGCGACGATCTTGTCGAGCGCGCCCACCGCCGAAATGTCCCAGAAATGCGCGGCCGACACGTCGATCAGGACCGGGCCGGCGCTGTCATCCCCGGCAAAGGCGCGGGTGAACCGGTCGACCGAGGCAAAGAATATCTGCCCGGTGACGCGATAGGTCACACCGCCTGCACCCGGCTCTGTCACCCGCTCCACCGCGAACATGCGGCGCACCTTGGCGGCGAAGAAAATGCCCGACAGCAGCACGCCCGACAGCACGCCCAGCGACAGGTCATGGGTAGCCACGACCACCACCACGGTGGTCAGCATCACCACCGACGACGGCCAGGGATGGCGGCGCAGATTGGGGATGGAATTCCAGCTGAAGGTGCCGATCGACACCATCACCATCACCGCCACCAGCGCGGGCATCGGAATGCGCCCGACCCAGGGGCCAAGCACCGCCAGCAGGAACAGCAGGAAAGCGCCGGCGACAAAGGTCGACAGACGCCCGCGCCCGCCAGAGGTCACGTTGATGACCGACTGGCCGATCATCGCGCATCCGCCCATCCCGCCGAACAGCGCAGCGACGATATTGGCACTGCCCTGCCCCGCGCATTCGCGCTGCTTGTCGCTGTCGCTGTCGGTCATGTCGTCGACGATCTGCGCGGTGAGCAGCGATTCGAGCAGGCCCACCGCCGCCATCGTCACCGAATAGGGCAGGATGATGCGCAGCGTCTCCCAGCTCAGCGGCACCGACGGCAGGGCGAAGCTGGGCAGTCCTTCGGGCAGGCTGCCCATGTCGCCCACCGTATTGACCGGCAGGCCGATGCCGATGCTGATCGCGCTCAGCACCAGGATCGCGACCAGCGGCGAGGGCACGGCCTTGGTGATGCGCGGAAAGAGATAGATGATGGCCAGCCCGCCTGCGACCAGCGCATAGCTGTGCCAGCTGACATTGGTGAGCTGCGGCAGCTGCGCCATGAAGATGAGGATGGCGAGCGCGTTGACGAAGCCGGTGATGACCGACCGGGACACGAACTGCATCACCAGATGCAGGCGCAATAATCCGGCGGCGATCTGGATCAGGCCCATCAGGATGGTGGCGGCGAACAGATAGTCGACGCCATGGCTGCGCACCAGCGGCCCCACCAGCACCGCGACGGCGGCGGTGGCGGCGGAAATCATCGCCGGGCGGCCGCCGGTGAAGGCGATGACGATGGCGATGGCGACGGAGGCGTACAGGCCCACGCGCGGATCGACGCCGGCGATGATGGAAAAGCCGATCGCCTCGGGAATGAGGGCGAGCGCGACGACGATGCCGGCCAGTATATCGCGGCGCGCGCCGGCGCCGTCGCTGAACCATTGCTGGCGATAGCGGGTAATCAGGTCTGTCATGGAAAGTCCGCAACAAGGCACATGGCGCCGCTGGGGCGCGAAAGGATCATGTGTGTATGTTGTCCGGCGGATCGGCGGCCGGAATAGCCACCCGGATTTGCACCGGGTCCTTGCGTCTGCCGCGCGCCCTAGCGGAGATGCGCCGGAACGGCAAGCCCGGCGGCTGCCACCGGGCCGCCGCTCACTTCAGCGCGACAAGCAGCTTGTCGATCTTGCGCCCGTCCATGTCGACCACTTCGAACCGCCATCCCTGATCGTCCACATGGTCGCCGACTTCGGGCAGGCGGCGTAGCAGCCACAGCGTATGGCCCGCCACCGTCGCATAGTCGCGATCTTCGGGCAGGCTGATGTCGATCCGCTCGGCCAGCTGGTCGATGGGCATCTGTCCCGACACCAGCAGGCTGCCATCCTCGCGCTCGACCACATCGGGTTCTTCATGGTCGTCCCGGTCGGAAGCGAAATGGCCGGCAATCGCCGACAATAGGTCGGCGGGCGTCACAATGCCTTCGAAATGGCCATATTCGTCATGGACCATGACCATCGGCACATCGGCGCGGCGCAGCACTTCGAGCGCGTCCATCGCGTCCACCTGATCGGGTACCACCTCCGCCTTGCGCAGCAGCGCCGACAGGTCGAGCGGCTCGCCCCGGAACAGGGCGGCCATGATGTCGCGCGCCTGGACGATGCCGGCAATATCCTCGACCGATCCGCGACCCACCGGCAGGCGGGTATGCGGCGTTTCCAGCAGCCGCGCGCGCACCGTCGCCTCGTCGGCGTCGATGTCGATCCAGTCGACATCCATGCGCTGCGTCATCACTTCGCGCACCGGCCGATCGGCCAGCCGCACGACGCCCGAAATAATTGCCCGCTCGCTTTCCTCGATCACGCCCGATCGGGTCGCCTCCGCGACGATCAGCTGCAATTCCTCGACCGTCACATGCTGGTCCGATTCGCGGGCGAGGCCCATCAGGCGGAAGATGAGGCTGGTCGATCCGTCCAGCACCCAGACGATCGGAGCGGTCAGCTTGGCCAGCCACATCATCGGCGTCGCCACCAGCGTCGCGATCGCTTCGGGCGCGCGCAGGGCGATCTGCTTGGGCACCAGCTCGCCGATGATGAGCGAGGCATAGGTGGTGAGGCCGATGACGACCGCGAAGCCCAGGCTCTGCGCCATGCTGGCCGACAGGCCAAGCCCCTGCAATCGCTCGCCCACCGGCCCGCCCAGGCTCGCGCCCGAATAGGCGCCGGCGATGATGCCGATAAGGGTGATGCCGATCTGCACGGTCGACAGGAATTTGCCGGGATCGGCCGCCAGCATCAGCGCCGACCGCGCGCCATGCTTGCCCGCTTTCTCCAGCGCCTGCAGGCGCGGGCGGCGAGCCGAGACGATGGCCAGCTCCGACATGGCGAACAGGCCATTCAGCCCCACCAGCGCCAGGATGATGACAAGGTCGACCCAGGGAAAGGGCGTCGGATTGGGAAGGGGGGTCGTGGCCATGGCGGTCGGCCGCCTCTATAGACTGGATCGGCGCCTTTTCACAACAGGCCGCTTCATCATCAGTTCAGTTCGGGAGTGGAACAATCACGGCGCCCGATAATTGGGGTTGGACTGAGAAAAAAGACGAGGGAACAGGACCATGAGGATTTCACACCGCATCATCGGCGCAGCCGGGCTTGCCGCGATGCTGGCGACCACCGCCTGCACGACCGATCCCAACACCGGCGAGCGCCGCATTTCCAAGGCCGCAATCGGCGGCATCGGCGGCGCGCTGGGCGGCTATCTGCTGGGCGATCTGGTCGGCGGCAAGCGCGACCGGACCGAGAAGATTCTGGGCGCGGGCATCGGCGCGGTCGCCGGTGCGGGCGTCGGCGCCTATATGGACGCGCAGGAGCGCAAGCTGCGCGAACAGACCGCCGGCAGCGGCGTCGACGTGATCCGCGAAGGCGACAATCTGCTGCTGCGCATGCCCTCGGGCATTACCTTCGCCTATGACCGGGCCGATGTGCAGCCGCAGTTCCAGCCGACGCTGAACGAAGTGTCGTCGGTGCTGGCGCAATATCCCAAAACCTATATCGACGTTTATGGCCATACCGACAGCGACGGCAGCGACAGCTACAACCAGACGCTGTCCGAACGGCGCGCCCAGTCGGTGTCCAACTATCTGACGTCGCACGGCGTGCAGTCGGCGCGCATCGCCACGCGCGGCTTTGGCGAGAGCCAGCCGATCGCGTCGAACGCGACCGAGGAAGGCAAGGCCGCCAATCGCCGCGTGGAGATCAAGATCGCCCCGGTGACCGAAGGCGACCTGTAAGAGAATGCGATGAAAGGGCGCGGGCGGTTCGCCGCCGGCGCCCTTGCCGTCAGAAGCTCGCTTTCAGCCCGTCGATCACGAACTGGGCGGCGAGCGCGGAGAGCAGCACGCCGAGCAGTCGGGTGATGACCGCCTCTATCTTCCGGCCCAGCAGCGCCATCAGCGGCCCCGCCGCCAGCAGCGCGCCCAGCATCAGCGCCAGCGTCACGACCACCGCGCCGATCACCACCATCCGCTCGCCCAGGCCATCGGCATGGGACATGAGCAGCATCACCGTCGCGATCGATCCCGGCCCGGCGATCATCGGCATCGCCATGGGGAAGACGGAGACATCCTCCACCTCCGGCGTCTCGGCGATCTTCTGCGCCCGATCCTCGCGCCGTTCGGTGCGCTTCTCGAACACCATGTCCATCGCGATCAGGAACAGCATGACGCCGCCGGCGATGCGGAAACTGTCGAGCGCGATGCCCAGCACGCCCAGCAGCTGCTTGCCCCACAGGGCGAAGACCAGCAGGATCGCCGCAGCGATGACCACCGCGCGGATCGCCATCGACCGCCGCTCTGCCGCGCTCGCGTCGCTGGTGATGCTGGCATAGATGGGGGCGCAGCCAGGCGGATCGATCACCACGAACAGGGTGACGAAGGCGGAAACGAACAGTTCAATCATGCGCCGGGTGCCTCCACCTTATCGTCTATCACCGTGTCATAGGCCTCGCCGGTCCACATTCGCACCGTGACGCGGCGGCTGCCATCGGCCGCGACATCGGCGGTCCAGATCAGGCTTTGGTCCTGCGGTGGCGGCGCGTCCCTGGCGACAGGCTGGCCCTCCCCGCGCGGCCCACGCTTGCAGGTCGCCACGCGCCCGCTCAGAAATTCGGGCGCCGCCCGCGGCGTCTCCAGCCGGTCGCCATGGTCGAGTATCCATTTCCACCCGCCCTTTTTGTCGCGCCGCCAGAGGGTGGTGAAATAGCCCTGCGCGCCGTCCGGCCGCGTCCAGTTGCCGGTGCTCGCCGCCAGCCGCCCGTCGCAGGAGACATAGACGATGGAGGGGGACCAGCTGACCGCGGCGGGCGGATCGGCCTGTTTCTTGAGCCAGTCGCGCGCCATCACCCGTTGCGGCACGAACATCACCGCATCCTCGGCGGCGGTCTTGCGGAAGGCGGTCCATTGCCCCTCCTCCTGCGCCAGCCGGTTGAAGGCGATTTCGGCGGCGATCACCGAACTGGGGTCGGGCTGATATCGCGCGGGCGGGCGCGCGGCGACCAGCGCCAGCGCCGCGAGCGTCAGCAGCGCGACCCGCGCGGTCACAGCCCCTCCGGCTTCGCCAG
>DAMDPH010000151.1:0-7922 GCA_032082785.1 Sphingobium sp. | reverse complement strand
GGGGCGCGTTGGTCTGGTCGAGCCGCACCGACGCGCCCCGCCCCCGCGCGATCAGTCGCGCAGCAGGTCGTTGATGCCGGTTTTCGAGCGGGTCTGGGCGTCGACGCGCTTGACGATCACCGCGCAATAGAGGCTGGGGCCGGGGGTGCCGTCGGGCAGCGGCTTGCCGGGCAGCGATCCGGGCACGACCACCGAATAAGGCGGGACATGGCCCATGAAGACCTCGCCCGTGCTGCGGTCGATGATCTTGGTCGACTGGCCGATGAAGACACCCATCGACAGCACCGAACCCTTGCCGATGCGCACGCCTTCCACCACTTCGGACCGGGCGCCGATGAAACAGTCATCCTCGATGATGACCGGGTCGGCCTGCAACGGCTCCAGCACGCCGCCGATGCCGACGCCACCCGACAGATGGACGTTGCGGCCGATCTGCGCGCAGCTGCCCACCGTCACCCAGGTGTCGACCATCGTGCCTTCACCGACGAACGCGCCGATATTCACGAAGCTGGGCATCAGCACCACGTTGCGGGCGATGTGCGATCCGGCGCGGGCGAAGGCGCCGGGCACCGCGCGGAAGCCGGCGGCGCGGAAGGCGGCCTCGTCCCAGCCGGCGAACTTGCTCGGCACCTTGTCCCACCAGTGGCCGGCGCCCGGGCCATTGTCGATCATCACATTGTCGTTGAGGCGGAAGGACAGCAGCACCGCCTTCTTGAGCCACTGATTGACCTGCCAGCCATCCTCGCCCACCGGCTCGGCGACGCGCGCCGCGCCGCTGTCGAGCAGGGCGAGCGCCTTGTCGACCGCCTGACGGACCGGTCCCTGCGTCTGCAGGTTCACATTGGCCCGGTCCTCCCAGGCGGCGTCGATGGTGGCGATCAGGTCGGTGCTCATGGTCTTTCCTCAACAATGTCGGCCAGGAAGGGCGTCAGATGGTCGGTTTCGAAATCGATGTAATCGGGCTGATGGTCGCGGTCGCCGGCTTCGGAGCCATTATTAACCCAGATGGTGGTCATGCCGATCGCCTTGGCGGGGCGCAGGTTGCGGGCCATATCCTCGAAAAAGGCGGCGCGGTGCGGGTCGATCCCATGGGTATCGCACAGGGCCGCATAGCCGGACGGATCGGGCTTGGGCACGAAGCGGCAGGCTTCGATATCGTGGATCAGTTCGAACGCGTCGCGCAGGCCCAGCTTCTCCAGAACGCGGGCGGCATAGCGCGCATCGCCATTGGTGAAGATCAGCCGGCGGCCGGGCAGGGCGGCGATATGGCGGTTGAGATCGGCGTCGACCTCCAGCCGGTCCATCGACACGTCATGCACATAATCGAGAAAGTCGCGCGGGGCGACGCCATGATGGCGCATCAGTCCCGACAGGGTGGTGCCATGCTCAAGGAAATAGCGTTTCTGCGTTTCCCGCGCGACCTGCGGATCGCAGCCGAGCAGGCCCTGGATGAACTCGCCCATCTTCACGTCGATCAGCGAGAATAGATCCGCCTTCGCCGGGTAGAGCGTATTGTCCAGATCGAAGATCCAGCTGTCGATATGGGCCAGGTCCGCACGCATGGCCGCGCCCTAGTCGGGCCGGCTTGCGAGGGCAAGGGCGCGTTATCTGCTACAGGGGTGAGACATATGAAGACGCTTTGCGCATTGATGCTTCATTGGAACGAATGGCGGGCATTCGTGCGGGTAAATCATCAATGGGTGCAGGGGTGCGCGCCGGCGGCCCGGGCTGGCCGGGAGCCGCAGGCGCGCGCTCTGCCGGGGCGTCAGCAGCCCGGTGCGTCGCTATCCTTGTAGAAATTCTGGACCGCGGCCCAGCCTTCCTCGGCGGTTTCGACCCAGGTCAGCAGGTTGAGGTCCGCCGGCGAGATGACGCCTTCGTCCGCCAAAGCCTCGAAATCCACCACCCGCGTCCAGAAGTCGCGGCCGTAGAGCAGGATCGGGATCGGCTTCATCTTGCCGGTCTGGATCAGCGTCAGCAGCTCGAACATCTCGTCGAACGTGCCGAAGCCGCCGGGGAACACCGCCAGCGCCCGCGCGCGCAGCAGGAAATGCATCTTGCGCAGCGCGAAATAATGGAACTGGAAGGACAGTTCGGGGGTGACGAAGGGGTTGGGCGCCTGTTCATGCGGCAGCACGATGTTCATGCCGATGGTCGTCTGGCCGACATCCACCGCGCCGCGATTGGCCGCTTCCATGATCGAGGGACCGCCGCCCGAGCAGACGACGAAATGCCGGCAGCCCGCTTCATTGACGGGATATTGCGCCGCGATCCGCGACAGCTTGCGCGCTTCCTCATAATAGCGGGCCTTGCGCCCCAAATTTTCCGCCACCCGGCGCTGCTCCGGCGTCGTCGCCGCGTCGATGCGCGCCTGCACCTGATCGGGTTCGGGAATGCGGGCGGAGCCGTAGAAGACGAAGGTCGATTCGATCTGCGCCTCGTCCATCAGCAGTTGCGGCTTGAGCAATTCCAGCTGGAATCGCACCGGGCGGAGATCCTCGCGCAGCAGAAATTCGTCGTCCTGAAAGGCCAGCCGATAGGCGGCGCTCTGCGTCTGGGGGGTGCCCACCTGCTTGGCGGCATCGCCCGCTTCTTCCCGAGCGGGGCGGAATTTGCGTTCTTCTATCTCTTTTCTCGTCATCCCGACCAACTAGTCATCGCCGATGACAATGCCAAGACCGGAAAGGGAAAAGAGGGGGGAGGCGGGGGCTGCTGTTCGCCGGCGGGGGGCGGGGGGCGGCGGCACATTGGGAATTCAGGCATGCGCCTGAGCCTTGGCATGGTTTTGCAGCCTTTTTCTCAGGGGCTCCGCGTGAGGCTTTCTTTGGAAGAGGTTCGCGCGGAGACGCGGAGGCGCGGAGGGGTGTGCCTGGCGATTGGCGTCGCGCGCCGCCGCCCGGGCGGAGCTTACTGGATGCTGAAACGAGTTCAGCATGACGATGTGCGGGGGAAGGGTGGGGGGTGAGGGCGCGACCTATCCCTGTTCCCCGGCGAAGGCCGGGGGCCAGTTGCACCGGCCCGATTCAGGCGCGGGCCAGCGTCGGGGGAACGGCTTTGCGGCACGTTTTTCTCCGCGTCTCTGCGGCTCCGCGTGGGATTTTCTTTGGAAGAGGTTCGCGCGGAGGCGCGGAGGCGCGGAGAGGGCGCGCCCGACCCCGGCGTTGCGCGCCACCGCTAGAGCGGAGCTTACTGGATGCTGAAACGAGTTCAGCATGACGATGTGCGGGGGTGAGGGGTGTGTGTGGTGAAGGGTGAAGGTGAGGGGTGAAGGGTGAGGGTGCGACCTATCCCTGTTCCCCGGCGAAGGCGGGGGGCCAGCTGCACCGGCCCGATTCAGGCGCGGGCCAGCGTCGGGGGGACGGCTTTGCGGCACGTCTCTCTCCGCGTCTCTGCGGCTCCGCGTGGGATTTTCTTTGGAAGAGGTTCGCGCGGAGATCGCGGGCGCGCGGAGAGGGCGCGCCAGCCCCCTGCGTTGCGCGCCACCGCTAGAGCGGAGCTTACTGGATGCTGAAACAAGTTCAGCATGACGATGTGTGGGGGGCGCGGCGGGGTGTGCATGGCGACCGGCGTCGCGCGCCGCCGCCTGGGCGGGACTTGCTGGATGCTGAAACGAGTTCTGCATGACGACCTTGGGCCGCAGGCTAGGAGTTTCGCACCTTCCCCTCCGTGCGGATCGGGCGAGGGGTCTCCGCCCCCGCCCCACTTACCGGCAGAAGCCGCCGCGGCCGCCCATGTCGAAGTGGAAATGGTCGCGGTGGGCGGCGTTGTAATTGGGGCTGAGGACGGTGCTGAAACGTTTGCAGGCGCTGGCGTGGACGGTCTTGAGGAAGCGTTGCGTGGCCGGGTCGCCGTTCCAGCCGTCCTGCACGGTGATCCGACGGCCGTCCGACAGGCGGAAGGCGGAGACGTCGACGGCATTGCTGTGCGCATGTTCCGACAATTTGCCGCTGCCCGCGATCGGGCGGCAATTATAGGTGCCGAACGTCTCGATCCGCTCAATCTCCGCGCCCAGGATGAGCCGGGCGGCGGGTTGCACGCCATAGCGCGCCCAGGCGGCGAAATTGGCGGCTAGCGGGCAGGTCATGGCGCCCAGATTGGTGGCGGGCACGCCGATGTCGAGCAGCTTGACGCTGCCGATGGCGCTGCATCCGCCGCCGAAATTCTGGTCGGGCAGGGGGGTGAAGGCGACCGCCTGCGAGGTCAGCCGGGCATGGCACTGGCGCACCTCCACCGTCGGCGGCGCGAGCGGCTTTTTGACCACCTTGCGCGGCGGTTGGCGCGGCGGCTTGGCGCTTTTGGCGACGCGGCCGCGCGGCACGAGATCGCCGCTGCAACCGGCGACCAGCATCGCCGCCAGGGCCGCCAGCGTCGCGCCGGCTATCGCTGCTTTTGGTTTCGCCCGCTCTTGCATCAGCAGCAGCTTTACCAGCCTAACCCTTTCCGATCCTTAACGCGGCGCTCATTTCGTCCGGCAGGATATTCGCCTTGACTCTTTTCGCCCGATCTTTAGTGCGGCCGACGGGCCACGCGGTCCCAACGCCGCGCGTGCTCTCTGCAAGGAGAAGCATTACATGACTGATTTGACTGCCGCCGACGCCACCATTGCGCCTGCTGAAAAGGCCGCCACCCGTCCGGCCAAAAAACCCGAACGCCCCTTTTTCTCTTCCGGTCCCTGCGCCAAGCCTCCGGGCTGGAGCGCCGACAAGCTGAGCGCCGACTCCCTCGGCCGCTCGCACCGTTCGAAGATCGGCAAGACCCGCCTCGCTTACTGCATCGACCTGATGCGCGAGCTGCTGAACCTGCCCGACACCCACCGCATCGGCATCGTCCCCGGCTCCGACACCGGCGCTTTTGAAATGGCGATGTGGACCATGCTGGGCGCCCGCCCGGTGACGGTGCTGGCCTGGGAAAGCTTCGGCGAAGGCTGGGTGACGGACGCCGCCAAGCAGCTCAAGCTCGACCCCACCGTCATCCGCGCCGATTATGGCCAGCTGCCCGACCTTGGTCAGGTGGACTTCGCCCAGGACGTGCTGTTCACCTGGAACGGCACCACGTCGGGCGTGCGCGTGCCCGATGCCGAGTGGATCCCGGCGGATCGCGAAGGGCTGACCTTCGCCGACGCGACCAGCGCCGTCTTCGCCTATCCGATCGACTGGGCCAAGGTCGACGTCGCGACCTTCTCCTGGCAGAAGGTGCTGGGCGGCGAGGGCGCGCATGGCGTGCTGATCCTCGGCCCGCGCGCGGTCGAGCGGCTGGAAAATCATACGCCGGCCTGGCCGCTGCCCAAGGTTTTCCGCCTGATGTCGAAGGGCAAGCTTGCCGAAGGCATTTTCAAGGGCGAGACGATCAACACGCCGTCCATGCTGGCGGTCGAAGATGCGATCTTCGCGCTGGAATGGGGCAAGTCGATCGGCGGGGCGCAGGGGCTGATCGCCCGCAGCGACGCCAATGCCGCCGCGCTCGACCGCATCGTCGAGGCACGCGACTGGCTCGGCCATCTCGCCGCCGATCCGGCGACGCGGTCGAAGACCAGCGTCTGCCTGACGGTCGAGGGCGCGGACCAGGATTTCATCAAGCGCTTCGCCGGCCTGCTGGAAAAGGAAGGCGCCGCCTATGACGTCGCGGGGTATCGCGACGCACCGGCGGGCCTGCGCATCTGGTGCGGCGCCACGGTCGATACCGCCGATATCGAGGCGCTCGGCCCCTGGCTGGACTGGGCCTATGCCCAGGCCAAGGCCGGCTGAGCCTCCTCCTCCTATCCCGAATATACCCGTCTTCCCAGCGCAGGCTGGGATCTCAGGCCCCCATGTACGACTTCGCCGCCTGAGATCCTGACTTTCGTCAGGATGACAGCGCGCAGAACAGAAAGGCAATTTGTCATGCCCAAGGTACTTATTTCCGACAAGATGGACCCCCGCGCCGCCGCGATTTTCCGCGAGCGTGGCGTCGAAGTGGACGAGATCACCGGCAAGACCCCCGAAGAGCTGATGGCGATCATCGGCGAATATGACGGCCTCGCCATCCGCAGCTCGACCAAGGTGACGAAGGAAATCCTCGACGCCGCGACCAACCTCAAGGTCATCGGCCGCGCCGGCATCGGCGTCGACAATGTCGACATCCCCTATGCCTCGGCCAAGGGCGTGATCGTCATGAACACCCCGTTCGGCAATTCGATCACCACCGCCGAACATGCCATCGCGCTGATGTTCGCGCTGGCGCGGCAGATCCCGGAAGCCAATGCCCAGACCCAGCAGGGCCTGTGGCCCAAGAACGGCTTCATGGGCGTGGAGCTGACCGCCAAGACGCTGGGCCTGATCGGCGCGGGCAATATCGGGTCGATCGTCGCCACCCGCGCGCTCGGCCTCAAGATGAAGGTCGTCGCCTTCGACCCCTTCCTCACGCCCGAGCGCGCGGTGGAGATGGGCGTGGAGAAGGTCGATCTCGACACGCTGCTGGCGCGGGCCGATTTCATCACGCTGCACACGCCGCTGACCGACCAGACGCGCAACATCCTGTCGAAGGAAAATCTCGCCAAGACCAAGCCGGGCGTGCGCATCATCAATTGCGCGCGCGGCGGGCTGATCGACGAGGCGGCGCTGAAGGAGGCGCTGGATTCGGGGCAGGTCGCGGGCGCGGCGCTCGACGTGTTCCAGACCGAGCCGGCCAAGGAATCGCCGCTGTTCGGCACGCCGGGCTTCATCTGCACCCCGCATCTGGGCGCGTCGACCGACGAGGCGCAGGTCAATGTCGCCTTGCAGGTGGCCGAACAGCTGAGCGACTATCTGCTCGACGGCGGCATCACCAATGCGCTCAACGTCCCCTCGCTCTCCGCCGAGGAAGCGCCCAAGCTCAAGCCCTATATGGCGCTGGCCGAACGGCTGGGCAGCCTGGTGGGCCAGCTTGAGGGCGATGCCATCACCGGCGTCGCCGTCGAGGTGGAGGGTCATGCCGCCGAACTGAACCAGAAGCCGATCACCGCGGCGGTGCTGGCCGGGCTGATGCGCGTCTATTCGGACACGGTGAACATGGTGAACGCCCCCTTCCTGGCGAAGGAGCGCGGGCTGGACGTGCGCGAGGTGCGCCATGATCGCGAAGGCGATTATCAGACGCTGGTGCGCGTCACCGTCACCACCGAAAATGGCGACAAGTCGGTGGCCGGCACGCTGTTCGGCCATGCCGCGCCGCGTCTGGTCGAGCTGTTCGGCATCAAGGTGGAGGCCGATCTGGCCGGCCAGATGCTTTATATCGTCAACCAGGACGCGCCCGGTTTCATCGGTCGCCTTGGTTCGACGCTGGGCGAGGCCGCCGTCAATGTCGGCACCTTCCACCTTGGCCGTCGCGCGCAGGGCGGCGAAGCGGTGCTGCTGCTGTCGGTGGACGGCACCGTTACCGAGCCGCTGCGCTGGGAAATCTGCAACCTCACCGGCGTGAAGACGGTGAAGCCGCTGCGCTTCGCCTGACGCCTGCCCGCCGCCTCGTCCGGTCCCGCTGACAAGCGTGGCCGGGCGAGCGGCGGACGATGACAGTGAGAGGGGGACGGCGGAGAGGGGATGGCCTCGCCGTCAAAATCCGCTAAAGGCGCGTGCCATGATCCAGATACCGCCCGGCCTGCTTCCCGAAGGATTGTCCGATCGCCTGCCGCCGCAGGCCGAAGCCTCCGCGCGACTGGCGCGGCGGGTGCTCGATACGGTCGCGACCCATGGCTATGAGCGGGTGATGCCGCCCATCGCCGAGTTCGAGGATACGCTGACCCAGCGGCTCAAGGGCATGCGCGCGCAGGATCTGGTGCGCGCCGTCGATCCGGTGTCGCAGCGCAGCCTGGCGATCCGCCCGGACATGACCGCGCAGGTCGGCCGCATCGCCGCCACCCGCCTTGCCCGTGCGCCGCGCCCGCTGCGCCTTTCCTATGCCGGACCGGTGCT
>DAMDPH010000150.1:0-7938 GCA_032082785.1 Sphingobium sp. | reverse complement strand
GTCGGGGAGCCGGGGTCGGCGGCGAGGGCAGCGGGGCCGGGCGCGGCGTGCGCTCCCGCGAGGGCGCATCCTGTGGCGGCGCGACACAGCCCGCCTGCAACAGCAGCAGCGACAAAAGCGGAAAGGCGGCTTGAAGGGATGAGAGGCGCATCCCCCTTTCATGCCCGAGCGCGCCCCGGTGCTCAACCGGAAAAGCCGTGTCGAAGCCAGGCAAAAGCCGCGCAACATTGACAGTTTGCCAGCGAATCGCTAGTGGGCGCGCATCCCGACACGCTCGCGAGCGGCAGTGCCTCATGCACTTGCCGTCTTTTTTGCGTCTAGGGGGAGCATCATCATGGTCCCTTTTCCAGCCAGGAAACCGGACCCGGACGCTTTGAGATGGGGCGGCGCCAACCGCCCCGTGGAGCAGGAGACTTACTTACCATGGCACGTATTGCGGGTGTCAACATCCCGACCAACAAGCGCGTTATCATCGCGCTCACCTACATTCACGGCATCGGTCGCAAGACCGCCCTGGACATCGCCGACAAGCTGGGCATCGACCACAGCCGCCGCGTTCAGGACCTGTCGGACGCCGAAGTCCTGCAGATCCGCGAAGCCATCGACGCCAGCCACACCGTCGAAGGCGACCTGCGTCGCGAGACGGCGATGAACATCAAGCGGCTGATGGATCTGGCCTGCTATCGCGGCCTTCGTCACCGTAAGGGTCTGCCCGTTCGCGGCCAGCGCACGCACACCAATGCGCGCACCCGCAAGGGCAAGGCGAAGCCGATCGCCGGCAAGAAGAAGTAAGTAAGGCATCCGGGAAACGGTCCGGGGGACTGTTTCCAGCCTTACTCCGCCGCAGGCAGCCCCGCTTGGGCACAGCCTAGGCTTTGTAGATTTTGTAGGAAGAGCAGAAAAATGGCACGCGAACCCCAGCGCATTAAGCGGCGCGAGCGCAAGAATATTTCGGCCGGCGTCGCGCATGTGAACGCCAGCTTCAACAACACGATGGTCACCATCACCGACGCACAGGGCAATGCCATCAGCTGGTCCTCGGCCGGCATGATGGGCTTCAAGGGCAGCCGCAAGTCGACGCCCTATGCCGCCCAGGTTTGCGCCGAAGACGCCGGCCGCAAGGCTGCCGAACATGGTGTCCGCACCCTCGAAGTCGAAGTGAAGGGCCCCGGTTCGGGCCGTGAGTCGGCGCTGCGTGCGCTGCAGGCCGTCGGCTTCCACATCACCTCGATCCGCGACGTCACGCCGATCCCGCACAATGGCGTGCGCCCGTCCAAGCGTCGCCGCGTCTAATCACGCATCGCGCTGAATAGCGGGCGGCGGACGCGTCGCCCGTTACCCATTTGCATCGGCCGAAACGTCCTGCTGGGACCAGGATTTACCCGTTTCGGCCTCATCCCCAGGGGAAGTACATGACTGTCAACATGAAGAACTGGCAGGAATTGAAGAAGCCCAACACCCTTGAGATCAAGCCTACCGGCGACGGCAAGCGCAAGGCGACTTTCGTCGCTGAACCGCTGGAGCGCGGCTTTGGCTTGACCCTCGGCAACGCGCTGCGCCGGGTTCTTCTTTCCTCGCTTCAGGGCGCGGCGGTCACCTCGATCAAGATCGAGAATGTCCTGCACGAATTCTCGTCGCTCGCCGGCGTGCGTGAGGATGTTACGGACATCGTCCTCAACATCAAGCAGGTCGCGCTGAAGATGGAAGGCGAAGGCCCCAAGCGGCTGCAGCTGTCCGCCACCGGCCCGGCTGTCGTCAAGGCCGGCGACATCGCCGTCGTGGGCGACATCGAAGTGATGAACCCCGATCTGGTGATCTGCCATCTCGATCAGGGTGCAACGCTGAACATGGAACTGACCGCGGATGTCGGCAAGGGCTATGTCCCCGCCGTCGCCAACCGCCCGGCCGATGCGCCGATCGGTCTGATCCC
This sequence comes from Sphingobium sp., assembly GCA_032082785.1. Classification (GTDB taxonomy): domain Bacteria; phylum Pseudomonadota; class Alphaproteobacteria; order Sphingomonadales; family Sphingomonadaceae; genus Sphingobium. The sequence continues at coordinate 6,008 of DAMDPH010000150.1, read as the reverse complement.
GGTCGATGCGCTCTACTCGCCGGTGCGCCAGGTCGCCTATAAGGTCGACAATACCCGCGTCGGCCAGGAACTGGACTATGACAAGCTGTCGCTGACCCTCGAAACCGACGGCACCGTGACGCCGGAAGATGCCGTGGCCTATGCCGCGCGCATTCTTCAGGACCAGCTGCAGCTGTTCGTTCACTTCGAGGACGCCCTGCCCGCCGCTGCGCCGGCTGCCGGTGCTGCCGCTTCGGCTGCTTCGGAAGGCGAGAGCGACACCAACCAGATCAACCGCTACCTGCTCAAGAAGGTGGACGAACTGGAACTGTCGGTCCGCTCGGCCAACTGCCTCAAGAACGACAACATCATCTATATCGGCGATCTGGTTCAGAAGACCGAAGCCGAGATGCTGCGCACCCCGAATTTCGGCCGCAAGTCGCTGAACGAAATCAAGGAAGTGCTGTCGTCCATGGGTCTGCGCCTGGGCATGGACATCCCCGGCTGGCCGCCGGAAAATATCGAGGAAATGGCCAAGAAGCTCGAACAAGAGCTGCTCGGCTAAATGTCATCCCAGCGAAAGCTGGGATCTCATATAGGCCTGAGACCCCCGGCTTTCGCCGGGGCGACGGTCCAAGGAAGGTGAATGGGCGACGACCTTGAAGGTCGCCTGGTCTGGGGTACCTGAAACGGCCCCTTAACGAACGGAAGGACAAGAATATGCGTCATAAAGTTGGTCATCGTAAGCTTCAGCGCAGCTCCGGTCATCGTACCGCCCTGCTCCGCAACCTGGCGGCCTCGCTCATCAAGCATGAGCAGATCCTGACCACCACGCCCAAGGCGAAGGAACTGCGTCCCTATGTGGAGAAGCTGATCACCCTCGCCAAGAAGGGTGGCCTGTCGAACCGTCGCCTGGCCCATGCCCGGCTTCAGGACGACACGCAGCTGACCAAGCTGTTCGAGGTTCTGGCCGAGCGCTATAAGGATCGTAACGGCGGCTATACCCGCGTCATCAAGGCCGGTTTCCGCGCCTCCGACGCAGCGCCGATTGCGATCATCGAGCTGGTCGACCGCGACGTCGATGCCAAGGGTCAGGATTCCGGTCCGGTCCAGGACGTCGACGCCGACGAGCTGGAAGCTGCCTGATCTGACGGTCCGCTCCACGCGGGCCTGATTTTTCGAGCGGGCCGCGGTTCCCCATGGGGTGCCGCGGCCCGTTTTCGTTGGAAGAGAGAGGATGATCGGGCCACGTCGCTCTGCCCTGCTGCTGTCGCTGCTGCTGCTGGCGCCTTTTCCCGGCGCCGCGCAAATTGACGCACCCGGCAGCCGGATCGACGCGGACAGGATCGACTATCCTCCAGCCCGGCGCATGCCGCTGGTCGAGCGGCTGTTCGGCGAGGACATTCCCGACCCCTATCGCTGGCTGGAGCAGGATCCCCGCTCCAATCCCGAAGTGAGCGCCTGGGTCGATGCGCAGAATATACTGACCCGTCGCCTGCTGGATGCGATGCCGGAACGAGCGCGGCTCAAGGCGCGGATGCAGGCGCTGTTCGCCCATGGCCGCTACACCTTGCCGCGCAAGGCCGGCGGACGCTATTTCTACGGCTATAACAAGGGGCTGGAGAACCAGACGCCGCTCTATATGCGCGAGGGGCTCGACGGGCCGCAAAGGCTGCTGATCGACCCCAATAGCTGGGCCAGGGATGGCGCCAACGCTCTGGCCGAGTGGCAGCCCTCCCCCGACGGACGACGCCTTCTCTATGCGGTGCAGGATGCCGGGAGCGACTGGCGCACGCTGCGGGTGCTGGATGTCGACAGTGGCAGGACCCTTGAGGATCGGGTGGAGTGGGTGAAATTCTCCCCCCTCGCCTGGGACGGGCGCGGCGCCGGCTTCTTCTATTCCCGCTTTCCCGCGCCTGATACGCAAGGCAGGCTCTCGGCCGCGCGGGGGCAGCAGCTTTTCTACCATCCGCTGGGCACGTCGCAGGCGGAAGACCAGCTCATCTATGCGACGCCGCGCCGGCCGGACCTCAGCCATGTTGCGCAGGTCACGAGCGATGGGCGCTGGCTGCTCATCGCCAGCTTCAGGGGCATCGATCCCAAGCGCGAACTGCATGTGGCGGAACTGACCGGCGGGCCGGTAACGCCCCGCCCGCTGGTCCGTGGCATGACGAACGACTGGCGGCTGATCGGCAGCCGCGGATCGACGCTCTATTTCATCACCGACGAAGGCGCGCCACGATCGCGCCTCGTCACGCTGGACGCCAGCCACCCCCGCCGACGCCCCGTCGAGCTGATCGCCGAGCGGCCGGAGGCGCTTGTCGGCGGATCGTTGATCGGCGACCGCATGATCCTCGCTTATCTTCAGCAGGGGGAGACGGTCGCCGAGCTGGTGGAGTTGGACGGGCGCAAGGTCGGCGACGTGCCCCTCCCCGGCATCGGCGCGGCGGCGGGCTTTGGCGGGCGCAGCGGCGATCCGGAGAGTTTCTTCAGCTTTTCCGGCTTCACCACGCCGTCCAGCATCTACCGTTTCGACACGGCGACACTGGAGACGCGGCTCTTCGCCCGGCCGGACCTGCCCTTCGACCCGGAAGATTTCGGTGTCGAGCAGGTCAGCTACCGTTCGAGGGACGGCACGGTCATTCCGATGACCATCTTGCGCAAGCGGGTGTTGGCGGACCGGGCGATCGCGGCGCCGACCATCCTCTATGGCTATGGCGGCTTCAACATGGCGTTGACGCCCGGCTATTCGGCCACCCGGCTCGCCTGGCTGGAGCAGGGCGGCGCCTATGCCATCGCTCACCTGCGCGGCGGCGGCGAGTTCGGCAAGGCATGGCATGAAGCCGGACGGCGCGCCAACAAGCAGAATGTCTTCGACGACTTCATCGCGGCGGCCGAATATCTCAAGGCCAATGGCTATACGCCGCCCGACGGTCTCGCCATCGAGGGGCGCTCCAATGGCGGGCTGCTGGTCGGTGCTGTCGTCAATCAGCGACCGGACCTGTTCGCGGCGGCCCTGCCGGCGGTGGGCGTCATGGACATGCTGCGTTTCGACCGGTTCACCGCCGGCCGCTATTGGGTGGACGATTATGGATCGCCGGCGCGCAAGGCCGATTTCCGCCTGCTGCGCAGCTATTCACCCTATCATAATATCGGCGAGGGGCGGGATTATCCGGCGATACTGGCGACGACAGCCGATACCGACGATCGGGTCGTGCCTGCCCATAGTTTCAAATATGTCGCCGCGCTTCAGGCCGCACGGATCGGCGACAAGCCGCACCTGTTGCGGGTAGAGCATCGTGCCGGCCACGGATCGGGCAAGCCGATCGACAAGCTGATCGACGAATATGCCGACAGCTACGCCTTTCTGGCCCGCTATACCGGCCTGCCCATCAAGGCCGAGCCGGACGAATAGGGGCGGCAGCGCGCCGCCGCCCCTTCCCGATCATTTCTGCGCGAACCAGGCGGTCAGCGCAGGCTTCAGCCGGCTGCGCGTCTCGATCCGGGTCTTGATGCCGGAGATGGCGCGATCGACCACCTTGCGCGATTCCGGCGTCAGATATTGGGTGGCATAGGCGTCGAGCTTCGTCACCATCGCCGGATCGGCCGAACCGCCGCCCAGCCGGCCAAGCGCCTGACTGCGCGCGGACACGTCGATCAGCGCCTCATATTGCTGGCGGTGGGCCAGCACATAGTCGACCGCCAGCATCGGATGCGCGGCACCGACCTGGGAGATGATCGCGGCGCTGGTGGTCTTGCCCGGCTCGTCGCTGAGGGCGAGGTCGAGCGCCTTGGCGCCCAGCGCTTCATCCTTGGCCCGGCCCAGCTGCGCAAAGAGCATGCTCTTTTCCAGATCGGTCTTGGCGCCATTGGCCATGGCGCGCAGCTTGTCCCAAGTCGCCTGATCGGCATTTTGCGCGATGATGCCGAGCCACACATTGCGCAGCGGCCCGTCGAGCGCGGCCGGATCATTCGCCAGCGCAGCGAAGCGGCGATTGGCTTCGGCCACGACCGCCTTGTCGCCCATTGCGCCCAAGGTGGCGATCAGGCTTGAGCGCAGCACCGGCACCTGCGGCCCTTCGCCCGCCTTGGCGTCATAGCCGATCTCGGTCAGCATCGGCGTCAGCTTGGCAGAGGCATAGGCTGCGACGCGAGCCTGTGCGGCAGTGTCGCTTTCCAGCATGTCATAGGCGCTGCGCAGATAACCGGGCACTTCCGCCAGCACCGCCGGGCTGCCCGTAGCGGGCACCGCATCGATCAGGTCGAGCGCCAGCCCCATCGGCTGATAGCCGCCCAGCGCCAGCTGGAAGTTGTCGGCGAGCAGGCCGGTCTGATCGATCGTCGCGAGCTTGCCGAAATCCTTCGCCAGCGCCGCGACATTGGCGGCCGGGTAGAGCGAGCGATAATAGCCGGTCTGCCCCGCATTGACGACATAGGCGCCGCAACCGGGCAGCGTGATCTGCCCCTTGCCCTGCAGGATGAGCCGCTGCGCGGTGCCGCCCAGCGTCTGCGCCTTCACCGGCACATTCCAGCTCAGCGGCTGCTTGTCCTTGGCGTCGCGGCTGAACTCGCCCTGGCTCAGGGTCAGGACGGTCTGGCCACCCTGGCACTGGGCGCTGTCGACCTTGACCAGCGGAATACCGGGCTTGCTGGTGAAGTCATGAGCGATGGATACCAGCCCCTTGGCGCCGGCGCCTTCGACCGCCTTCCACAGATCGTCAGTGACCGTGTTGCCATAGGCATGGGCCTTCATATAGGTGCGGATGCCGTTCTTCCACACATCCTCGCCGGCATAGCCCTCCAGCATGGTGATGACCGCTTCACCCTTCTGGTAGGTGATGGCGTCGAACGCCTGGTTGACCTGATCCACGGTGTTGATCTTCTGCACCACCGGATGAGTGGTGGCGAGCGCATCGAGGTTCATAGCCCGCTCGCGGCCATCGACGCGGGACAGCAGCGTTTCCCATTCCGGGTTCAGCTTGTCGGTGACCTTGGTCGCCATCCAGCTGGCGAAGCCTTCATTCAGCCACAGATCGTCCCACCAGGCCATGGTGACGAGGTCGCCGAACCATTGATGCGCCATTTCATGCGCGACGATTTCATAAATGGTGCGCTTGGTTTCTTCGGAAGTGAAGCGCGGATCGACCAGCAGCGCGCGTTCGAAGGTGAAGATCGCGCCCCAATTTTCCATGGCGGAGAAGAACTGGCTCTGGCCGGGGCCGGCGACATTGTCGAGCTTGGGCAGCGGGAAGGGCACGCCGAAATAATCGTTGTACCAGGGCAGGATGGCCGCCGACGCATCGAGCGCCAGCTGCGCCTTGCCGGTATTGCCGCGCCCGGTGATGACGCCGACTTCGGTCTTGCCGGCCATCTTCGTCGCGCGGTCCAGTTCGCCCAGGCCGAAGAAGAGCAGATAGGAAGACATTTTGGGGCTGGTGCCGAAGCTGACCTGCGTCTTGCCGCCGCCCAGATCCTTCTTCGCTTTCACCGGCATGTTGCTCACGGCAAGCTGGCCGGTGGGGATCACGGCAGACAGGTCGAACGTCGCCTTGTAGCTCGGCTCGTCGAAGCTCGGCACGAAGCGGCGGGCATCGGGCGCCTCGAACTGGGTGAAGAGCGCGCGCTTCGCCTGCCCCTGATTGTCGCTATAGTCGAGGGCGAACAGGCCATTGGCCTGCTGGTTGATGATGCCGGCATAGTCGATGGCGAGCGCATAGCGCCCCGGCGCAAGCGGCTTGCCGAAGTCGAGCGTCACCGTCTGCGCCTCTGCATCCACCTTCGCGGTGCCGCTCATCGCCTTGCCGCCGGTTGGGGTCAGCATTACCTTGTCGAAGCTGAGATCCGCCGCGTTCAGCACCAGCGTCGGCATCTGCTGGCTCACCACCAGGGTGATGGTCACTCGGCCGGTGAATTTGAGATTGGCGGCGTCGGGCGTGACGCTGATCGCATAATGGACGGGCGCGGCACCGCGCGGCAGCTGGGTGGTGACGCTGGCGGCCGGGCCGGCGGGCGCCTGCTGCGCCAGGACG
>DAMDPH010000149.1:0-7977 GCA_032082785.1 Sphingobium sp. | reverse complement strand
GGCGCGGATCGACGGGCCGGCGGGCGTCTCCATCGGCGCGGTCGGCCCTGCGGAAATCGCTTTGTCCATCGCCGCCGGCATGGTGGCGGGCTTTAATCGGGTGAAGGTCTAGTGACCCGAATCTGAAGTTCGTCACATCGTGAGGCAGACTCGCACGAACTTCAGATTCATCAGGGTCACTAGCAAATTACAGTAGCGCTGCCGCTCAGCAGCAGCGGCCGCCATTCTTTCCGCCATAGCGCGCCTCCTGCCGGTCGCGGAAAAAGGCGGTGCGGTCCATCACCTCACGCTCCGGATGATGCGCCCGCATATGGCGCAGATAGGCGTCATAGTCGGGCAGCCCGACCATCAGCCGCGCGGTGCGGCGCAGCAGGTCCAGCGTCGCCTTCATTCCGCCGCCGCCAGCCCGGCCGGAATCTCATGGGTCGTGGCGCTGGGCACCCGCCGCGCGGCCAGCACGGTGCGGATGGTGAAGAAGAGCAGCGAAAGCACCACCGCCAGGAATATGGCGCAGAGCGCCGCATCGACCCGGTCGTTGAAGATTATCTGCCGCATCTCCACCATGGACTTGGCCGGCGCCAGCACCTCCCCGGCATCCGCCGCCCCGTCGAAGCGGGCGGCATGGGCGAGGAAACCGATTTTGGGATCGGCGGAAAACAGCTTCAGCCAGCCCGCCGTCAGGGTGCAGATCAGCAGCCAGACGGTCGGCACCGCCGTCACCCAGGCGAAGCGGTCCTGCTTCATGCGGAACAGCACCACCGTCCCCAGCATCAGCGCGATCGCCGCCAGCATCTGGTTGGAAATGCCGAACACCGGCCAGAGCGTATTCACCCCGCCCAGCGGATCGGTGACGCCCTGATAGAGGAAGAAGCCCCAAGCCGCGACCGTCAGCGCCGTGGCGACCAGGCCCGGCATCTGGCTCTTGCTGTCCTTGAAGCTCGGCACGGCGAGCGCGATCAGATCCTGCAACATGAACCGCCCCGCGCGGGTGCCCGCGTCCACGGCGGTCAGGATGAACAGCGCCTCGAACAGGATGGCGAAATGATACCAGAAGGCCTTCATCGCCGGCCCGCCCACGACATGGGAGAAAATCTCCGCCATCGCCACCGCCAGCGTCGGCGCGCCGCCGGCGCGGCTGATGATGCTATGTTCGCCCACATCCTTGGCCGTCTGGGCGATGAGGTCGGGCGAGATGGGAAAGCCCATGGCGGTGACCGCGGCCGATGCGCTGGCGGCGTCGGTGCCGATCAGCGCGCCGGGGCTGTTCATGGTGAAATAAATGCCGGGGTCGAGAATCGACGCCCCCACCAGCGCCATGATCGCGACGAACGCCTCCATCAGCATCGCGCCGTAGCCGATCAGCGGCGCATGGGCTTCGCTGGCGATCAGCTTGGGCGTGGTGCCGCTGGAGATGAGCGCGTGAAAGCCCGATACCGCGCCGCAGGCGATGGTGATGAAGAGGAAGGGGAAGAGGCCGCCGGCCCAGACCGGCCCGCCGCCGGCCGCAAAGACGGTGAGCGCGGGCATTTTGAGCGGCGGGGCCATGATGACGATGCCGATGGCCAGCGCGGCGATGGCGCCGATCTTGAGGAAGGTCGACAGATAGTCGCGCGGCGCCAGCAGCAGCCAGACCGGCAGCACCGACGCGACCGCGCCATAGCCGATCAGGATCCAGCAGAGCTGCACCGGGGTGAAGGTGAAGGCCGGCCCCCAGACCGGCGACTGCGCCACCGCCTGCCCATAGACGATGGCGGCGAGCAGGCCAATGAGGCCCAGCAGCGACACTTCGCCGATCCGCCCCGGCCTGATCCAGCGCGTATAGACGCCCATCGCGAGGGCGAGCGGCACCGTGGCCGCGACGGTGAACATGCCCCATGGGCTTTCGGCCAGCGCCTTCACCACGATCAGCGCCAGCACCGCGAGAATGATGACCATGATCATGAAGGCGCCGAACAGGGCGATGGTGCCGGCGACCTGCCCCATCTCCATGCGGATCAGCTCGCCCAGCGACTTGCCGTCGCGGCGCATGGAAATGAACAGGACCATGAAATCCTGCACCGCGCCCGCCAGCACCACGCCGGCGATGATCCACAAAGTGCCGGGCAGATAGCCCATCTGCGCCGCCAGCACCGGCCCGACCAGCGGCCCCGCGCCGGCGATGGCGGCGAAATGATGGCCGAACAGCACGGTGCGGTCGGTCGCCACATAGTCGAGGCCATCGGCACGCCGGATCGCGGGCGTCGGCCGCGCCGGGTCCAGCCGCATCACATGGCGGGCGATGAACAGGGCATAATAGCGATAGGCGACCAGGAAGCAGCTGACCGCCGCCACCACGATCCACAGCGCATTGACCGTCTCGCCACGCGACACCGCCACCACGGCCAGCGCCACCGCGCCGATGATCGCTGTCAAAATCCAGGGAATATGCCGGGTCACGCCGCCTCGCCGATCGTTAAGCGCCGCCCTGCGAAACGCTGGTCCCTCCGCAAGGAAAAACCCGCTCCGCTCCTCGCATGCACCGCGCCCTTGCGAGGTACGGCGCAGACAAAGGCAGGCGCGACTATGTCAGGAAGCCCCACTCTAGGCCCCACGGCCCGAAAGACAAGCAGAGGAGAGGGCGGGGAGGGGAGAGGGCGCGAGAGGAGGAAAGAAGTCGCGAGGCGACGAGGAGGGGAGAGGGAATGTGGAGCGGGAGGGGGAGAGGGGATGAATGGAAAGGGAGGGGGAGAGCGAGAGGAGAGAGGAAAGAGAAAGGGAGAGCGGGAGGAGAGAAAGGGGCTAGGGAACAAAGGCGCGCGCCGATCCTCACACAATCGTCATGCTGAACTTGTTTCAGCATCCAGTGGGCGGACTTGGCTCTGTACCTTCGCGGTTACACTACAAAATATCGCGTAGAGACGCAGAAGGCGCAGAGACGCAGAGGCGCAGAGACGCAGAGATGCAGAGACGCAGAGATGCAGAGACGCAGAGACGCAGAGACGCAGAGACGCAGAGACGCAGACGGCGGGAAGCGGCGGGGCGCTTCTTACGCCCCTGCCTCGCCGCTTTACCTCCCTCAGACACATGCGCCACCCGCGCTGCTCTCCCTCTCCGCATCTCTGCGCCTCCGCGAACTGATCCGCGCAATGGCTCGCGCGGAGGACGCGGAGGCGCGGAGTATGTGCCCGGTGCCACCTGTCCCGCGCTGCCGCATGGGCGGAGCCTACTGGATGCTGAAACGAGTTCAGCATGACGTGCGTGCTGGTTCGAGGGTGGAGCGCATTTCTGCTGTCACGGCGGAAGGACGGGGCCAGGCGGATCGGCGGGAGCTGGGGCACCGACCTGCGCCGGGGCACGGCTTCGCAGCGCATTCCTCTGCGCCTCTGCGCGAGACATTCATCGCAAGTTGGTCGCCCCGAGCATGCGAAGACGTGAAGCATGCCCCTCGCTTCCCTTGCTCCACGCTGCCGCATGGGCGGCGCTTACTGGATGCTGAAACGAGTTCAGCATGACGTCGTGTGCTGATGTGAGGGCGGAGCGTATTTCTGCTGTTTCCCAAGGGGGAGAAGTGGTGGGGGGAGCTTGAGCGTGGGCGTGGTGGTTGGTCTGACGACGGTTTCCTAGCAGCCGGCGGCCCCATCAACGACGTAGCGCCTATCCGTCACCCCAGCGAAAGCTGGGGTCTCAGGCGATCCGGCACCGCCTCTCCAGCCGTTCCTACCCATGCCGAAGTCAAGCCGCATCGGCAGGAGCTATGCCACGGCCTTCGCCGGGGCACGGCTTGGCGGCGCGCTCCTCTGCGCCTCCGCGCCTCCGCGCGAGATCATCAATGTAAGCAGTTCGCATGGAGTAGGCGGAGGCGGGACGAATGCGCCTCGCCTGTTCTGCGCCACAAGCGCAGCGCCTCCTTGACGCCAGAACAGCGCCAGCATGATGGCCCTGCCAAGCGACGCGCAACAGCCCCTGTGCGTCGCTAATCCCCCGCTCCGCGATCACCGTGCAGGGCGAGTTTGCGGGCGAAGTGGACTTCGATCGCGCGGGCAACGCCGCGGGCGATTTTTTGCTGGCCTTCGCGCGAGGTGAGGAAGGCGGCGTCGTCGCTGTTGGAGATATAGCCGGTCTCGAACAGGACGGAGGGCGTGTCGGGCGCCTTGAGCACCATCAGCGAGGCGAAGCGATGATAGGCGCTGCGGAAGGGCACATAGGGTGACGCTTCGCGCTGGAGCAGCCGCGCGAAATTGGCCGAAACATTCATCGATTCGCGCTGCGTCAGGTCGATGAGGATGGAGGAGACGTCATTGGTCTGACCGCCCAGATTGAGGCCGTTGATGATATCGGCCTTATTCTCCCGCGCGGCGAGGCGCGCGGCTTCGCGGTCGGAGGCGGTTTCGGACAGGGTATAGACGGTGGCGCCGCGGGCGCTGTCATTTTCGGCCGCATCGGCGTGGACGGAAATGAACAGGTCGGCATTCATCCGCCGGGCGATGCCATAGCGTTCGCGCAGCACCAGGAAACGATCATCGTCGCGGGTCAGCGCCACGCGTACCCGGCCGGACCGCACCAGCTGATCGCGGATGGCGCGAGCGACGGCGAGCGTCACGTCCTTTTCGCGCTTGCCGGTTTCGCGGTTGATGGCGCCCGGATCATGGCCGCCATGGCCGGCATCGATCACCACCAGCGGGCGGCTGCCGTCATTCACTCCCTCCACCTGCGGCAGGCGGACGCCGCTCGCGGCGGCGGGGATCGGCACGGTGATGGAATGGAGCCGCTTGGTCGGGCGGCGCGCCATGCTGGCGGGCGCGTCGAAGGCGATGCGGCCGCGCCCCAGCGCGGTGCGGAAATGGCTGTCGCTGACGCTGCGCAGCGCAAAGCTCAGGCTTTTACCGTCGGGGGAGAAGCTGGGCTGATCGATGGCGGCGGGGGAGGCAAGGTCGAGCACCAGCCGCGCCGTGCCGCCGTCCAGCTGCCCCTGACGCACGGCGGCCACCGCCGCCGCGCCGCCGGCAACGCCGCCACGGCCGACCTGCGCGCCCTTAATATCCACGGCGATGCGGCGCGGGCCGTCGAGCAGGAAGGCCGACGCGCCCTCGACATCGCCGTCGAAGCGCACCGTTACCCGATCACCTTGCACATCGATCGCCGCGATGCCGCCAGCATTAGCGGGGTTCGCATAGATGATGCCTGCCATGACGAGGCTTTGCAGCATGCGCCGCTTTTGCAACGCAGCCCCGCCGGCCGTCCAGCCATAATTCATGACGCTAATCCGTCTTCAGCGTCCCCACGCTGAATGCCGAATTAAGGATCATCCGTTTTTCCCTCGTAAAATGAGACGGTTAAATTATGCTTAGCCATATTATCTCAGGCCCGACAGCGATGTAACAGCCGGTAACAATATTCGGGGCAGCCGTTGCCCCATCCTCAATTGGCTGCTACCCATCCACACTTCCGCAAGGTTCGCCCAGAATGCGAATGCCTTTGGAAGACTAAAATCGTGCGCCGGCGGGCCTTTTTCTCAGGACCGGGCCGGCGCGATATACAGGTTGACGCTGCATGAGGCATGATTTTCCTTCCACGCTTGCCCCGGTAACGGGCGCTGCGGCGTGGATGGAGCGGCCCGGCGCTTTGTCCGGCCCTGCCGACGCAGCAGACACGCAAAGCTTTCACCTCAGTCGGACGATGCCGCGCGCTGCCCCCTCGGCGGCGCGCGGCCGTCCCTTTCAGACAGATCGCATGGCGGCGCGGCGCACGGACGCGGCGCTCCCATGCCGGAGAATTATAAATGACAATGCGTATGCTGATCGACGCGCGCCACCGGGAAGAAACCCGCGTCGCGGTCGTCAAGGGTAACCGGATCGAGGAGTTCGATTTCGAATCGGCCGAGCACAAGCAGCTCAAGGGCAATATCTATCTCGCCAAGGTGACCCGCGTCGAACCGTCGCTTCAGGCGGCGTTCGTCGATTATGGCGGCAATCGCCACGGTTTCCTGGCGTTCAGCGAAATCCATCCCGATTATTACCAGATCCCGCGCGAGGATCGCGAGGCGCTGTTGCGCGAAGAACGCGCCCATGCCGAGGAAGAGGCCGCGCTGCGCGCCGAAGTCGAGGATGATGACGAGGATAATCATGAAGGCGTGGTCGAGGATGTCGACGCGCCCCATCATGACGAGGAAGAAGGCGACGCCGCCGAAAGCGCCGAGGGCGAAAAGGGCGGCCGCCGGGGCAAGTCGCGCGGGTCGGACGACGCCGCCGACGAACTGCGCCGCAAGCGCATGGCGCTGCGCCGCCGCTACAAGATCCAGGACGTCATCAAGCGCCGTCAGGTGTTGCTGGTGCAGGTCGTCAAGGAAGAGCGCGGCAACAAGGGCGCGGCGCTGACCACCTATTTGTCGCTGGCCGGCCGTTACTGCGTGCTGATGCCCAACACCAGCCATGGCGGCGGCATTTCGCGCAAGATCAGCAACGCCGCCGATCGCAAGCGGCTCAAGTCGATCATTTCGGAAATGAGCCTGCCCTCCACCATGGGCTGCATCGTCCGCACCGCCGGCCTTCAGCGCACCAAGCCGGAGATCAAGCGCGATTTCGACTATCTCGCCCGCTTGTGGGACGAGATTCGCGAGCAGACGCTCGGCTCCGCCGCGCCCGCGCTGATCCATAATGACAGCGACCTCATCAAGCGCGCGATCCGCGACATCTATAATAAGGATATCGAAGAGGTCATCGTCGAGGGCGAGGACGGCTATAAGGCCGCCAAGGATTTCATGAAGCTGCTGATGCCCAGCCATGCCCGGCGGGTGAAGCAATATGCCGACCCCGTGTCGCTGTTCCAGCGCGCCAGCGTCGAGGATCAGCTGGCTGCGATGTATAATCCTGTCGTGCAGCTCAAGTCCGGCGGCTATCTGGTCATCAACCCGACCGAGGCGCTGGTGTCGATCGACATCAACTCGGGCCGCTCGACCCGCGAACATGGGATCGAACAGACCGCCGTCGCCACCAATTTGGAAGCCGCGCGCGAGATCGCCCGCCAGTTGCGCCTGCGCGACATGGCCGGTCTCGTCGTCATCGACTTTATCGACATGGAGATGAACTCCAACATCCGCAAGGTCGAGAAGGCGATGAAGGAGGCGCTGAAGGACGATCGCGCCCGCATCCAGGTCGGCCGTATCTCCGGCTTCGGCCTGATGGAAATGAGCCGCCAGCGCCTGCGCACCGGCGTGCTCGAAGCCTCGACCCGCCAGTGCCCGCATTGCGAGGGCACCGGCCTCGTCCGCACCGCATCGTCGGCGGGCCTCAGCGCGCTGCGCATGCTGGAGGAAGAGGCGGCGCGCGGTCGCGGCAGCCTCATCACCCTGCGCGCCAGCCAGGAAGCGGCCTTCTACGTCCTCAACAACAAGCGGCGCGAGCTGGACGAGATCGAGGCGCGCTATGGCGTGCGCATCGCGATCCTGCCCGATGGCGAAGTCGAGGGCGCGCGCATGTCGGTGGAGGCAAGCGGCCCCCGCCCCGAGCGCGTGGTCGACTATACGCCCCTCCCGCAGGACGAGGATGATTTCGACACCGTCGAGGAGGAGGAGGAAGAGCTGGAGGCCGAGGAAGAGGCCGAGGCCGACGATACCCAGCGCCAGGAAGAGCGCGGCGAGGAACGCGAGGGCGGTCGTCGTCGCCGTCGCCGCCGTCGCCGTCGTGGCGGCCAGCGGGAGGAGGGCCGTGACAATGGTCCGTCCGACACCGATGCCGATAGCGAGGAAGACAGCGAAGGCGAGAGCGACGGCGAGGAAGCCGCTGCCCAGACCGAAGGCGAAGCGTCGAACGAGGCCGATGGCGAGGAAGGCGGTCGTCGCCGGGGTCGTCGCGGTCGCCGTGGCGGTCGCCGCCGCCGCGAGGGTGGCGAAGCCGCTGCCGATACGGCCGAAAGCCAGGAGGCGGTGAGCGACACGGCCGAGGCCGAAGCCGAAGCAGCGCCCGAACCGGTTGCCGAAGCCGAAGCACCGGCCGCCGAACC
>DAMDPH010000148.1:0-8040 GCA_032082785.1 Sphingobium sp. | reverse complement strand
CGCACCCGGACGGCGGCGCGCGCCAGCCTTTGCAGCGGCTGGACGATGGTGCGGGCGAGGAAAAGGGAGAGCAGCACCGACGCCAGCGCCGCCGCCGCCAGCACGATCCCCAGCCGCAGCCGCTCCGCCCGGACGATGCGGGTGATGTCGCGCGCATTTTCGGTGGCGAGCAGGCGGGTGCCGTCCTTCACCGCCACGGCGGCGGAAATGACGAAAGTCCGGTCGGGCGCATAGCGGTTCATCGCCTGCGGCTGGCCGCTCCGGATCGCCTGCTGCACTTCGGGCCAGGCGTCGGCGCGGTCCACCGCCGGCTCCTCGAAATTGGGCGGACGGTCCGCCGACACCACCCGGTCCATCGCCTTGTCGAGGAAGCGCGCGACATGGCGCTGCCAGCTTTCCTCCGACGGCAGCCGCAGCCGGTAGCGCGGCGCGTTCATGGTGAAACTGTCCGACATCAGCCGCCCGTCGGCGCCATAACGCCGCACCCGGTCGCCGGTCTGGCGCGCATAGGCGGCGATCAGCGCCGGCTGCCGGTCCGCCGGCGCATTTTCGATGCCGATGGCGAGCAGCTTGAGCTCGCGCGCGGACTGTTCCAGCCGGTCGTCAACGATCCGGCTGCGATAGCTGTCCAGATAGAAAAAGCCGCCCGCCAGCAGCGCCAACGCGAACACGTTGACCGCCAGGATGCGCGGCGTGAGACTGAGCCGACCCGACCAGCGCGTGGCCAGGGGCGCGTCATCATTCCTCGGAGAAACGGTAGCCGGCGCCATAGAGCGTATCGATCGCGTTGAAATCGGAATCCACCTCCCGGAACTTGCGCCTCAGGCGCTTGATATGGCTGTCGATGGTGCGGTCATCGACATAGACATCATCCTGATAGGCGGCGTCCATCAGCTGGTTGCGGTTCTTGACCACGCCCGGCCGCGCGGCGAGCGTCTCCAGGATCAGAAATTCGGTGACGGTGAGCGTCACATCCTCGCCGTTCCACTTCACCCGGTGCCGGGCCGGGTCCATCTCCAGCCGCCCGCGCACGATCGGATCGGACACCGGCTCGTCGGCCGTCTCGGGGGTCCGGCTGACCTCCGCCCGGCGCAGGATGGCGCGGATGCGGGCGATCAGCAGCCGCTGCGAAAAGGGTTTGGAGATATAATCGTCGGCTCCCATGGCAAGGCCCAGCGCCTCGTCCAGCTCATCCGCCTTGGACGTGAGGAAGATGACCGGCATCTGGCTTTTCTCGCGCAGCCGGCGCAGCAGCTCCAGCCCGTCGAGCCGGGGCATCTTGATGTCGAACACGGCAAGATCGGCGGGGTTTTCCGTCAGCGCCTTCAGCGCCGTCTCCGGGTCCGAATAGATGCGGGTGACAAAACCTTCGGTCTGCAACGCGATCGACACCGAAGTCAGGATATTCTTGTCGTCGTCCACCAAGGCGATGGTTGCTGTCATGCGGCGTCCCTGAGGGTCGGTGGGGGAAGGAGAAGCCCTGGCATGTAAAGCAGGACCGGCGCTGCTGCAAGGAAGGGGGCGCGGAGAAGGGACGGGGCGGGCGGCCCCTTGCGACCTGTGCATCCCATTTCGCGACGGGCGCAAGCGACGGACATTTGACGCTCTTTCCGGCAGGGCCTATGCCTGTGCCCCTTCACCGCAAGAGACGCCGCACGTTCGATGCGGCGCTGGCGGGGTGGAGGGTCGCAAGGATAAAAAACAAGCGGCGTCAAATATATATCAGGAGCAAAGGCGTGCAGGCCACATCCTCTCTTACCCTGGCTGACCAGGGCATCACCACTCATGCCACCCTGTTCTGGAACCTTGGCACCGCGCCGCTGGTCGAAGCGGCGGTGCGCAACGGCGAAGGCCTTTTGTCGAAGGACGGGCCGCTGGTCGTGAAGACCGGCAAACATACCGGCCGATCGGCCAAGGACAAGTTCATCGTCCGCGATGCCGAGACCGAGGACAGCGTCTGGTGGGGATCGACCAACGTCCCCATGACGCCCGAACATTTCGCCGCGCTGAAAGCCGATTTCTTCAAGGCGCTGGGCGACAAGGACAAGCTGTACGTCGCCGATCTGTTCGGCGGATCGCAGCCCGAGCACCGCGTCAATGTCCGCGTCATCAACGAACTGGCCTGGCATAACCTCTTCATCCGCACGCTGCTGGTGCGGCCGCGCGCCGATGAGCTGGCGGGCTTTGCGCCCGAATATACGATCATCGACCTGCCAAGCTTCCGCGCCAACCCGGCCCGGCATGGCTGCCGCACCGAAACGGTGATCGCCGTCAACTTCACCGAAAAGCTGATCCTCATCGGCGGCACCGCCTATGCCGGCGAGATGAAGAAGTCGGTGTTCGGCGTGCTCAACTATCTGCTGCCGGCAAAGGGCGTGATGCCGATGCATTGTTCGGCCAATATCGGCGCGGACGGCGACACGGCGGTCTTTTTCGGCTTGAGCGGCACCGGCAAGACCACCCTTTCCGCCGATGCCAGCCGCACGCTGATCGGCGACGACGAACATGGCTGGTCCGACACCGCCGTCTTCAATTTCGAGGGCGGCTGCTATGCCAAGATGATCAACCTGTCGGCGGAAGCGGAGCCGGAAATCTTCGCCACCACCCGCCGCTTTGGCACGGTGCTGGAAAATGTCGTGATCGACGAGGACAGCCGGGAAATCGACCTGGACGACAACAGCCTGGCGGAAAATAGCCGCGGTTCCTACCCGATCGACTTCATCCCCAATAGCTCGGCCAAGAATCTGGGGCCGGTGCCGCGCACCATCATCTTCCTTACCGCCGATGCCTATGGCGTTTTGCCGCCGATCGCGCGGCTGACGCCCGAACAGGCCATGTATCATTTCCTGTCGGGCTATACCGCGCGCGTCGCCGGGACGGAGATCGGCGTGACCGAGCCGACCGCGACCTTCTCCACCTGCTTCGGCGCGCCCTTCATGCCGCGCCATCCGTCGGTCTATGGCAATCTGCTCAAGGAGCGGATCGCCAAGGGCGGCGTGACCTGCTGGCTGGTCAATACCGGCTGGGCCGGCGGCAAGGCGACGATGCCGGGCATCAAGCGCATGCCGATCAAGGTCACGCGCGCGCTGCTCAACGCCGCGCTGGACGGCAGCCTCAACGCCGCCGACTTCCGCGCCGATCCCAATTTCGGTTTCGACGTGCCGGTGGCGGTGCCGGGTGTCGATCAGGCGATCCTCGACCCGCGCGCCATGTGGGCGGACAAGGCCGCCTATGACGAGACGGCGGCGTCTCTGGTCAAGCAGTTCGTGGACAATTTCGCCCAGTTCGAAGCGCATGTCGATGACTCCGTCCGCGGTGTCGCGCTAACCACGGCCTGACCTCGGCCCTCTTGCCGCGCAGATGGAAGGAGCCGGGGAGGGGGAACGCCTCTTTCCGGCTCTTTCGCTTTGGCGCGGCGGATGGCGCTGCTATGCTGGCGGCGAAACGAGCGAGGGAGCATCACATGTTCGAGGAAATGCTGGGGAAAATGGGCGGCCTTCAGGCGATCGCCGACAAGATCGGGATGACGCCCGAGCAGATGCAGGGCCTGCTGAACGAAATCGGCGCCAAGATCGGCAGCGGCGAAACCAGCATCAGCGCGCTGGCGGACACGGCGGCCGAACATGGCGTGTCGGCCGACGCGTTGCAGGGGTTGCTCGGCCAGTTCGGCGGCCCGGAGGCGTTTCTGGGTCAGCTGGGTGGCATGTTGGATCGCGACGGCGACGGCAATCCGCTCAACGAACTGAGCGGCCTTGCCAAGGGTCTGTTCGGCTGATCGGACGGGCGGGAAAGGGCGCCGTCAAATCGGCGTCCTTTTGCCCGCACAAGATTTTTTCGCCTTGCCTTAACGCCGCGCAAAGGCCATTCGCACCTGCATCATTTGTTGCGAACGATGCGCAACAGTCGCATTTCCAGTTGTGGCCGCTTCCGGCCCGACGGCTGGTAATGGGAGAGACGGAAAAATTGCGGCCTGCGATGGTTGATGACCTGTCGAAGGCTGTAGCGCCTCCAGATGCGAGCGCGCCGACGAAATCTGCGAGGAAAAGGTCTTGAGCGACGTGACGATTGAAAAGCCGGTGCTGGAACCCACAGGCGCCCTCAGCGTGGAAACGGTGCTGTCGGTGAAGCATTGGAACGAACATCTGTTCAGCTTCCGCATCACCCGTCCGGCAAGCTTCCGCTTCCGCTCCGGCGAGTTCGTGATGATCGGCCTCAAGGGCGACAATGGCAAGCCGCTGCTGCGCGCCTATTCGGTCGCCAGTCCCGCCTGGGACGAGGAACTGGAATTTCTCTCGATCAAGGTGCAGGACGGCCCGCTGACCTCCAAGCTGCAGCTGATCCAGCCCGGCGACCAGATCTATCTCGGCCGCAAGCCCACCGGCACGCTGGTGACCGACGCGCTGCTGCCGGGCAAGCGGCTGTTCATGCTGTCGACCGGCACCGGCCTCGCGCCCTTCCTCAGCCTGGCGCGCGATCCGGATGTCTATGAATATTATGAGCAGGTCGCGGTCGTCCACTCGGTCCGCCGCGTCAGCGATCTCGCCTTCCATGACGAGTTGCAGGGCAAGCTGGCCGACGATCCGCTGGTCGCCGAACAGGCCGCGGCCCAGTTCCACTATGTCCCGACCTGCACCCGCGAACCTTTCCGCAACACCGTCCGCATCGACAAGCTGGTCGAGAGCGGCGCGCTGTTTGAAGGCATTCCCGGCGAGGCCGGGTTCGATCCCGAGACCGACCGCATCATGATGTGCGGCAGCATGGAAATGATCAAGCAGTTCGCCGCCTATTTCGAGGAACAGGGCTTCACCGAAGGCTCCAACGCCGCCCCCGGCCAGTTCGTCATCGAACGCGCCTTCGTGGGCTGACCCGCCGGGACAGGTTCGAGAATAGGAAGGGCCGGGGCGGCGATGCTTCCCCGGCCTTTTTCTTTTGGGCGGGAGAGCGGCGGTGAGGCGGTGCCCCGGTGCGGGCCGGCGCTTAGGTTCCGCCGGTGTGGCCAAAGTAGGCATTGGCGAAAGGGCGGTGCCAATCGGCCTGAGACCCCAGCTGTCGCTGGGGTGACGGATAGGGGGCGGATGGTTGACAGGGATGTGCCGCTGCTACCTAACCGCCGTCGCACCAAGCGACACGCCCGTCTTCGAACCTCCCCCCTCACCACACCCACCTCGTCATGCTGAACTTGTTTCAGCATCCAGTAAGCTCCGCTTTAGCGGTGGCGCACGACGCCGACCGCAAACGCACGCTCTCCGCGCCTCCGCGCCTCCGCGCGAACCTCTTCAACAGAGGGTTTCACGCGGAGGCGCAGAGACGCGGAGGGAGACTCGTCGTCAAGCTGTGCGGCGGGGAAGGCGGTGCCAGTCGGCCTGAGACCCCAGCTTTCACTGGGGTGACGGACAGGGCAGATGGTCGGCAGAAAGGCGCATTGGCCTGCCCCCCTCCACCGCTCACCCCCCGCGCTGGCGTTCCGCGACATGGGCTGCGATCCGCTTGGCCAGCACGGTCATCGGCACGCCGCCACCGGTGACCAGCGCGTCGTTGAACTGGCGGAAGTCGAAGCGGTCGCCCAGCGCCGCCTTCGCTTCGGTGCGCAGCCGCACGATTTCGCCATGGCCGACCTTGTAGCCGCAGGCCTGGCCCGGCCAGGCGCAATAGCGGTCGACCTCGCTCTGCACTTCCTCGACGCTGGAGCCGTTGGTGGTGGCGAACCAGTGGATCGCCTGGTCACGGGTCCAGCGCTTGGCGTGCAGCCCGGTGTCGACCACCAGCCGGCAGCAGCGATAGGCGATCGACTGGAGATAGCCCAGCCGCCCGGCAATATCCCCTTCATAGACGCCCAGCTCGTCCCCCAGCTGCTCGGCATAGAGCGCCCAGCCTTCCGAATAGGCGTTGAAGGCCAGCAGCGAGCGGATGAGCGGCAGGCGATAGGTATATTCGCCCTGCCAGATATGGCCGGGAATGCCTTCATGATAGCAGAGCGTGGGCAGCGCATAGCGCGGCCAGATGCTGGTATCGCGCAGGTTGATATAATAATTGCCCGGCACGCTGCCGTCGATCGACCCCGCGCCGGCATAGGCGCCGGGCGCGCCGGCCTCGATCTCCACCGGCACCCGCTTCACCACCAGCTTGGCCGGCACCAGCGTGGCGAAGGCGCGGGGCAGGCGGGTGCGGATGTCCGCCAGCCGCCCGTCGATGAAGGAGAGGATCTGCTGCCGCCCCGCATCCCCTTCGGGGAAGAGGTAGCGCGGGTCCTTGCCCATGGCGGTCATCCGCTCGCCGACCGTGCCCTTCGTCATGCCCAGTTGCTTGAGCAGGTCGTCCATCTGCGCGTTGAGCGCCTTCAACTGTTCCTGCCCCAGCGCATGCACTTCGTCGGGGCTCATGGTGGTGGTGGTCCCGGCCTTGAGCGCCCAGGCATAATAAGCCTCGCCCTGCGGCAGCTTCCACACGCCCGCATCCATGGTCGCGCCGGTGCGCTGGCGCTGGAGTTCGGCCAGCTGCCGGCCGAGCGCGGGGGCGACGAGGCGGGTGACGATGTCGGCGGCCTTGCGACCATAGTCGCCGCCCATCGCCTTGGTTCGCCCGGCGATGGAAGCCACCGGCACCCATTGTTCGACCGGCTGACCCAGCACCGATTGTATCTGCCCGATCGTCTTGTCGAGCAGGAAGGCGGGCGCCACCACGCCGATGCCGGCATCATGGCGCAACCGCTCCGTCTCGCCGTCCAGATTGGCGGCATAGACGCGCAGCCGGGCGAGATAGGCATCGGCGTCGGCCGGGGTGGCGATGCTGTGATTGCTGTCGAGGAAGTCGGGCGTCTCGACAAAGGCGCCGGTATTCTGGGCCACCACATAGGGCGCGTTGCGATAGGACCAGTTGCTGTTCATCATCGACATGTCGCCAAAGGGGAAGGCGGCGCCTTCGGCGGCAAGCTCATGCGCGGCCAGCACGACATCGACATCGGTGCCGGTCGCGGGGCTTAGGGCGGCGCGGTCGATGGCGCGCAGCCGGGCGAGGCGGGTTCGTATATGGGCGGCGATCTGCGCCTGGCCGGCCTGGCTCCTGTTGCTCAGCTGCTGTTTGAGCGCGGCGCGCGCGTCCTTGTCGATGCCAAGGCTGCTGGCGGTTTCGGGCGCATCGGCCAGCATCTGTTCGGCCATGTCGGCCAGCAGCGCCTCCGCCTTGGCGTCCGATCCCTGCGTCGCCGCGCGGGCGGGAAGGGCGACCAGTGCGGCGGCCGAGCTGCCGGCGGCCAGCATGTCGCGGCGGGTGAGGGTCATGGCGTGTCTCCCTGAAAATCTACAGGCCGCCTGCTTGGCACAAGCCGCCGCCGCTTGGCCATGGCTTTGCGCCGGCGGCCTGTCGCAGAGGCTATTGACTACATCCGTAATCGATGCGACTACATCTGTAGTTGATGAGTCGGGATGCAGCATGTGACGGGTTTGAGCGAAAAGATCAGCGAAGCGGAACTGGTGGTGATGGAAGCGCTATGGGAACAGGCGCCGCAGACCGCCGCCGATGTTGCCGACCGCGTCGCCCAGACCCGCGACTGGAGCGTGCAGACGGTCAAGACGCTGCTGTCGCGGCTGATGGCCAAGGATGTGATCGGGGCGGACCAGGATGGCCGCCGCTTTCTCTACCGGCCGCTGGTCGCGCGCGACGATTATGTCGCCAGTGAATCGGGCCGGCTCGTCAATCGCTTGTTTGGCGGGCGGATTTCGCCGCTCGTTGCGCATCTGGCGGAGCAGGACCAGCTGACGGCCGAAGATATCGCCGAGCTGGAGGATATCCTGAAAGGACTGAAGGCATGAGCGTCTGGTTCGCGGAAACATGGATTGCCACCGCGCTGCTGATGGCGCTGGTGATGCTGCTGCGCCGTCCGGTGGCGCGCTGGCTGGGGGCGAGCGTCGCCTACTGGCTCTGGGCGCTGCCGATCGCGCGGCTGCTGCTGCCTTCCTTCCCGTCGCATAACGCCTCGCCGCTGCATGTGGCGGCGGATCAGGCGGGGCTGACGACCCTGCTCGACGCCGCCCCGGCCGCCGC
>DAMDPH010000147.1:0-8198 GCA_032082785.1 Sphingobium sp. | reverse complement strand
GCCATCGTGCTGGGCGTGCAGGGGCCGGACCCCGACAGCCTGAGCGGCGCGGCGCCCGGCGCCTGGATCGTCGCGGGCCTCAACCCCTTTGGCGAGCGGGCGCGGATCGATGCCTATGCCGCCGCCGGCTATGAAGCGCTGGCGATGGAATTCATGCCGCGCATCACCCGCGCGCAATCGATGGACATCCTTTCGTCCCAGTCCAACCTTTCGGGCTACAAGGCGGTGCTGGACGCGGCGGCCGAATATGGCCGCGCCTTCCCGATGATGATGACCGCGGCGGGCACTGTGTCGGCGGCCAAGCTATTCGTCATGGGCGTGGGCGTCGCGGGGCTTCAGGCGATCGCCACCGGCCGCCGCCTCGGCGCGCAGGTCAGCGCCACCGACGTGCGCGCCGCCACCAAGGAGCAGATTGAATCGCTCGGCGCCAAGGCCATTTTCGTCGAGAAGGTCGCCGGCATCGAAGGCGAAGGGACGGGCGGCTATGCCACCGAAATGTCCGACGAATATAAGGCCGCCCAGGCCGAACTCGTGTCGGGCCATATCGCCAAGCAGGATATCGTCATCACCACCGCGCTGATCCCCGGCCGGCCCGCGCCGCGCCTCATCAGCGACACGCAGATCGCCACCATGAAGCCGGGCAGCGTCATCGTCGATCTGGCGGTGGAGCAGGGCGGCAATGTCGAGGGTGCGGTCGCGGGCGAAGTGGTCGAGCGCCATGGCGTCAAGATCGTCGGGCATCGCAACGTGCCCAGCCGCCTCGCCGCCGACACCTCGGCGCTCTTTTCCCGCAACCTCTATAATTTCCTGTCGGCCTTCTGGGACGCGGAAAAAGGGACGCCGGTTCTGGATGAAGAGATCGGCACCGCCATCCGCCTGACGCAGGGCGGCAAGGTGGTGAATGAGCGGCTGCTGGGGTGAGGCCGGCATCGCGCGCCATCGCCTCCGCCAGGAGGGATGCCGCAAGATCGGGTCATAGTGAAAAGCGTCCCGGCCATCGGGCCGCGCGGGCGCAATGTTTAACAGGGGAGGACTAGAATGGACTTCATATCCATCCTGTCGATTTTCGTGCTGGCATGTTTTGTCGGCTATTATGTCGTGTGGTCGGTGACGCCGGCCCTGCACACGCCGCTGATGGCGGTCACCAACGCCATTTCGTCCGTCATCATCGTCGGCGCGCTCGTCGCCTCGGCGGAAGCGGGCAGCTATGCCGCCAAGATGCTGGGGCTGCTCGCCGTCGTGCTGGCGTCGGTGAATATCTTCGGCGGCTTTGCCGTGACCGAACGCATGCTCGCCATGTACAAGAAGAAGGAGCGTAAATGATGTTGGCGCTCGCTTCTTCCGCGCTGCCGGGGGCGGAGGCGCTCGGCGTCTCGCCCTTCGTGGCGCTGGCCTATCTGGTGTCGGGCGTGCTGTTCATCCTCGCGCTGCGGGGGCTGTCCAGCCCAGCGTCGAGCCGGCGGGGCAACCGCATGGGCATGGCCGGCATGGCGCTCGCCGTCGCCACCACCCTCTATACCCATGACGTCATCAGCCTGCCGGAGATTATCGGCGCCATCGCCATCGGCGGCGGCATCGGTTTCGTGATCGCCCGGCGGATCGAGATGACGGCCATGCCGCAATTGGTCGCCGCCTTCCACAGCCTCGTCGGCCTCGCCGCCGTGCTGGTGGGGGCGGCCGCCTATCTCAACCCCGGCGCCTTCGGCATTCTCGACCTTGCCACCGGCGAGATCCACGATGCCAGCCGGGTCGAGATGGGGCTGGGCGTCGCCATCGGCGCGATCACCTTTTCCGGCTCGATCATTGCCTTCCTCAAGCTTAACGGCAATATGTCGGGCAAGCCGATCATGCTGCCGATGCGCCATGTCATCAACCTGGGCACGCTGGCCGCTATCCTGGGCCTGATCGCCTATTTCGTGACGGATCAAAGCCCCTGGGTGTTCTGGACCGTGACGGCGCTCAGCTTCGTCATCGGCTTCCTGCTCATCATCCCCATAGGCGGCGCGGACATGCCCGTCGTGGTGTCGATGCTGAACAGCTATTCGGGCTGGGCCGCCATGGGCTTCACCCTCGGCAATTCGGCGATGATCATCACCGGTGCGCTGGTGGGGTCGTCGGGCGCGATCCTGAGCTACATCATGTGCAAGGCGATGAACCGCAGCTTCATCAGCGTCATCGCCGGCGGCTTCGGCGCGGAGGCCGGCCCGTCCGGCGGCGGCGCGGCGGCGGTCGACCGTCCCTACAAGCGCGGCAGCGCCGAGGATGCGGCCTTCCTGATGAAACAGGCGGACAGCGTCATCATCGTGCCGGGCTATGGCATGGCCGTCAGCCAGGCGCAGCACGCGCTGCGCGAAATGGGCGACCTGCTCAAGGCCGAAGGGGTCAGCGTCAAATATGCGATCCACCCGGTCGCGGGCCGCATGCCCGGCCATATGAACGTGCTGCTGGCCGAAGCGAACGTCCCCTATGACGAGGTGTTCGAGCTGGAGGATATCAACAGCGAGTTCGGCCAGGCCGACGTCGCCTTCGTCATCGGCGCCAACGACGTCACCAACCCGGCGGCGAAGACCGACAAGACGTCGCCCATCTACGGTATGCCCATTCTGGACGTCGCCAACGCCAAATCGGTTCTGTTTGTGAAACGATCCATGGGCGGGGCCGGTTATGCCGGCGTCGACAATGAAGTCTTTTACATGGACAACACCATGATGCTGCTGGCCGACGCCAAGAAGATGGTGGAGGAGATCGTGAAGGGGCTTGCGCACTAAGCCGCGCTTCCCCTAGCCTTTCGAGGGACGGCGGGGCAGATACCCGGCCGTCCCTTTTTCATGTGGGGGCTGGCGAACAGAGATGCGGAAAATTGGCCTGATCGGCGGAATGAGCTGGACGTCGACGGCGCGCTATTATCAGATCATCAACGAAGCGGTGCAGCGCGCGCGCGGCGGGATGCATTGCGCGCCCCTGGTGATCGAAAGCCTCGACTTCGCGACCGTCGCCCATTGCGCATCGGAAGATGACTGGGACTGCGCCTCCGGGCCGCTGATCGCGGCGGCGCGGCGGCTGGAAGCGGCGGAGGCGAAGGCGCTGCTGATCTGCGCCAACAGCATGCACCGCGTCTATGACCGGTTGCAGGAAGCGGTCGACATTCCGATCATCCACATCGCCGACGCCGTCGGGCGCAAGATGAAGGCGGACGGCACCAGCCACGCCGCCCTGCTGGGCACGCGCAATGTGATGATGGACAAATTCTATCGCCAGCGGCTGGTCGCGCAGGGCATTTCCCTGTTGCAGCCCGACGTCGAGCTGGCCGAACGCATCAACCGCATCATGTATGAGGAACTGGCGCTCGGCCATATCAACCGCGCGTCGGAACGCTTCATGAAGAGCGCGCTGACCGACATCGCCAAACAGGATGTGCAGGCCGCGATCCTCGCCTGCACGGAGCTGGAGATGATCGTCAACGTGAAGGCCAATGTGCTGCCCATCTATGACTGCACATCGATCCATGCCGAAGCCGGCGTGGAATTCATCCTGGGCTGATCGCCGGCCCGTCGGCGCGGATCAGCGCGCCGGCGTCCAGGTCTGGGTCTTGCAGAAAAAGGCGATGCAGCCCTGCACCTTCAGCGTGCCGTCGCCGTTGCGGCTGACCTTGCTGTTATAGCTCTTGCCGCTTTCGGGATCGTAGATCGTCCCTTTCCACACATCGCCCGCGTCGCTGAAGCCGCTCAGCAGCGACAGGCCGGTCAGCGGGTTCTTGCGCTTGGCCGGATCGGGATTGTTGACGTCGGTCTGCGGCCGGCCGGGCGTGGCTTTGACGATCCGCTCGATCTTGCCGCACATGCTGCGGCTGCACGGCGCGATCTGCACGATCGCCTTGCCGCCGACGGTCAGCCAGCGGCCGGCGATCGGCTCGGCCGCCTGCGCGGGCGCGGCGGCGGCGAGGGCGGTCAGCGTGGCGGCAAGGGCGGCGATCCTGAAGGACATGATGTGACCTCTCCTAATTTCTGGGCCAAGGCATAACGCAAATTCCCGCCGCCGCCAGCCCGATCCTGCCGGCTGCGGCGCGGTGCGGCGATCGGCCCTTACGGCAGGGCCGGCCGCCGGCCGTGCAAAAAATTTCTAGAAAGCCTGCGAGATGGAGCAGGCCGCCGGGCCGAGGATGACGACGAACAGCGTCGGCAGGATGAAGAGGATCAGCGGCACGGTCATGATCGCGGGCAGCCGCGCAGCCTTTTCCTCCGCCCGCATCATGCGTTCGTGGCGGAATTCGGCCGACAGCACGCGCAAGGCCGAGGCGAGCGGCGTGCCGTATTTCTCGGTCTGGATCATGGTCGTCACCACGCCCTTGATCGCGTCCAGCTTCACCCGCGCCGCCAGATTCTCGAACGCCATGCGCCGTTCGGTGAGGAAGCTCAGCTCGATCGCGGTCAGCTGAAACTCGTCGCCCAGCTCGGGATAGGCCTTGCCCAGCTCGCGCGCCACGCGGCTGAAGGCGGCATCGACGGTCAGGCCCGCTTCGGCGCAGATGACCAGCAGGTCGAGCGCATCGGGCAGTCCCTTGCGGATCGCCGCCGACCGTTTCTGCACCTTGTTGTTGATGAACAGATCGGGCGCCTTGTAGGAGGTCAGCAGCATCAGCGCGAAAGCGAAGAAGCGCTTCATCGGCCCCCAGTCGGGATAGATTTCCACGCCATAGAGCAGGATCAGCGCCAGCCCGCCGACCGCCACCGGCATGATCAGCCGGCCGAAAATGACGGCGACCGCCCAGTCCTTCGACCGGATGCCCGCCTGCGCGAGGCGGATCTGCGCGTCTTTCAGCTGATCGTCCTGCAACACCTTCAGGCTGGTGAGGAAGGACCGCATCTGGTCGGTCGTCTGGTTGGTCTTGACCAGCTTCGCCCGGCGCTTGCCGGTGGAGGCGGTGATACCGGCCTTGAGCTGTTCGCGCCGTTCGTTCAGCGCCTTGACGCGCTTGGCCATCGGATCGCGCACGGTGGTGGCGGCATAGATGGCGAACAGGATGGCGAGCGTCGCCAACCCGGCCAATATCGTGCCGACATCGGTGGCGGTCATGCCGAAAAGGGTGCCTGCCTGGCTTGGGGCGTCCATATCTGTCCGTCCGCTCCGATCAGATCTCGAAATTGACCATTTGGGCCATGATGAAGACGCCGATGCCCATCCAGCACAGGCCGCCGATGCCGATCACCTGCATGAGGCTCAGCCCGAACAATCCCGTTGGATCGGGCGTGAAGAAGGGGCTCATATAGGTGAAGTTGATATAGCAGATCATCGCGAAGACGAGGAACGGCAGCGCGCCGATAATATAGGCGGACGCCTTGGATTCCGACGACATGGCGCGGATCTTCAGCTTCATCTGCGCGCGCTGGCGCAGCACGGTGGCGAGGTTGGAGAGGGTTTCGGCGAGGTTGCCGCCCGTCTCCCGCTGGATCGCCAGGGTGATGACGAAAAACTGCACTTCGGACGTGCCGAGCCGGTCGGCGGTTTCCTGCAACGCCTGTTCCATGCTGCGGCCGATCTTGATCCGTTCGGTGATGAGCTTGAACTCCTCGCCCACCGGCCCAGGTATCTCCTGCGCGACGACGCCCAGCGTCTCGGTGATCGGCAGGCCCGATCGCAGGCCGCGCGTCAGCAATTCCAGCGCGTCGGGAAATTTGGCGGTGAACTGCTCCACCCGCTTGGTGATCAGCCGGCCGACCCACCAGTGCGGCAGGCCAAGACCCGCCGCCAGCCCGATCAGCAGCGACAGGAAGAAGGGAAAGCCGCGCATCAGCAGCAACAGCATGACCAGCAGGAAAATGCCCGCGCTCGCAGTCATATATTGGCTGAGCGTCCATTTCTTGCCGGTGGCGCGCAGGCGCTTGGTAAGATTTTCAGGATCGGGGATCAGCTGCACCAGCGGCGACTGATTCTTGGTGTCCGGGCGGTTGGAAATGGCGCGGCGCATCCGCGCCTCCAGCAGCGCCTCGGCCGAATCGCTGTGCCGGCCACGGATCAGCGCTATCCGCCGCTTGCGCGCCTTTTCGGGCGACGGCCCGGCCACCAGCATGACGGCCATCGCGGCCATCGTTGCCAGCAGTACCAGGATCAGGATGAAATTGCCGTCCATGTCTCCGCCCGTTCCAATCGCCCGCCGCCGGCCCTCAACGGGCCGGCTTCAGGCTCAATTCTCCGCCATCGCCTTGCTCTTGCGCCGGCCGCCCAGCAGGCCGCCGAGGCCGCCGATCCGGTCGAGCAGCGAATCGGATTTGCCCGTATCGCTCGCGCTGCCGCCGTCCGACGCCACCGCCAGCACCGCGTCGAGCAGCGCCGCATAGCCTGCGCCGACCTTGCCCGACTTGGCTGTCTCCGCGACCGTGCGGCCCAGCTTGGCGGCGTCCGACGCGACCTTGAGGTCGAAGGGGATGAGGACATCGACTTTGCGTTCGATCGACTGTTCGAAATCCTTGCGCGTGATTTCCGGCGATCCCGCCTGCACGCGATTGGCGACCATCAGCATGCGCGACTGCGGCGCATGGGTCTTGAGCCAGGACAGGATACGGATCGAATCCCGCGCGCCCGCCAGCGTCAATTCCGTCACCACCAGCGTCAGCTGCACGTCGCCCATCAGGTGCGGATGCTGGATCAGCATGTTGCGGGGAAAATCGATGACGCTGCACGCAAAGGCGAGGCGGAATTCCTCCAGCAACTGGTGAAAGGCGCTGCCATCGGTAATCAAGGGCTGGCTGATCGGCGCCTCGGCCGACAGGATCGCCAGCGTGTCGCTCGCCCGGACCATCGCGCGTTCGATGAACAGCCCGTCGATGCGGCTGGGATTGTCGATGGCGTCGGTCAGGCCGCGCCCCGGTTCCAGATCCATCGCCAGCGCATTGGTGCCGAAATGCATGTCGAGGTCGAGCAGGGCGGTCGGCTTGTCCTTCTTGTCGCTCAGCAGCCAGGCGAGCGAGGTCGCGACCGTCGACGCACCGACGCCGCCGCGCGTGCCGATCACCGCCATGGTGGTGTGCGACTGCTCGGGCGCCGCCTCGCGCGGGGCGAGGAACACGGCCTGCGCCTGGGCGATCGCCTCGCGCAACTGCTCCACGCCAAAGGGTTTGAGCAGATAATCCTGAATGCCGCTGGCGATCAGGTCGCGATAGAGGCGCACGTCATTGACCTGCCCGGCGGCGATCACCACCGTGCCCGGCTCGCACACTTCGGCCAGGCTGTTGATGTCGCTCAGCGGATCGCCGCTTTCGGACATGTCGACGAACAAGATCTGCGGCGACGCGGTGATCGACAGGCTTTGCACCGCATTGCGCATGCCGCCCTTGCTGACGCGCTCGGGCGCCCAGCCATTTTCGGCGGCGATGCCGCGCAGCAGGTCGAAACTATGATCGTCGCACACAAAGGCGCTGAACGGATCGCGCTGGCCGTTGAGGCCGGGTTTCCACGGAGCGTTCATCTTACTGGCTCCCCTGCACGGTGGCGTCCTTGAGTTCGCCCGCGCCGGTCGCCGGCTTGTCGCGCCAGGTGGCGATTGCCTTGTTGGAGGTGGCGGTGCGCAGCGCGCTGTCGCTGCTGCGGCCGCGCAGCAGATCCTCCGGGTCGGCGACCATCGCCGCAAGCATGCCGTTGACGCCGCAGCCGAAATTCGCGCCGCCCGCCAGGCTGGGATTGGTTTCTTGCGTATCGGACCAGTCGGGGCAGCCGGGCACATGGGCGGTCGCGCGTCGCACCACCAGCCGCACGCTGCCCGCCGGGGGCACGCCCGCGCCGCCATAGGCCTCTTCCCCGATCAGCAGCCCGTGACGGGCAACGATCGTGGCAATGTCGTCGCGCAGGGCAGGGGCATAGACGGCCGCATCGCCGGCGAGCGAAACCTGATCGCCATAGCCAAGGCCGATCGAGCCGAGCCAGGCGGCCAATCGCTGCGCCTCGTCACCGGGCAGCCCGCCGGGGCCGGCCTGAAGGTCCAGCGCATAATCGGAATAGCTCACGACCGGCTGCTTGACCGATTCGACCCCGCGCGGGCCGGTGTCGGTGACGCACCCGGCCAGCGGCAGCGCCACGGCGGCAAGAGCGATGATGCGAACGCGGGAAAAGATGCTGTTCATGACGTTCGTCCTCGAATCAGAAACTGAAACCCGGCGCGACATCGGCCGGCTTGGCCGCCGGCTGCGCGGCGCTGGGGTTGGCGG
>DAMDPH010000146.1:0-8251 GCA_032082785.1 Sphingobium sp. | reverse complement strand
CGCTGAAGCTGGAGCCGAACAGCGAGAGCAGCCGCGCCTCGTCGGTCGGGTTGAGCGGGCCGCCCATCCAGGCGTTGCGCGCGGCCACCCGCGCCTCCGCCATGCGGCCCAGCTGCACCAGCGCCACCGCATTGCGGGCATGGCCGGTCGCCGTGCGCGCGGGGAAGCGGGCGAAGAAGGCCGTTACCTGACGCGGATCATAGCTGTCGGGATTGATGCCGCCTTCGGCCAGCCGGCGCATCCGATCCTCACCGGGCCAGCCGGGATTGGTCGTGATGAAGCTGGCATAAGCGGAAAAGCCCAGCCCGTCGCTCTGTTGCAGCGCGCGCCACTGGGCGATGGTGGAGGCGATGGCCGCATCGGTCGGCTGGCCGACCCGGTTTGCCACCTGCTGCCACTGGCTCCCGCTTGCCTGCGTCGGCAGCGGCTGGACGATGGCGCCCGGCGGATCGGCCGGAGCTTCGCCCTGGGCGCTGGCGCTGGCGGATATGAGGAAGATGGCAATAAGAGGCATGCGGGTCAGGCTGCTTTCGATAAGATTGGGCTTCGGCATGCTGGACATAATCGCAAATGCATCCTTATCAGGCCCTGAATGACGCGCTATAGCGCGCCGCTTGACCGATCATGCCCCGGCAGCCCGGAGATTTGAAGGAGTTTATCGATGTTTTCCGGGTCTATTCCAGCCCTGGTGACGCCTTTCCGCGATGGAGCGGTGGATGAAGCGGCCTTTCGCGCCCTGGTGGACTGGCAGATTGCCGAGGGTTCCAGCGCGCTTGTGCCCTGCGGCACCACCGGTGAAAGCGCGACCATGACGGTGGAGGAGCATAACCGGGTCATCGCCATCTGCGTCGATCAGGCGGCGGGCCGGGTGCCGGTGATCGCCGGTTGCGGCTCCAACGACACGCGAATCGCGCTCGACCACATGTATGCCGCGCAGGCGGCGGGGGCGAATGCGGCGCTGGTCGTCGCGCCTTATTACAACAAGCCGAATCAGGACGGCGTCTATCGCCATTTCGCCTGGCTGGCGGAGCGGTGCGACCTGCCCATCGTCCTCTATAATGTGCCCAGCCGCACCATCACCGACATTGGCGTGCCGGTCATGCACCAGCTGGCGCAGGAATTTCAGTCGATCGTCGGGATCAAGGACGCCACCGGGAATCTGGGGCGTGTCACCGCGCAGCGGCTCGCCTGCGGGCCGGATTTCTGCCAGCTGTCCGGCAATGACGAAACCGCGCTCGGATTTAACGCCATGGGCGGCAGCGGGTGCATATCGGTCACCGCCAATGTCGCGCCGCGCCTGTGCGCCGATTTCCAGACCGCCTGCGCCAAGGGCGACTGGCCGGCGGCGCTGGCTCTGCAGGACCGGCTCTATCCGCTGCACGACGCGCTGTTCAGCGATTCTTCACCCGGTCCGGTTAAATATGCGCTCACGCGCGTGCGACCCGACATGCCCGCCGACGTCCGCCTGCCGATCACCTGGCCGTCGGAATCGAGCCGGGCCGCAGTCGACCGCGCGCTGGAGATTGCAGGGCTGGTTTAACCATCCCGCGACCCCATATCGGTTAGGCTCGCGATCGTCGGGAGCTGGAATGCGCGGCTGTACGACATGCCGGAACTGAACGGAACTGAAGCAGATACATGGCCCGTCCCCGCCCAGAGACTTTCGACAAGAAAAAGATCGTCGCCGAGAATCGGCGCGCGCGCTTCGAATATTTCCTCGAGGATGTGTTTGAAGCCGGCATCGCCTTGCAGGGCACCGAGGTGAAGTCGCTGCGCTTTGGCGAGGGCAATATCGCCGAAAGCTATGCCGAGGTGAAGGGCAATCAGGTGTGGCTGGTCAACAGCAACATCCCGGAATTCAGCCATGGCAACCGCTTCAACCATGAGCCGAAGCGGCCCCGCAAGCTGTTGCTGCACGAGCGGGAAATCGCCCGCATGCATGGCGCGGTGGAGCGCAAGGGCATGACGCTGGTGCCGCTGTCCATCTATTTCAACGGTCGCGGCCGGGCGAAGGTGGAGCTGGCGCTGGCCAAGGGCAAGAAGACCCATGACAAGCGCGAGACGATCAAGGAGCGCGACTGGAAGCGGGATCAGCAGCGCATCATGAAGGCGCATGGCTGATGAGCAACCGGCTTACCCGCTGGTGGCATGCCAATGCGCCGACCCGCGAGTCGCTGGAGCATAACCGCTTTCTGGCGCCGGTCGCGCATCGCGTGCTGGAACCGTCGCTCTGGCGCTTCACCCGGCGCTCGGTGCCGCGTGGCGTGGCGCTGGGCCTGCTGGTCGGCATATTCCTGCTGATCCCCGGCGTGCAGATCGCCGGCGCGGCGCTGCTGGCGCTGCCCTTTCGCGCCAATATCCCCGTGGCCGCCGCCATGACCTTCCTGTCCAACCCGGCGACGACGCCGCTCATCCTCTGGGCGT
Organism: Sphingobium sp.; assembly: GCA_032082785.1. Lineage (GTDB taxonomy): Bacteria > Pseudomonadota > Alphaproteobacteria > Sphingomonadales > Sphingomonadaceae > Sphingobium. The sequence goes on along the minus strand of DAMDPH010000146.1, from coordinate 5,827 downwards.
CGGTCTATATCGGCAACTGGATATTGGGTCGCAGCGCCGATTCGTCCGGCTTCATGGCGCTGGTCGACGGCCATGCGTCGGTGGGGCAGTGGATAAGCTGGCTCTTTTCCGAAGCGGCGCCGGCGATGCTGACCGGACTGGCGCTGATTTCCATCGGCGCGGGCGTGGTCGGCTATGTTCTGGCCGACTGGGTGTGGCGCCATCGCATGGCCCGCAAGTGGCGCGCGCGCAAATTCAGGATTGGCAAGTCCCGTGAAAGCAGCGCATTGGAGGAAATCGCCCCCGTCTGACGGGGCGATGAATCCAGTAGCGACGCAAAGGGGAAAGGCCGGCCATGGCCGCGCGGCTCAAGAGGGATGACGAAAGCTGGAAGGCGCAGCCGCCCTCCCGCCTGGCGCTGCCGCTGCTGATCCTGGCGGCGCTGCTGTCGGCGGCCGTCCTGCTCTATGCCATCGGCGACTGGCTGCTGGCGGCGGGGTTTGCCGCGACCGTGCTCGCGATCGGCGCGCTGCTGGCCTGGTATCGCCATCTGTTCCCGCCGCTTCTGTCCGATAGCGAGGCGCTGCCCGACTGGACCGTGGCGCGCGCCGCCGCCGACGCGTCCAGCATGGCCATCGCCGTCACCGACCGGGCCGGCCGCATGGTCTGCGCCAGCGATCTGTTCGGCGAATGGTTTCCCGGCTATCCCACGCCCCCGGCGCTCACCGGCGACGATCCGCTGACCGACGGGCTGACCAGCGCCGCCCGCGCCGCCTGGCGCGATGGCGAGGCGCGGGTGGAGGGCATCGCCCATGGCGCGCTGCGCCTCGACGTTGCGATCCAGCGGACGGGCCGGGCAGAGGATTATCTGCTGTGGCGCTTCACCCCCGTGCGCCAGCCGAGCGTGCTGGACGATGTGAACCGCTTCCTCGCCGGGGAAGCCGGGCGGCAGCTGGGCGAGGCGGGCATCATGGCCGTCATGATCGGCGGCGAAGGGCGCATCCGCGCCGCCAATGGCGCCTTCCTGCTGCGAGCGGCCGGCCGTATCGACGCCAATGTCACCGGGCGCGATTTTGCCGCCCATATGCGGGTGGACGACAAGGGGCGGCTGTTCCTGGCGCGGGAAGAGACGGGCGGGCTGCCGCTGCGGCTGTTGCAGGTGCCGCTCAAGCGCGTCGCCCATCCCAGCGGCGGGCAGGGGAGCGCGCAGGACGGGCCGATGCTGCTGCTGCTGATCGACGAGCCGGCCGGCGGCGCGGGCACATCCGCCCTCTCCTTCATCGAGACGCTGTTGTCGCTGCTGCCCTTCGGCCTTGCCATGGCCGACCGCGACGGGCGGGTGCTGTTCCTCAACGAAGCCTTTTCGCGCGCGGCCGGCCTCAAACCCGGCGAGCGGCCGAGCTATCCGGGCGATCTGGTGGTGCGGGAGGATCAGGCCGCGGTCGCCGACGCGGTGCGGCGCTTTGCCGTGGGACCGCAAATGTCGGGCGACATCGCCGTGCGGATGCGCGAACAGCCCGACGATCCGGTGGCGCTCAGCCTGGCCGGGGTGCGCGGGCTGGGCGAGGCGGCGGTGCTGCTCAGCCTCAAGGACAATAGCGAGGAAAGCAAGCTCAAGCGACAGGTGGCGCAGGCGACCAAGATGCAGGCCATCGGCCAGCTGGCGGGCGGCGTCGCCCATGATTTCAACAATATCCTGACCGCGATCATCGGCCATTGCGACCTGATGCTGATGCGCCACACGCCGGGCGACAGCGATTATGACGACATCCAGCAGATCAAGTCCAACAGCAACCGGGCGGCGGGCCTGACGCGCCAGCTGCTCGCCTTCTCGCGCCAGCAGACGCTGCGGCCGCAAGTGCTGCAACTGCCCGACATCGTCGCCGACGTGTCGACCCTGCTCAAGCGGCTGCTGGGCGAGAATGTGAAGCTGGAAGTCAGCCATGGCCGCAATCTGGGCGCGGTGCGCGCCGATCCGGGGCAGCTGGAACAGGTGATCGTCAATCTGGCGGTCAATGCCCGCGACGCCATGCCCGGCGGCGGCACGCTCAACATCCAGACCTATGGCGTGCCATCGGGCAAGGTGCGCGACATGCGGCAGCAGATCCTGCCCATCACCGACTATACCGCGCTGCGCGTGTCCGACACCGGGCAGGGCATCCCGCCCGAAGTGCTTTCGAAGATTTTCGAGCCCTTCTTCACCACCAAGGAAATGGGCAAGGGCACGGGGCTGGGCCTGTCGACCGTCTATGGCATCGTCAAACAGTCGGGCGGCTATATTTTCGCCGAATCCGATCCTGGCCGCGGCGCCAGCTTCGTCATCTATCTGCCCGTCTATAGCGGCGCCGACGCGCAGCCCGCCGAAACCCCCAAGACCCCCGCGCGGCGCGAGGAAGTCTGGGGCACCGGCACGGTGCTGCTGGTGGAGGATGAGGATATGGTCCGCGCCGTCGCCGAACGCGCGCTGACGCGGCAGGGCTATAAGGTGCTGACCGCCAATGACGGCGAGCAGGGGCTGGAGGTGCTGGCCGGGCCGGAGACGATCGACCTGCTGATTTCCGACGTCGTCATGCCCAATATGGACGGCCCCGCCATGGTCGCCCGCGCCCGCCATGCGCGGCCGGACCTGCCGGTGCTGTTCATGTCGGGCTATGCCGAGGAGCAGCTGCGCAAGTCGATCGACATCGCCAATGTCGCTTTCCTGCCAAAGCCCTTTTCCGTCAATCAGTTGGCCGAAGCCGCCCGTGATGCGCTGGCGATGCGGCCGGCGGCGGAGTGAAGTTGCGCTGGATCAGCGTGATTGGGCTGGGAAATCGCCGCCTGATGCGATAGCCGTGCGCCGTAACAGCAAGACAGGACCGGCTATATGGCGGACGGCAAGGCCATTTTGATCGTCGAGGATGAAGCGATGATCGGAATGATGCTCGAAGATTATCTCGATGCGCTCGACTATCGGCTGCACGCGCTGGCGGCGACCGTGGACCAGGCATGCGCGATCGCGCGCGAGGGCGGTTTCGACGCGGCGCTGCTCGACTGCAATTTGCAGGGCGAGAAAAGCTGGCCGGTGGCGGATATATTGGCCGAAAAGGGGATTCCCTTCGTCTTTGCCACCGGCGGCATGGCCGACGATCTGCCGCCGGTCCATGCCGACCGGCCGACGCTGCCAAAACCCTTCACCATCGGCGCCGTCGAGCGGGCGCTGGGGCGCATATTGGGACAGGAATAGGAAATTTCCGTTCCCCTCTTGTTCTTGGTGAACAAAAGGGATACATCATGGCCAGGCGCCGACGGAGTCGGTGCAGATCCGCTTGACAGAGGATGGGCCGATGACCGCAATGCTCTCACTCATCGATTCCAAGAAGACAGGGACAATGGACAGACAGAAAGCATTGGACGCGGCGCTCGCGCAGATCGACCGTGCCTTTGGCAAGGGCAGCGCGATGAAGCTGGGCAGCCGCGAGAAGATCGAGATCGAGGCGATCTCGACCGGCTCGCTCGGCCTCGACATCGCGCTGGGTATCGGCGGCCTGCCCAAGGGGCGGATCATCGAAATCTATGGCCCGGAAAGCTCGGGCAAGACGACGCTGGCGCTGCATGCCATTGCCGAAGCGCAGAAGGGCGGCGGCACGGCGGCGTTCGTCGACGCCGAACATGCGCTCGACCCGGGCTATGCCAAGAAGCTGGGCGTCGATATCGACGAATTGATCGTGTCGCAGCCCGACACCGGCGAACAGGCGCTGGAGATTGTCGACACGCTGGTGCGCTCCAATGCCATCGACGTGCTGGTGGTCGATTCGGTCGCCGCACTGGTGCCCCGCGCCGAGATTGAGGGTGAGATGGGCGACAGCCATGTCGGCCTTCAGGCCCGCCTGATGAGCCAGGCGCTGCGCAAGCTGACCGGCTCCATCTCGCGTTCCAAATGTATGGTGATCTTCATCAACCAGGTGCGCATGAAGATCGGCGTGATGTACGGCAATCCGGAAACCACCACCGGCGGCAATGCGCTGAAATTCTATGCCTCGGTCCGGCTCGACATTCGCCGCACCGGCCAGATCAAGGATCGCGACGATATCGTCGGCAACACGACCCGCGTGAAGGTGGTGAAGAACAAGGTCGCGCCGCCGTTCAAGCAGGTGGAATTCGACATCATGTATGGCGAGGGCGTGTCGAAGATCGGCGAGCTGCTCGACATCGGCGTCAAGGCCGGGCTGGTGGAAAAGTCGGGCGCCTGGTTCTCCTATGACTCGGTCCGCATCGGCCAGGGTCGGGAAAATGCCAAAACCTATCTGAAGGAACATCCCGAACTGGGCGACAAGCTGGAGCGGGCGATCCGGGGCAAGACCGAGGAAGTCGCCGAAGGGATGATGACCGGTCCCGACGCCGAGGATGAAGACGCCTGATCCGCGCTGCGGCCGCAGACCGGTGAAAAAGCAGGAAAGGCCCGTCGCAGGTGCGGCGGGCCTTTTGCTGTGGGACCCGGACAGAGGACCGGGAGCCGCGCCGGGGCGAGCGGCGGGGTGGGGCAGGTGGCGCAGGCGGCTCCAGGCTCTTGTGACCCCCGGCTGCTTTTGCGCCACCTGCCATTTGTCGCAGCCCCGCCTCCTTCCAATCCCTTAGGTAGAGGACCGCGCTTGCCGTCCCCGTGCAGGGGCGCGATGGCGCCGCAGCGGCGGAGGCTCTTCTCCGATTCGCCTTTCCGACAAGGATTTTGATGCGCCTCGCGATCGACGCTTTGCTCGACTATGATTTTGCCTGGCCGACCGATGTGCTGCTGGCGATGGAGGCGGCGGATCTGCCGGACCAGCGGTTGATCGAGGATGAATTGCGGATCGACAATGGCGTCGCGCCCACCGGGCTGGAGGGCGGCAGCCGCGTCGGCCGGCGCAGCTGGACCCGCAGCGGCACCGGCGCGATGCGCGCCCGCTACCGCGCGCTGGTGGAGGTGACCCGCCGCAGCGTTCCGCTCGCCTCTCTGGCCCGATCGCCGCTGCCCAGCCTGCCGGCCGACGTCCTCCCCTTCATCTGGCCCAGCCGCTATTGCGAGGCGGACCGGTTCACCGGCTTTATCGACAGCCATTTTTCCGGGCTGGACGGCGGCGAGCTGGTGCAGGCGCTGGTCGATTGGGTCCATGCCAATTTGCGCTATGTGCCGGGCAGTTCGACCGGCGCCACCACCGCCGTCGACACCTTCGTGGCGCAGCAGGGCGTTTGTCGCGACTTTGCCCATCTGACCGCCGCGCTGATCCGCGCCTGCGACATCCCCGCGCGGCTGGTGTCCGTCTATGCGCTCGACCTGGCCCGGCCCGATTTCCACGCGGTGGTGGAGGTGTGGCTGGACGGCGGCTGGCATCTGGTCGACACCACGCGCCTGGCGGACACCGACGCGATGGTGCGCATCGCCGTCGGCCGCGACGCGACCGACATCGCCTTCATGACGATTTTCGGCAATGCGACCATGAACGCGCAGGCGATCAGCGTGCAGCTGGCCGATTAGTCGGGGCAGCGCCCACTTATCCACAGCTTTGGACGCAGGCACGGCGGCGCTTTGTCGCTGACGCATTGACTCGCACCCCCGCTTGGCCCGAATAAGAACATAACGGGAACATGCTATGGTCGAGTCGCTACACAGCCTCGCCGCGCTCAAGCGGCATATCGCTTCGCTGGATCGGACGCCAGCGGACGGTGCCTGCGCGCGCGTGGCGACCGGGCATGACCGGCTGGACGAGGCGCTGAGCGGCGGACTGGCACGGGGTCGCCTGCATGAACTGTTCGCAAGCCTGGAGGAGGAGGGGGCCGGCACCGGCGCGGCGCTCACCCTGGCGCGGCGGGTCGGCGGCGATGCGCCGCT
>DAMDPH010000145.1:0-8302 GCA_032082785.1 Sphingobium sp. | reverse complement strand
CTGGCGCGCTGGCCGGCCGGGCGATCGACCGCAACGGCAGCTGCTAAAGTGAGCGCGGCGGGCGGCATGGACCGCCCGCCGCAATAGTCCGGCGCGATCAGGGGCAGGGGTCGGGAATGTCCCGATGCACGGCCTCTATCGCCGCCAGCAGCTCGTCGGACAGCTGAAGATCGACGCTGGCGATATCGGCCTTCAACTGGTCGAGACTGGTCGCGCCGATGATCGTCGATGTCACGAACGGCCGGCTGTTGACGAAGGCCAGCGCCATCTGGGCCGGGTCCAGGCCAAAGGCGTGGGCGATGGCGACATAGCGGGCGCTCGCCAGCGGCTGGTTCGGCAGGTCATAGCGGACGAACTGGCGGGCAACGTCGCGGCGCGACCCCGGCGGGATCACCCCGCCCAGATATTTGCCGCTGAGATTGCCCCCCGCCATCGGCGAATAGGCGAGCAGCCCGATATCCTCGCGCAGCGCATATTCCGCCAGCGCCTGTTCAAAACTGCGATTGAGCAGGCTGTAGGCATTCTGGATCGACACCGGCCGGGGCCAGTCCTTTTCCCGCGACAGGCGCAGATATTCCGACACGCCCCACGGCGTTTCGTTCGACACGCCGAAATGCCGGATCTTGCCCGCGCGGACCAGATCTGCGAGCGCGCCCAGCGTTTCCTCAATCGGCACCGTCTCCGGCACGTCCTCGATCCGGCTGATCCCGCGCCGCCCGAAGGAGGGCACCACCCGGTCGGGCCAATGAACCTGATAAAGATCGATATAGTCGGTGCGCAGCCGGCGCAGGCTGTCCTCGACCGCCAGCTCGATATTGCGCCGGTCGAGCCGGTTATTGCCGCCCCGGAATTTGCGGATCGGGTCACGGGCGGGGCCGGAGACCTTCGTCGCCAGGATAATATCGTCGCGGCGGCCGCGCGCGGCGATCCAGTTGCCGATATAGGTTTCGGTCAGAAATTGCGTTTCGGCCTGCACCGGCGTTACCGGATAGCCTTCGGCGGTGTCGATGAAATTGACCCCGGCGCCGGTCGCATAGTCGAGCTGGGCGTGCGCCTCCGCCTCGCTATTCTGCGACCCCCAGGTCATGGTGCCAAGGCAGATCAGGCTGACGTCGATATCGGTGCGGCCGAGCCTTCTAAATTCCATCCTGTCGATCCTTTTCTGGTCCGACCCGGCTCTACAGAATTTCCGGCCGAAGCAAAATGCCGCCTGATCTCAAGGGAAGAAGCGGGCGCGTCCTCGATGAGAGCGCGCCCGTTCCGGTCAGAGCTTGCCGCTGAGCGACAGGCCGATGATGCGCGGCTCGTTGAAGACGGCGGCCATGTAGTTTTCGATCACACCCTTGAGGTTCTTCTCATTGGTGATGTTGCGGGCAAAAGCGGCGATCTCATAGCGGCCGCCCGGCGCGCTATAGCCGATCTTCAGCCCGCCCTCGAAGTCGCCCTTCGAATAGAATTCGCGGGTGCGATAGAGGACGAAGTTGGTGTAGCCCTGAATATTCCAGTCGGTCGAAGCGAACAGCGCCCCGCCATTGGCGAGCGGCACGTCATAGCGCGCGACGACATTGGCGGTATATTTGGGCGCATTGGGCAGCGGGTTGCCGTCGATCTGGGCAAAGGTGCCGCGGGCCAGCACCAGCGTCGGATCCTGCACGGTGCAGACGACCGCGCCGTTCAAGGTGCAGACCTGCGCATAGACATTCTTGTCCTTGATCTCGCTGTGCAGCAGGCTGAGGCCCGCCGACAGGGAGAAGTTGCGGAAGGGCCGCGCCTCCAGCTCCGCTTCCAGGCCATAGGCATCGGCCTTGTCCGCGTTGAACAACACGCCATTGCCGTTGACGTCATTGCCGTTCAGCTGAATGTCCTTCACCCGATAGGTGAAGCCCGACAGGTTGAAGCGCACGCGATTGTCGAACAGGCTGGTCTTCACGCCGGCTTCCCAGGACAGGATCGTTTCCGAATCCGCCGTGGTGAAGTCGCTGTTGAATACCGCCGAGCGGCCCTGAATGGTGGGGCCACGGAAGCCGCGCGCGACGCGGGCATAGAGGCTGACTTCGGGGCTGAGTTCATAGAGCGCGCTCAGATCCCAGCTCGGTTCCTTGCCGGCGAGGCGGACATAGCGGCGGCCGCCATAGGTGACCGCGCCGGCCGCCGTGTCGGCGGTCTTGAGCAGACGCGTCTTCTTCACGTCCTTGGTGTAGCGACCGCCGGCGGTGAGGGTGAGGCCCGGCACCGGCTCATAGCTGGCCTGCCCGAAAAAGGCCCAGCTGCTGTTGACGTTGCGCAGCCGCACCCAGTTGTTGGGATTGTTGGCGGCGCCTTCCAGAAAATAGGCGCGCTGGTAAAAGTCGGTCGTATCGCGCTGGTCGAAATACATGCCGCCGACCTGCCATTTGAAGGCACCCTCGCCGTTGCTGGCGAGCCGCACTTCCTGCGTCAGCTGGTCGAGATCGCGCACATTGCCCTGGCTCTGGCCAAAGCCATTGGCGACGCCGCCGACCGGATAGTCGGCGCCCGCGCCGCCATCGGTATCGCCCCGGCTATAGCCGGACGTCGTTTCGTATGCGGTGATCGAGGTGAGGGTGGCAGGGCCGAAGTCGAGCGCGATCTGCTGGGACGCGCCATAGGTCTTATAGGCCTGCGGATTGTTCATCGCTTCGTCATAGGAGACGCGCTTGCGCGGCTCGCCCGCGACGCTGTTGGACCCTTTGACGAGGCCGGCGCGGTGGAACAGCGTCGAGGTGCCGTCATAGTCGCGCGCGTGGAAGCTGGTCAGCATCGACAGCTGGTCGGACGGGGTCATCAGCAGCTGAAGCCGGATGTCCTTTTCCTCATAGCCGCCCATGGCGTCCTTGCGCGGGCTGTCGGTGCCGTCGGCGCTCGCGCCGTCATAGACATTGTCGACCCAGTCGTCGCGGCGCTGGTAGAGGGCGGACAGGCGGAAGGCGAGCTTGTCGGCGACGATGGGGCCGCCGATGCCGCCGTCGAAGGTCGCCATATTATAGCTGCCATAGCTGGCGGAGGCGCGGCCCTGCCAATCCATGGTCGGGCGGATCGTGTCGAATTTGATGATGCCGGCGGTGGTGTTGCGGCCGAACAGCGAGCCTTGCGGCCCGCGCAGCACTTCCACCTGATTGACGTCGAAGACCGGATTGGACTTCAGCACCACATGCTCCAGCACGACATCGTCCTGGATGATCGACACCGGCTGCGACGCGCCGAGGTAGAAATCGATATTGCCGAGGCCGCGAATATAGAAGCGGGGGAAGATGCGGCCCGTGGTGGTTTCGGCGTAAAGGCCCGGCACGCGCGCGGCCAGTTCCAATATGTCGCCGCCGCCGGCCTGAAAGTCGCGCAGCTGGTCGCCGCGCACGGCCGCGACGGACACCGGCACGTCCTGAAGATTGACCGAGCGGCGCTCGGCGGTGACGACGATTTCGTCAAGCGCGTCGGTGGCGCCGGCATCCTGCGCCTGCGCCGCAGCGCCCGGAACGATCGCGACGAGAGCGGTGGACAGCAGCAGCAGCGACCGACCGAAAGTGAATTTCGACAAGCTATTCCCCAATGATCTAGGATGGTCATCCCCGGCGTGCGGCAGTTCCGCATCATCCAGGCAGCGCGCCGCTATGCCTTTATTGTGGCAACACAGTGACATAGAAGCTGGCGCGGCAGGATGGGCCGCAGCATTTCACGGGAATGCGTGGCCAAAGCGCAACAGGGGGTGAGACAGGTGGGCGAGACTTCGCGGATTGCAGTCCTTCGGTGCGAAGCCTCGCCGCTCATCTGCTTAGCGGTCCTGTGGGATCGGTCAATGCGCATCTTGCGGTGATGTTGCCCGCCAATCTTACCCTGATGGCGGCGCGACGTTCCTAAGCCACAGGGAACAAGAAATATAACCTAGGTGAGTATAATAAACGCTTTGGGGCGAAAAATATTGACTTCCATCAAAGTCACAGACGCCGACATTGCCCTTCCATTTTCCTTGTCCTAAGCCGAGGCGATTTGATGATTTGGGAAGTGCATGGCAGCGGGAATAGAAAAGGCCAGAACGGGCATAGAAGGCTTTGACGATGTCACGATGGGCGGCCTGCCCCGTGGGCGGCCGAGCCTGGTGTGCGGATCGGCTGGCTGCGGCAAGACGCTGTTCGCCTCGACCTTCCTCGTCAATGGCGCGCGCGACGGCGAGCCGGGCATTTTCGTCACGTTCGAGGAACGGCCCGGCGACATCGTCGACAATGTCGCCTCCCTGGGCTTCGATCTCGACCAGCTGGTCGAGCAGGGCCGCATCCATATCGAACATATCGCCATCGACCCGTCCGAACTGGCCGAGGTGGGGGAATATGATCTTGAGGCGCTGTTCCTGCGGCTCGAACTGGCGGTGGAGGAAGTCGGTGCCAAGCGCATCGTGCTGGATACGATCGAGAGCCTTTTCTCCGCCTTCCAGAACCCGGCCATCCTGCGCGCCGAAATCCGCCGGCTGTTCGACTGGCTGAAGGAAAAGGGGCTTACCGCCGTCATCACCGGCGAGCGCGGCGACGGGACGCTGACGCGGCAGGGGCTGGAGGAATATGTTTCCGACTGCGTGATCCTGCTCGACCATCGCGTGCATAACCAGGTGTCGACGCGGCGGCTGCGCATCGTCAAATATCGCGGCACCGCTCATGGCACCAATGAATATCCGTTCCTGATCGGCGAAGACGGGTTCAGCGTGCTGCCGATCAGTTCGCTCGGCCTGGAGCATAAGGTTTTTGAGGAGCGGATTTCCAGCGGCATCGCCGATCTGGACGCAATGCTGGAAGGCGGCGGGTTCCATCGCGGCAGCAGCATCCTCGTCACCGGGGTGGCGGGATCGGGCAAAAGCTCCATCGCCAATTGCTTCGTCGATGCCGCCTGCGCGCGCGGGGAGCGGGCGCTCTATTTCTCCTTCGAGGAATCGGCGGAGCAGGCGGCGCGGAACATGCGGTCGATCGGGCTGGATGTGGGCGCGTGGATGGAGGCCGGGCTGATGCGCTGCGTCGCGGCGCGCCCGACTTTCTACAGCCTGGAAATGCATCTGGCGATCATGCTGCGCGAAGTGGCGCGTTTTCAGCCGTCGCTGGTGGTGATGGACCCGATCTCCGCCTTTATCGACAGCGGCGAAGCGCGCGACGTGCAGGCGATGCTGTTGCGCATGGTGGATCATCTCAAGTCCCACGGCATCACCGGCATTTTCACCCATCTGGCCCATAATCAGGGGGAGACGCAGACCGATGCCGGCCTGTCGTCGCTGATGGATGCCTGGCTGCTGCTGCTCAACCGGGAAACCAATGGCGAGTTCAACCGCGAGCTTTACCTGCTCAAGGCGCGCGGCATGGCGCATTCCAATCAGGTACGCGAATTTGTGATGAGCCATGACGGCATTCGCCTGCTCAAGCCGCATTTGGGCGAGCATGGCGCGCTGACCGGATCGGCGCGGCGGTTCGAGGAAGCGCGGTTGCGGCGGGCGGAACGCACGCGGCAGGTGGAGGCAGAGACGATGCAGGCGCGCGTCGAGCAGCGTCGGCGGAAAGCGGAAGCGGACATAGCGGCCTTGCAGGCGGCGCTGGCCGCCGACGAGGCGGAATTGCGGCGGCTGGGTCTGGCCGAGGAGGATTACCGGCGACAGGCCGAAACCGACCTCGCCGACATGGCGGCTTCGCGACAGATATGACGGCCCGATGATGGGCAAGGAAGGACGGAAGATGAGCAAGTCTGGCGCAGGCCCGACCGAGCTGACGCTCTATGTAGCGGGGCAAACACCCAAATCGGTTGCGGCGATCCGCAATCTGGAACGGATATGCAGCGAGCATCTGGACGACAGTTATGTCGTCAAGGTGGTCGACCTGAAGGAAAATCCGAAGCTGGCGCGCGAGCATAATATCGTCGCCATCCCCACGCTGGTGCGGCAATTGCCGGTGCCGATCCAGAAGATCATCGGCGACCTGTCGGATACGGAGAAGGTGCTGGTCCATCTTCAGCTCGGCGAGGCTTCGTGACGCCGGCCGCAGCCGATACGGTCTCTGTCGGCGAGCTTCGGCGGCGTCTTGTCGAGGCGGAGGATACGCTGCGCGCGATCCGCGACGGCGAGGCCGATGCGGTCGTCGTCCGCGCGGCCGACGAGGATGCGATCTTCGCCCTGTCGGGTGGCGAGGACAGCTATCGCGCAATCATGGAGGCGATGGATATCGGCGCGGTGGCGCTCGATCCGCAGGAACGGCTGCTCTACGCCAACAGCGCCTTCTGCACGCTGCTGGGATGCAGCCCCGCCGACCTCCAGCGTGAAGGGCTTTTCTCCTATCTGGATGGTCCGTCCGCCCGGATCGTGCGCGGCACCATCGCCCAGGCGCGCAATGGCCGGCATCAGAGCGAGTTTGTGCAGGCGCATAAGGGCAAGGCCCGGCATCTGGTGGCAACGGCCGCGCCCTTGCCGCTGGCCTTTGGCACCGGATCGGCGCTGACCTTCACCGACGTCACCGCGCGGGTCGAGGCGGCGGCCGCCGACGAGTCCGAGCGTATCGGCCGCGCCGTCATGGCGTCCGCCAATGAAGCGGTTCTGGTCTGCGACCGGCACGGCCGGATCACCAATGCCAATGCGGCGGTGTCGGCGCTTGTCGATGGCGATCCGGTGGGCAAGCGGTTCGACGAAGCCTTTCCGCTGACCTTCCCGATCGGCAGCGCGATCATGCATCCCGACGATCTGATCGCCATGGCCAATGACGGCAGCGCGATCCGTGGGCTGGAAGCCTGCGCCGCTTTTATCGATCCACCCAAGGATCTGCTGGTCAGCGTCGCGCCCTTGCGCCTGGCGGGGGAGGCGATTGGCGGCTGCGTCGTCACGCTGATCGACCTGTCGGAACGCAAGGCGATTGAGAAGCGGCAGACGCTGCTGATGCGCGAGCTGGACCATCGGGTGAAGAATATCCTCACCATGGTCCTGTCGATCGGCAGCCGCACCATCGCCGGGTCGAGCGACCTGGCCGATTTCCGCACTCGCTTTACCAGCCGCATTCAAGCGCTGGCGGCGACGCATAATCTGCTGGCGGAGGCGAGCTGGGCGGGGCTTAATCTTGCCGCGCTCATTCAGGCCGAGCTGGCGCCCTATGTGTCCAGCGCCGGGCCGAAGCTGGCGATGCAGGGGATGGACCGATCAGTCTCTGCCGATGTCGGCATCGCCTTTGGCCTGGTGGTGCATGAGCTTGTCACCAATGCGGTAAAATATGGCGCGCTGTCCTGCGAAAGCGGGGTGGTGACCATCACCGGTAGGAAACTGGCGGACGGCATGTTCGAGATATTGTGGCAGGAAAGCGGTGGGCCGCCCGTGTCCGCCCCCGCCGCGCAGGGCTTTGGCCAGACGCTGATCGCGCGCAGCCTGAAGCGGGGCGAGGAAAGCGGCGCGACTGTCGAGTTCGCACCCGACGGGATCCTCTGCCGCATGCTTCTGCCCGATGCGGACTAAAGGGGCCGCAGGCGCGGAGATGGAATAAAATTCATGACGATGGCGTAATGCGCGGCACTTACCCGACCCGCCATGGTTCAGCCGCCAAGGAGAACAGGATGGCGGATAAGATCGTATCGATTGGCTTGTTGACTGAGCGCGACCTAGCGGCGCTCGGCAAGGGATTTCATCGCCACTTCCCGGTCGATCAGGACGACCTGTTCAAGGATCTTATCGAAAAGCTCGACCAGATCCCCTTTCCCCCACGTCAGGACGGCAGCGACAAGGCTTAGCTCTCGCAGCTTTTGTCAAGATTTTTCCGTTACATGTCCGTTCCGGCAGCGGTCGCCGATCCTGTAAAGCGGGCGATCCGTCGCGCGGCGGTCTGATCCCGGCCGGGCAAGGGAACTGCCACCGCCTGCCCGCCCTTACCGGCCCATCGTCTCCCACATGACGAAAGGATCGGACATGACCAATATAGCTGAAGATCGAGCCTCTACCGGAGGGCTTCACGACGACACCCAGCGTGTCGCCGGCGCCGCCGGCGAGCGGCTGGAGAGCGAAGCGGATGCGCGCAAGGGTGCGGTCGCGGGCCAGGCGAAAAGCGCGGCTTCCGCCCTTGGCGATGCGGCTGCGCGGCTGGATGATGACAGCCCGCAATGGCTTCAGTCCGCGCTGCGCCAAGGGGCGCGGAGCCTTGGCGATTTCGCTGATCGCGTCGACCGCAAGAGCGCGGCCGACCTGCTGAGCGAGGCGCAGGCTTTTGCCCGCACCCATCCGGCCGGCTTTCTGGGCGGCTGCGCGGCGTTGGGCTTCGTTGCCGCACGGGTGTTGAAGTCGGGGACGGGC
>DAMDPH010000144.1:0-8487 GCA_032082785.1 Sphingobium sp. | reverse complement strand
CGGCGCGACGCGCTGCGCGGCCTGACGTCGGGTGCGGCCGGACTGGCGCTCGCGTCCGACCCGTTGCGCGCGGCCGAACCGCCGCGTCAGGGCGATCCGCTGCTGCTTTGCTATGCGCAGCCTGCGGCCGAGTGGGTGGAGGCGCTGCCGGTCGGCAATGGCCGTATCGGCGCGATGATCTTCGGCGGCGTGGCGCAGGAGCGCTTGCAGCTGAACGAGGATACGCTTTGGGCGGGCGGCCCCTATGATCCGGTCAATCCGCGCGCGCGCGAAGCCCTGCCGGAGATGCAGCGGCTGATCTTCGCGGGGGAGTATGAGGCCGCCACCGCGCTCGCCAAGGAACGGTTGATGGCGGTGCCGGTGCGGCAAATGTCTTATCAGGCGCTCGGCAACCTGCTCATCGACATGGAGGGCGCCGATCCGCAGCGCAGCACGCGCTACCGTCGCCACCTCGACATCGACGCCGCCATTGCCGGTGTCAGCTATGATCTAGACGGGGTGCGCTTTGGGCGGGAGCTGGTGGCGTCTCCGGTCGATCAGGTCATCGCCCTGCGCCTGTCGGCCGACAAAGGCGGCCGGATCGCCTTCACCCTTCGCGCCGACAGCCCGCACAAGGGCGCGACCTGTCAGGTGGAGGGTGCGGACAGCCTGCTGATCACCGGCCGCAACGGCACCGAACATGGCATTGCGGGCGCGCTGCGGTTCGAAGCGCGGGTGAAGCTGCTGCATCGCGGCGGCCTGCTGGAGGCGGCGGGCAACCGGTTGCGGCTCAGCGGCGCGGATGAGGCGACGATCCTGATCGCCATGGCCACCAGCTATCGCCGCTTCGACGATGTGAGCGGCGATCCGACGGCGATCACCCGCGCGCAGATGGAGCGGGCGGCGGGCAGGGGCTTCGCCCGCATCGCCGCCGACACCAGCCGCGCCCATCGCGACATCTTCCGCCGCGTCGTCCTCGACCTTGGGCGCAGCCCGGCGGTCGACAAGCCGACCGACCAGCGCATCCGGGAGGCGGAAACCGCCGCCGATCCGGCCCTGGCCGCGCTCTATTTCCAATATGGCCGCTATCTGCTCATCTGCTCCTCGCGGCCCGGCAGCCAGCCGGCCAATTTGCAGGGCATCTGGAACGACAGTCTGCGCCCGCCCTGGGGTTCGAAATATACCGTCAATATCAATACGGAAATGAACTATTGGCCGGCGGAGCCGACCGCCATGCCGGAACTGGTCGAACCGCTGATCGCGCTGGTGCGCGATCTTGCGATCACCGGCGCCCGCACCGCGCGAACCATGTATGGCGCGCGCGGCTGGGTGTGCCATCATAATAGCGACCTGTGGCGCGCCACCGCGCCGATAGACGGGCCGCAATATGGCATCTGGCCGACCGGCGGCGCCTGGCTGTGCCTGCATCTGTGGGATCATTATGATTATGGGCGCGACCGCGCCTATCTCGCCTCCATCTACCCGCTGCTGCGCGACGCCAGCCTGTTCTTCCTCGACACGCTGGTGCGCGATCCGCGCAGCGGCTGGATGGTCACCAATCCCTCGCTGTCGCCGGAAAATACCCATGTCCACGGCAGCTCGCTCTGCGCCGGGCCGACCATGGACATGCAGATCATCCGCGACCTGTTCACCAACAGCGTCGCCGCCGCGCGGCTGCTGAATATGGATGCAGAGCTTGTCGAGCAGATAGAGGCGATGAAGGCGCGGCTCGCCCCCAGCCGGGTAGGGAGCCAGGGCCAGTTGATGGAATGGCAGGAGGATTGGGACGCGGGCGCGAAGGACTTGCATCACCGCCACGTCTCCCATCTTTACGGCCTATACCCCAGCAACCAGATCGATCCCGAGCGGACGCCCCAGCTGGCGGCGGCGGCCCGGCGCTCGCTGGAGATACGCGGCGACAAGGCAACCGGCTGGGCCACGGCATGGCGGATCAACCTGTGGGCACGGCTGGGCGACGGCGAGCGGGCGCACAGCATTCTGCGCTTCCTGCTGGGGCCGGAACGGACCTACCCCAACATGTTCGACGCGCATCCGCCTTTTCAGATCGACGGAAATTTCGGCGGCGCGGCCGGCATTGTCGAGATGCTGATGCGAAGCCAGGGCGAGGAGATCAGGCTGTTGCCGGCGCTGCCATCGGCATGGCCCGAAGGGTCGATCAGCGGCCTGCGCGCACGCGGCGCCTGCCGCGTCGACCTGAGCTGGCGCGACGGTCGGCTGCATGAAGCGCGGCTGCTGTCGGATCTGGCGGGAGAGCGCAGCATCCGCTGCGGCATGGCGCGGCGTCAGGTGCAATTGAAGCCCGGCCGGCCGCTGCTGCTGCGCGGTCCCGCGCTGACGCCCGTCTGAATGAGAGAGGGAGAGAGACAAATGACCAAGATGCCGCGCATTGCGCTGATCAGCGCCGCTCTGGCTGCGATAACGGTCGCGCCGGTGGCCGCGCAGAGCCAGAAGATCCGCGCGTCCAAGATCATCCTGGTGGGCGACAGTACGGTCGCGGTTCAGGGCGGCTGGGGTCCGAGCTTTTGCGCCGACCATGTCACCTCCTTCGCCGCCTGCGTCAATCTGGCGCGGGGCGGGCGCAGTTCGGGCAATTATCGCAGCGAAGGCAGCTGGGATCTGGCCCTTGCCGAAATGAAGACGCCCGGCTTCGTCAAGACTTTCGTCCTCATCCAGTTCGGCCATAATGACCAGCCGGGGAAGCCCGGCCGCTCCACCGATCTCGCCACCGAATTTCCCGTCAATATGCGCCGCTATGTCGAGGAAGTGCGGGCCGCCGGCGCGGTGCCGGTGCTGGTGACGCCGCTCACCCGCCGCATGTTCAGCGACGGCAGGGTGTCCGACGATCTTCTTCCCTGGGCGCAGGCGGTGAAGCGGGTCGCGGCCGAGATGCGCGTGCCGCTCGTCGATCTCCATGCGCGCAGCAATGCCCTGGTGCAGGCGATGGGACCGGCGCTCGCCAACCGCTTCGCCCAGCGCCCGCCCTCTCCAACGGTTGCGGCTGCGGCGATCCGGGGCGAGACGCTGCCCTCCGACACCGGCCAGACCGCCGCGCCCGCCCAGAAGGCCGCGCAGGATAATGCGGCAGCCGAACCGATGGGACAGGCGAAACTGTCCTTCGACTATACCCACCTCGGCCGCGAGGGCGCCGATATGTTCGCGGCGATGGTGACGGCCGAACTGGCCCGCACCGTTCCCGACATCCGCCCGCTGCTGGTGCCCTGAGGATGAAGGAGAGGATCATGCCGGCACTTCCCGTCGACCGCCGCACATTGCTGAAGGGGGCGGGCGCCGGGGCGCTGGCCGTGACCGCCATCGACACGCTGGCCGCGCCGCCCGAGCCGGTCGTCCTGCCTGATAGCGGCTGGAATCTCTGGATCGACCGCGCTGCGACCTGGCGCGACGATGTGCTGCATCTCCCCTCCCAGCTGAAGCTGGAGGCGCTGCCCGTCAATCCGCCGACCAGCGGCTGGGCGGCGCTGGACGAAAGCGCCGCGCTCAAGGTCAGCCTGCCCACCACCGTGGAGCAGCATCTATGGGGCCGATTTGGCGAGCGGCCCTATGGCCCCGACGAATATCGCTATGCGGAGGATGATCCCGTTCCGCAAAATGGCGCCTATCGCGGTGTATCCTGGTGGTTCCGCTCGATCGACATCCCCGCCGCGATGCGCGGCAAGCGGGTGATGCTGACGCTGCCGGGCGCGCGGTTGCGGGCGGAAATCTTCCTCAACCGGCAACTGGTCGGCTATTCGATCATGTCCGAACTGCCGATCGAGTGCGACCTGAGCGACGCGATGCGGGTGGGCGCCAATGACCTGGCGATCCGCATCACCAATCCGGGCGGCCGCTATGACTGGCGCGATTCCACCACCATGCAATGGGGCGCGGTCAAGCTGTTCGCCTCGCACGGTTTTGGCGGACTGGACCGGGGGATCAGGCTGACCGCCCATCCCCGCGCGGCGCGGATCGCCGACGCCTGGATCCTCAACACCCCCGACCCGCGCCGCATCACCGCCATGGCCGAGATCCGCTTCGACGGGACGCCGCCGTCTGAAGCCGCGATCCGCAAGGCGGCGAAGCTCGCGCTCAGCACCATGCAGGGCCGCCCCGTCGCCGCGCGTGTGCGGCTGGAGGCGGTGGCGCTGGACGGCCCGGTCGCCCGCTTGCGCTTCGACCTGGAAGCCGCCGCCGACACGGCGCTCTGGTCGATGGAGGCGCCGCATCTGCACCGGCTGCGCTTCGCCTATGGCGAGGATGCGCGCGACGTGCGGTTCGGCTTTCGCTGGCTGGCGCCGGTGGGCATCGGCACCGATGCGATGCTGCGGCTGAACGGGCGGCGGATCAAACTCTATTCGGCGATCAGCTGGGGCTATTGGGGCTATAATGGCCTGTGGCCGACGCCGGAACTGGCCCGCCGCGAAGTGGAGGCTGCGCGCGCGCTGGGCCTCAACTGCCTGCACTTCCACCGCAATGTCGCCAAGGCGGAAGTCATGGACCGGCAGGATGAAGCCGGCCTGTTGCGGGTTCTGGAGCCGGGCGGCGGACGCTTTGCCATCGGCCGCGACCTCAAGCCCGGCGAGAGCCTGTCGCCCGCCGACGCCTTCAGCCGCCAGTTCATGATCGAAAAATGCGTCGCCATGGTCCGCGCCTTCCGCTCGCGGCCCAGCGTCGTCCATTATACCCTGCAAAATGAGATCGGCGCCAATCTCGACAATCCCGATGTGCAGGCGGTGCTCAAGGCGATGCACGATGCCGATCCCAGCCGCGCCGTGATCCTCAATGACGGCTTCGTCGCGCGCGGCGCGGCGCAGGCCATGTATCTGCCCTATGAGGATCGCTATTACCGCTCCGACGTCGACCAGTGGGGCGGATGGTGGAACAATCATCAGGGCGCGGGCGACCAATGGTATGACCGTTTCTACCAGGGCAAGGATGACTATATTCACCGCCAGACCGGCAAGCCCTTCATCGTCGAATTTGGCGAGATGCAGGGCTGCGCCGTGGCCGACAATCATCCGCGCATGCTGGCGGAGATCGACGCCAAGGCCGGCGGCCGATCCTATGATCGCGAGGATCATCGCGTCATCGTCGAGAATACCGACCGCTATCTCGACCGCTGGGGCTTCCGCAAAGCCTTTCCCACCGCCGAGAGCCTGTTCCTGTCCATCGGCCGCAAATGCTATGAGGCCTGGCAGAATTATATGGAGAATATCCGCATCGGCGACAGCGTCGATATTGCGGCGATATCGGGCTGGGAATCCACGGCCATCGAAAATCATTCCGGCATCGTCGACAATTTGCGGCTGTTCAAGGCGGACCCCCAATTGCTCAGGCAGAGCCTGCTGCCGGTCCGGCCCATCGCCAAGCAGCGCCGCTATGCTTATGCGACCGGTGAAGCCGCCATCCTCGATCTTTATCTGCTGAACGACAGCGGGGAGCCGGTCACGGGCGAGCTGCTGCTGGAGATGGTCGATCCGCAGGGGCGGGCCGTTCCCATCGCCCGCCATGCCTGCCCGCCGCAGACGCCCGACCGGTTCAGCTATCTGGTCGCCGAACAGCTGACCGCGCCGCCCTTCGCCACCGGCGGGGCGCATCAGCTGCGGCTGAGCCTTGCCGGACGGCCCGATGTCGGCTTCACCCGCACCCTCTGGGTCGCCGCGCCCGCGCAGCAACCCCGCCGCACGCTGCGCATCGGCCTGTCCGGTGTCGCCGCCAGCCTGCGCGCGCAGCTGGAGGCGCTGCCCGGCATCGCCGTCGAACCCTTCCGCGCCGGCCGCCGCTATGACGGCATCGTCGCCAGCGGCCTCAAGGCCGAGGAGATTGCCCGCCGCCAGATCGGCGAACAGACCGGGCTGGAGGCGCAGCCGAAAAAGGGGGAGAAGCCAAAGCTGGTGCTGGGCGAATTGCCCGACGATGTGCTGGCGGCGGTCCGCGGGGGAACCCCGCTCATCGCCATGGTGCCGGAAGACGGCCTGGCCGAAGGCGTATCGCGGCAGCTTGCCGGACTTGGCCTGTTCCGGTTCGACGGGTCGGTCGGCAATTTGCGCGCGCCCTGGATGGGCAACTGGAATTATCTGCGCGCCCATGCCCTGTTCGACGGCCTGCCGGTCGACATGGCCGCGGGCGTGCTGCACCAGATCGAGGCGGAGCCGTCCAACGGCCTGCTGGTCGAGGGCGACGGGCTGGACGTGATCGCCGCCTATAGCCGCGACCATGACCGGCATAATGGCGCGGCCTCCTTCATCGCGCGGCAGGGCGCTATGCGGGTGCTGGTCCACCGGCTGCCCGACATGGTGGCGCCGCTGCAAAATCGGTTTCTGGGCAATGCGATGCTCTGGCTGGAAGGAGAAGGATGATGGGGAGAGCGGCGGGGAAGCCCGGCATGGTCCGGGCATGGCAGGGCCTCGTCCTGCTGCTCTGCGCGTTGATGGCGGGGCCGGCGGCGGCGATGGAGCTGCATGTCGCGACCGATGGCAAGGCGCCCTATCGCACCGTTCAGGCAGCCATCGATGCGCTGCCGGCAGAGGGCGGCACCATCCTGATCGCGCCCGGCACCTATCGCGAAAAGCTCAAGGTCCGGGGCAATGGCGTGCATCTGCGCGGCACCGGCGCGCGGCCGCAGGATGTCGTGCTGGTCTATGGCGACAGCGCCAAGACGGCGGGCGGCACCTTCGTGTCGGCGACGCTGGATGCGGGCGGCGATGATTTCCGCCTCACCAACCTTACCGTGCAGAATGACTGGTGGCTCGATCCAGCCAACCCGCCCTCGCAAGCCGTGGCGCTGGCGCTGACCGGCGACCGCGCGGTGATCGACCGGGTGCGGCTGCTCGGCCATCAGGACACGCTTTACGCCAATCGCGGCCGGGGCAAGCGGCCGTCGCGGCAATATTTCCGCGACTGCTATATTGAGGGTCATGTCGATTTCATCTTCGGCGACGCCAATGCCTTTTTCGATCGCTGCCACCTGCATGGGCTGGCGCATGAGTCGGTGATGTTCACGGCGCAGAGCCGCAACGCGCCGGACGATGACAGCGCCTATGTCTTCGATCATTGCCGCATCACCGCCGATCCGGCCGCAGGGGATATTTCGCTCGGCCGCGCCTGGCGCCCCTATGCGCGGGTGATCTTCCTCGACACCCGCATCGACGCTCCCTTGATCCCGGCCGGCTGGCGCGAATGGACGCCGGGCCAGACCGATCGGCTGTCCACGGCCTATTATGCCGAATATCGCTCCACCGGCCGGGGGGCGAGCCCGAAGACGCGCGATCCCCGCACGCACCAGCTGACCGCCGAGCAGGCGAAGCAATGGCGGCTTTCCGCCTTTTTCGACGGGGACATCAAGTGGATCGGCAAATGAGCATGACCATCGACCGGCGCCGCCTGATGGCCGGCATGATGCTGTCGGGCGTAGCGGTCGCGGCCTCGCCGCTGCGCGCCGCTGAGATGGCCGAGGATATCAGCCGCCAGGGCTTCACCCGCACACGGGGCGGAGAGGGCGGGAGGCTGATGCGCGTCACCAGCCTGGCCTCGCGCGGGCCGGGCAGCCTGCGCGCCGCGCTGGAAGCGGACGGGCCGCGCCACATCCGCTTCGATGTCGGCGGGATCATCGATCTGGAACGAGACTCGCTCGCCATCCGCAACCCGCAGGTCAGCATCGACGCACAAGACGCGCCGGGGCCGGGCATCACGCTGATCCGGGGCGGTATCGGCATAACGACACATGATGTCGTGATCCGCCACCTGCGCGTGCGCGCCGGCGCGGACGGCGCGCCCAAGAATAGCGGCTGGGAGGTGGACGGCATCGCCACCAGCGGCGCGCGCGACGTCATTATCGACCATTGTTCGATCAGTTGGGCGACGGACGAAAATCTCTCCGCTTCCGGCCCGCGTTTTGCCGGCGGTGAAAGCGTCGAGGACTGGCGCCGGCACACCTCGCGCAACATCAGCTTCACCAACAATATCGTGGCGGAGAGCCTGTCCCATTCCAGCCATAGCAAGGGCGAGCATAGCAAGGGGTCGCTGATCCACGACAATGCCACCGGCATCTTCATCGCCCGCAATTTCTACGCCCATAATTATGAGCGCAACCAGCTGTTCAAGGGCGGGGCGCAGGCGGTGAGCGTCAATAATCTCATCTATGATCCGGGCAATCGCTGCATGCATTATGCCCTGAATGAGGAGGAATGGGTCGGCCATGACTGGGTCGATGGGCAATTGGCGATCGTCGGCAATCTGGTGCGCGGCGGCCCGTCCACCCGCGCCGACCTGCCCTTCCTGATCGTGGAGGGGCAGGGGGACTTGCAGCTCTTCGCCCGCGACAATCGCTTCACCTATGCCGATGGGCGGCCGATGCCGGAAACGCAGATCATCTCCAACCGCACGCCGCATATCACCCGCCTTGAACGCCCGCCCGTCTGGCCGCAGGGTTTCACGGCGCTGCCTGTCGGCGCGGTCGAGGCGCTGGTGCTGCGCGAGGCCGGCGCCCGGCCG
>DAMDPH010000143.1:6565-8496 GCA_032082785.1 Sphingobium sp. | reverse complement strand
CCGGCTTCGCCAGCCCCGCCCGGGCATGCGCCGCCACCAGCGTGTTGCGCAGCAGGACCGCGATGGTCATCGGCCCGACGCCGCCCGGCACCGGGGTGATGGCGCGGACATGGGCCAGCGCTTCGGCGGTGGCGACATCGCCGACGATGCGGCCTTTCCCTTCATCCTCGTCGGCGACGCGGTTGATGCCGACGTCGATGACGGTCGCGCCCGGCTTGATCCATTCGCCGCGCACCATTTCGGGCCGGCCGACGGCGGCGACGACGATATCGGCGCGGTGGACGATGCTGGCGATGTCGCGGGTGCGGCTATGCGCCAGCGTCACCGTGCAATTTTCCGCCAGCAGCAATTGCGCCATCGGCTTGCCGACGATGTTGGAGCGGCCGATCACCACCGCCTCCAGCCCGGACAGGTCGCCCAGCTCATCCTTCAGCAGCATGATGCAGCCCATCGGCGTGCAGGGCACCAGCGCCTCCTGGCCCGTCGCCAGCCGCCCGGCATTGACGACGTGGAAGCCATCGACATCCTTGGCCGGATCGATGGCGGCGATCACCGCCGCCTCGTCGATATGGGCGGGCAGCGGCAGCTGCACCAAAATGCCGTCGACCCGCTCGTCGCGGTTCAGCTCGTCGATGAGGTCGAGCAGATCGTCCTGCGCGATGCTGGCGGGCCGCTTAAACTCGAAACTTTCCATGCCGACCGCGACGGTCATCTTGCCCTTGCTGCGGACATAGACGCTGCTCGCCGGGTCTTCGCCCACCAGCACGACCGCAAGGCCGGGCTTGCGCCCCTGCGCCGCGACGAAGGCGGGCACCGTCTCGGCGATCTTGTCCCGCAGGGTGGCGGCGAACGCCTTGCCGTCGATAAGCTTGCCGATGGTCATGATGCTTCAACCCATTGTTCTACGATGGCGTGCGCCTGCGCCCCGCCCTTGATCCGCAGCCGCTTTAGCCGGTGAGTGTCACCCGATTCCAGCGAAATCGCCCCCTTGGGCCGATCCAGCCGCTTGGCGATCAGCGCCAGCAAGGCGGCATTGGCGCGGCCCTTTTCCGGCACCGCGCGCACCCGCGCGCTCAGCCAGTGGGCGCCTTTCTCGTCCGTC
Organism: Sphingobium sp.; assembly: GCA_032082785.1. Lineage (GTDB taxonomy): Bacteria > Pseudomonadota > Alphaproteobacteria > Sphingomonadales > Sphingomonadaceae > Sphingobium. Next base: position 7,394 of record DAMDPH010000143.1, on the reverse strand, counting down.
CACATCCCGCCGACCGCATCCTGTGCCGCGCCGGGGGTCAGCCGGACGGCGAGGATCAGATCCGCGCCGTCCCGGCTCCAGACGCTCACACCAATCCGAACAGCGGCGGCAGCACCGCCTGCCGGATGATGAGGATCGCCAGCAGCACGACCATGGGCGACAGGTCGAGCGCGCCGAGGTCCGGCATCACCCGTCGGATCGGATTATAAATAGGCGCGGTCATCCGGTCGAGCGCGACCATCACGGTCCGCACGAAATCGCTGCCCATATTGACGATGTTGAACGCGATCAGCCAGCTCATGATCGCCTGGATGATGATGATCCACCACAGCACGTCGAGCAGGATGACAATGATCTGATAGAGTGCGTAGCTCATGCATTCTCCGATAGAAGGTCGCGCCGCTCTAGCCGAGGCAGGGGCCGCGCCACAAGCCGCAGCGGCAATTTCGCCCGATCCGCGCGCGCATCGGGCGCAGGATGCTGGCGCGGGCGGGCCGCGCGGCTATGGTGCCGCGATGATCCTTCGTGATGCGACCGCCGCCGACGCCCCGCTCATCGCCGCCTGCCATGTGGAAAGCTGGCGCAGCGCCTATGCCCATATCATGGACCCGGACTATCTGGAGCACGGCATCGTCGCCGAGCGGCTGGCCTGCTGGACCGACCGCCTGTCAGCGCCGCAGCCGGGCCAGCGCGTGATCCTGGCGGAGCGGGACGGGGTGGCGCTGGGCTTCACCTGCGTGATCGGCGGCGCCGACCCGCGCTGGGGCAGCCTGGTCGACAATCTCCACGCCCTGCCAGCCGCCAAGGGAACGGGCGTGGGCACCGCGCT
>DAMDPH010000143.1:0-6541 GCA_032082785.1 Sphingobium sp. | reverse complement strand
GGGCGATGGCGCACTGGCCCGATCGCGGCCTGTTTCTCTATTGCTATGAGGATAATCGGGACGCCCGCGCCTTTTACGCGGCGCGCGGCGGCGTCGAGGTGGAGGCGCTGAACAAGCCGGGCCCCGACGGCCGCCTGCTGGCCGAGCAGCGCATCCACTGGCCCGACCCGGCGCGCCTGCTGGCCTGAGCGTGACCGCTCTCAGCCGTGCATGCCGGTCCACAGGAAAGCGAGCAGGGCGGCGCCGATGAAGGCGAACAGCAGATAGAGGGCAAGGCGCGGCGTGGCCTTGCGGGCGGGGGCATCATCCTTAGTCTTGCGCATGAAATTCCTTTCCGGGTGCGTTTCCTGGGTTAACGCATGGCCCCCGCGCCCGGTGCCGCGCTTTTTCCAACGCCGCCCAAAGCCTACCAGAGAATGCCCTTCACCGGCCTGATCGGGTCTGGCGCGGGGTCGCCGATCGACTGGAGCAGATCGATCTCGATGGTGCGGCACATCGCCGTCAGCGGCACGTCATGCACGCTGTCGGCGAAGGGATCGACCAGATCGTCGCCGATCTTGAGCACCGCCAGAAACATCAGCCCCGCAAGGCTCGACCCCAAAGGCGTTGCAAAGCCCAGCGTCTCGACCAGCCCGACCGGCAGCAATATGCAGAAAAGATGGCAGAATACCGTAGGCAGGAAACGATATTGATTGGGCAGCGGCGTGTTTTTCAGCCGCTCCATCCCGCCCTGCGCATTGGCGATGTCGACCAGCACCGCCTCCATCTGCGTCTGCTGGATCGTGTCGATCATCCCGCGACGCCGCGCCAGATCGATCCGCCGCCCGGTGCTGTCGAGCAGGCCATTGGCCGGGTTCACCCGCGCCAGCGCCTGCCCCCGGTCCCGCTCTTCCAGAAAGGCGCAGACATCCTCGCCAATGGGCTGGCGCCGCAACTGGTAGCGCAGCGCGTTCACATAGGCGATCTGGCGCTTGACGATCTCCCGCTTCAGCTCGCGCGCCTCGGGATCGGGCAGGAAATTGCGGGTGGCGCGGGACAGGTTGCGCGACGCGTTGATCATCGCGCCCCATAAGATCCGCCCCTCCCACCAGCGCTGATAGGCGGAGTTGGACCGGAACCCCAGAAACAGCGCCAGCGCCGACCCGAAAATGGTGAGCGGCAGCGACGGCGCGCGGAAGGGCAGCAGATAATAAGCGACCGTCACCGCACAGTCCCACACAAAGAGCAGCGTCAGCGGCTTCCATATCTCGGTCGCTATCTGGCGCAGGCTGGGAACGGGGTCGACGATCATGCATATCTCCGATGGGTGAACCCGGCCAACGCGACAGGCGCGGCGAAGTGCCATCGATGCTATAGCGAAACGGTTGACGAGTGCCGAACACCGGAAATGCAACCGCGCCGGCGGCCGGGCCGTTCAACAGGGATGGGGCGCAGGAGAGGGAGGCCGGCGATGCAGGAGGAGATAGAGGCGCAGGAAGCGCAGGAGGAAGCCGCGCGGTCGCTGTCGCTGCAATGGCAGATGCTGGCCGGGTTCCTGATCGGTCTGATCGCCGGGCTGATCGCCTATGCAACCGCCCGCGACGCCGCCTGGGTCGTCGCGCTCACCCGCTATGTCACCGGCCCGATCGGCCAGATTTTCCTGCGGCTGCTGTTCATGCTGGTCATCCCGCTGCTGATTTCCGCGCTGATCGTCGGGGTGGCGGAAATGGGGGAGATGCGCGCGCTGCGGCGGATCGGCCTCAGGACGTTGATCTACACTATCCTCGTCTCCGGCGTCGCGGTGGCGCTCAGCCTGTTGCTGGTCAACCTGCTGCGCCCGGGCGCGGGCGTCGATCCGGCGATGGCGCAGGCGATGCTGGCCGATGCTGGACAGGGCGCGCAGGCGATCCTGTCGCGCGGATCGGAAACGCCGCAGGGCATCGACGCGCTGATCGCCATTGTCCCGGACAATATCGTCGGCGCCATGGCCGACAATGACATATTGGCGGTGATGGTCTTCGCCCTGTTCTTCGGCATCGGCCTGGTGCTGGTGCAGACCGACCAGTCGCGCCAGCTACACTCCGCCATGGAGGGGCTGTTCGACGTCACCATGCGGCTGATGGGGATCGTGATCCGCCTGGCGCCGCTGGCGGTCGCCTGCTTCATGTTCAACCTTGCCGCGCAATTTGGCTGGGACCTGCTCATCCGCCTGTCCGCCTATGTCGGCGTGGTGCTGCTGGCGCTGGCGATCCAGATGTTCGGCGTCTATTCGCTGCTGCTGGCGGTGCTGGCGCGATGGTCGCCGCTGCGCTTCTTCGCCGCGGTGCAGGAAGCGACCGTCATGGCCTTCGCCACCGCCTCCTCCAACGCGACGCTGCCGACCGCGCTGCGGGTGGCGGAGGAAAATCTGCGCCTGCCGCGCCGCGTTTCCCGCTTCGTGCTGACCATCGGCGCAACCGCCAACCAGAATGGCACGGCGATGTTCGAAGGCATCACCGTCCTGTTTCTCGCGCAATTTTTCAAGGTCGACCTCAGCCTGACGCAGCAGCTGATGGTGATGCTGGTGTGCATATTGGGCGGGGTGGGCACGGCGGGCGTGCCGGCCGGATCGCTGCCGGTGGTGGCGATGATCCTGGGCATGGTCGGCGTGCCGCCGCAGGGGATTGGGCTGGTGCTGGGCGTCGACCGTTTCCTCGACATGTGCCGGACCAGCCTCAACGTCACCGGCGATCTGGTCGCGGCGACGGTGGTGTCGGCGGGCGAGGCGCAGGACAATCCTGTCCGGCCCCGACAAAGCCCTATCTGAGCTTGGCGATCGACAGCCCGTCCTGCTTGGCCCGGCTCTTCACCGATTCCTCGCTGCGGGTCAGCGCCTTGGCGATGGCCTTGAGCGCCATGCCCTTCTTGGCGAGCGTGTGCAGTTTTTGCACCTCATCCTGGGTCCAGGGCTGTTTGTGCCGCTCAAACCGGTCGCCGGCCATGGATAATTCCTTCGTTCAAGAGCCAGCGCCGGCCGCACCCGATATGGCGGGAGCGGCCGGCGTCGAAAAGCGTCAGTCCGCGAACGGATCGCGCACCAGAATGGTATCGTCGCGCTCGGGGCTGGTCGACACCAGCGTCACCGGGCAGCCGATCAGCTCCTCGATGCGGCGGATATATTTGATCGCCTGCGCCGGCAGCTCGGCCCAGCTGCGCGCGCCGGCGGTCGTGTCCTGCCATCCCTCGATCGTCTCATAGATCGGCTCGGCCCGCGCCTGATCCTGCGCATGGGCGGGCAGATAGTCGAAGCGCTGGTCGCCGATGCGATAGCCCACGCAGATGTTGAGCGTGTCGAACCCGTCGAGCACGTCCAGCTTGGTGAGCGCGATGCCGGTAACGCCCGACACCGCGACCGACTGGCGCACCAGCACCGCGTCGAACCAGCCGCAGCGGCGCTTGCGGCCGGTGACGGTGCCGAATTCATGGCCCCGCTCGCCCAGCCGCTGGCCGATGTCATTATCCTGCTCGGACGGGAAAGGGCCGGAGCCGACGCGCGTCGTATAGGCCTTGGTAATCCCCAGCACGAAGCCCGCGCCCGACGGGCCAAGGCCGGTGCCGCTGGCGGCGGTGCCGGCGACGGTGTTGGACGAGGTGACGAACGGATAGGTGCCATGGTCGATGTCGAGCAGGCTGCCCTGCGCGCCTTCGAACAGGATGCGCTTGCCCGCCGCCTTCGCCTCATTAAGCGTCAGCCACACAGGCTTGACGAAGGGCAGGATGAAAGCGGCAATGTCGCGCAGCTCGGTCATCAGCGCCTCGCGGTCGATCGGCGCTTCGCCGAACCCGGCGCGCAGCGCGTCATGATGCGCGGTCAGCCGGTCGAGCTGCGGCCCAAGATCGTCGAGATGGGCCAGATCGCACACGCGGATCGCGCGGCGGCCGACCTTGTCCTCATAGGCCGGGCCGATGCCGCGCCGCGTCGTGCCGATCTTCCCCGCGCCGCTCGCATCCTCGCGCAGGCCGTCGAGATCGCGGTGGAAAGGCAGGATCAGCGGGCAGGTTTCGGCAATCTGCAGATTGTCGGGCGTGATCGTCACCCCCTGCCCCTTGAGCTTGGCGACCTCGTCGCGGAAATGCCAGGGGTCGAGCACCACGCCATTGCCGATCACCGACAGCGTGCCGCGCACGATGCCGGACGGCAGCAGCGACAGCTTATAGACGGTCTCACCCACGACCAGCGTATGGCCGGCATTATGGCCGCCCTGAAAGCGGGCGACGACATCGGCGCGCTCCGACAGCCAGTCGACGATCTTGCCCTTGCCTTCATCCCCCCATTGGGCGCCGATTACGGTAACATTTGCCATTGGATACACGTCCTCCGCCCGCCGCGGGACCGGCCATGCCCTTCGACGGGACTCGGCATGCCGGTGGGATCGATGGGCGCCGCAGCACCCTGTGCGGGGCGCGGGTTAGCGACGGCAGGGGTCCGCGTCAAGGCACGCTATGGCATGATCCGCCGCATGAAGGCGTCGAACAGCGGCACGGTGAAGGCCGTATCGCCATGAGCGGGACTGTAGAGCATGCCCTTCGCAATAAGGCTGTTGCGCACCGGAGCGACACTCGACACCTTCACGCCCAACACCTCTGCAATGTCCCCTGACCGATGCGGACCGGGACCGATCCCCGCCATCGCCCGCAAATAGCGTTTCTCCGCCGGTGTGAGCCGGTCGAACCGGACGCGGAAAAAGCTGGCATCCAGTTCCGCCAGCGCGGTGACGGTGGCCAGGCGCACATCCTGCGCCGTGATCGGCGATCCCTCGGCTACGTCCCAGCTATGCTTGCCCCATTCCTGAAGGAAATAGGGATAGCCGCCGGTTTCCGCGACGATCGCGGTCAGCGCCTCTGCATCGATGGCCTCTTCCTCCCGCTCGATCGGCAGGCGGATGGCGTCGCGCGCCGCATCGGCATCGAGCGGGCCGATGGCGACAAATTCGAACAGCCGCTCGGCATAGGATTTGGCGCGGCCCATCTGCCCCAGCAACTGCGGCAACCCTGCGCCCAGCATCGTCACCGGCAACTGCTTCTGACTCGCCCGGTGCAGCGCGCTGATGAGCGCGGCCAGCTGTTCCTCCGGCACATATTGCAGCTCGTCGATCAGCAGCACGACCGCGCTGCCCCGCTCCCGCGCGGCGTCCCCGACCGCGACGATCAGATCGGCCAGATCCGTCTCCAGGTCGCCGCTGTCGGCAAGCCCCGGCTCCGGTTCGAAATCGAGCGCGACCTCAAGATCGGCATATTTCACCTTGAGCTTCGCGAACCCCGCCAGCGCGACGAGCGCGCGGCGAACCTTGGTGGACGCCTGCTTCATCCGGTCGAGCCGCAGCAGCGCGGCGCGCAAGGCCGGCACCAGCATCCCCGGCAGAGAGCGATTTTCAGGCGCCTCCATGGCGACGATCGTCATGCCCTGCGCTTCTGCCCCCTCGCGCATGGCCGACAGCAGCACGGTCTTGCCGACGCCCCGCAGTCCGTAAAGAATGGCGGGACGCGCGGCCCGCCCCATCTGAATACGGTCGAGCGCCACCGCATTGCGTTCAAGCAAGGCACCGCGTCCGGCCAGTTCGGGCGGCGGGGTTCCAGCGCCGGGCGCAAAGGGATTACGACGCGCATCCATACGAAGTTTATGGCAGTTTATCGTTTTTTTGTAAACTTGCCTAAACTTGCTTGATTTGCCGTGAAGCGCGGTCGGCGTCGTTCGTCCGATCAGTGAAAGTCATCTGGAAAGGGAGCGAGCCTTCAACAGGCTCAGCCCGAACGCTCCTCATCCAGCACCCGACGCGCCGGCCCCCTCAATAAGCCCGCAAGTCCGCGCCATCCAGCCAGTGGGTGCAGCGCTGTGCCGATCCGTCCTCATCCTCCGACAGGGCGGCGATGGCGTGCCAGCCTTCGGCGCGCAGTTCGGCGGCGCGGGCGGGGTCGTGGCCGATGGGCAGGAAGATACGGGCCGGCGCGTCGCCGCCGATGCCGGCGTCGATCAGCGGGTCGGGATAGAGGGAAAAGCCCATCGCCGGCTCGTCGCTGCCATCGGCGCGGGCGATGGCATAGCTGCCGCCGCGCCCGATCTCGCCGACAAACCCCTCGGCAAAAAGCGAAAATCCGAACCAGTTCTGAAATTCGAAGCCATGTCGCTCGGTTGGGTCGAGCGTCAGCGTAATGTCCCAGCCGATCGGCTTGGCGATGGCGCGCAGACCGGCGATGCGGCTGTCGATGGCGCCGCCAAGCTGCGCGTTGAACGCCTCCAGCCGCTCCATGGCGGCGTGAAAAGGCCCGGTCGCCTCGATCAGCGGCAGATAGGCCGCCGCCGCCGGGCTGATCGCGACCAGGGCGCCGGCGTCCTTCGCGTCCAGCTCGGTGCGGACCGCTTCCACCTCTTCGGGCGCAAGCGGCAGCGGGCCGGCGGCCAGCGCGTCGATCAGGTCGGGCAGGGTGAAGTCGATGCTGAGGCCGGCAACGCCCGCGGCCTGCAAGGCGGCGACCGCGACGTTGACGATCTCGACCCCCGCGGCGACGCTGTCGCTGCCGATCA
>DAMDPH010000142.1:0-8499 GCA_032082785.1 Sphingobium sp. | reverse complement strand
AGCGCGGCCTCGGCGATGAGGATGTCGGCGCCGGCGGCGAGCGCGCCGAACAGCGTGCCCGGCCCGATCCGGTCGAGCGCGGCAGCGATCGCCCGCCGGGCCTCCGCCTCTTCGGGCGGGAGGCCGATGATGCCGCTGAAATAGAGCGCCGGCGGCGGTTGCAGATGGTCGAACAGCGTGTCCGCCGCGCCCGCCTCCCGCAAAATTTCGCGCAACTGGCGCAGGGTCGCGGCCTGATCCTCAAAGGCGGCGGGGGCGGTGGCGACCGCCTGTTCCAGCACGATGCGGCTGGCCTGCGCCTCCCCCAGCAGCAACAGCGCCTCCGCCCGGGTCGCGCCCAGCCAATAGGGCGTTTCGGGATCATGCGTGCCGCTGTCGAGCAGGGCCAGCACTTCGCGGGCGAGCGCCTGCGCCTCCTCCGCCCGGCCGTTCAGAAAGGCGATCGTCGCCGCGTTGATCAGCGGATAGGTGGCGCGCCGGTCGCCCGCCGCCTGCCGATAGCTGTCGAGCGCGGCGTCGAGCAGCTTCGCCCGCTCCGCCCCTTCCGCCCGCAGCGCCCGATCCTTGAACAACCGGCCCTTGAGGCTGATCGCTTCGGGCAGGCCGCTGTCCAGCAGGCCGGCGGCTTCGAACATGCGCCAGGCGCGCAGCGTATCGCCGCCGCGCGCGATCTGCCGGATGCGGACGAGAAGGGGAAGAGTCACGAGAGCATCATCCGAGCCGCCAGCGCCTCAGTCGTCCTTGGGGGGCGGGTTCTTGATGTCGGGATCGATCGACAGCGCGATCCAGTGCGGCGTGCCGTCGGCATCTGGCTGGAGCAGGTCGACATTGATGTTGAAGCCATGGCAGGTGCCATATTGGCCGCCCCGATTGAAACGCGCACGGAACCGCACGACCTGATATCGGTCGACCTTCTCGTCATAGCCGTCATATTCCAGGCCGCCATAATAAGAGGAAAGCGCTTCCTTGGTGGTGATAGCATCGCGGGTGCGCGAGAAATAGAGTTGATCGCCGATCAGCGCGATCTCCACGACCGAATCGCGCCTGATGGCGATATAGTCGCGCCCCGGCGTGCCAGGCAGGTCGTAGCGCAGCACCACGCGGCCATCTTCCGCCGCGAAGATGACGTTGAAGAGGATCGGCTTGGCTTCCGGTTCGGCCAGTTCGAAGCCGATCGGCTCCAGCGGCGCGAGCCCATATTGCATATAGTTGATCGTCGACATGCTATTCCTTTTGCTGGTCGAGGGGACGTTCCAATTGCCGGCGCCAGATCTGCCAGTCCTGATTGTCGGGATCGGCGGCGAGGAGCCGGGTGACTTCCTGCAAGGCTTCCTGCCGCAGCCTCAGCGCCCGGTCCCGGTCGCCCATGGCGTAGAGCAGCCGGGCGGTGGCATGGCGCGCCAGCATCCAGTCCTGCCGGTAGCTCGCATTTTTCGGGTCTTCCGCCAGCAGCGCCTGAAGCAGCGCCATCTGCCGCTCCCGCTCGCGAAGCGCATCGGCATTGCGGCCCTCAAGCCGCAGCGCGTCGGCTAGCCAGGCATGGCGCACCGCCAGATTAACGCGCACGCCCGGATCCTGCGGCAGCATATGCGCCACGCGCCGCATCGTGTCGAGCGCATGGCGGCAATGTGCCAGCCCGTCATTCGGCGCCTTGCGGTCCACGGCGATGGCGCAGAGATTGCCCTGCGCATAGCCAAGCTCTTGCCAATATTCGGCCTTGTCGGGCGCGCGCTGCACCAGCTGCCCGGCAAGCTGGCGATAGGCCTCGAACCGGGGCTGCGCCTGCGCATAGCGGGAGTCGATGAAGTCGACATAGCCGAGCCAATATTCGCTTTGCGCATGCGCGAAGATGCGCTGCGGATCATCCGGGTCGGCGGCCAGAAGCGCGGCGGTGACGCGATGCGCCTCGCGAAACTTGGCTAGCGCTTCGGCCTTGTTGCCCAGCCTGTGATCATCCTCGCCCATGGCGTGCAGGATGCGCGCGCGCCGTTCGAGCGAATCCGGCGGCAGGTCCGCAAGATCGGATTGGTCGGCATAATAGGACAAGGCGCGGCGGTTGACCGTTTGCAGGATTTCCAGACGGCCGACGCCCTGCAGCTTTTCGCGCAGATCGGTCAGCATGAATTCGATCAGTCCTTCCGCCTGGCGTCGCTGCCGGTCCGCTTCCCGCTGGGCGCGGACCGCGAGAACGAGCATAAGTGCCATGAATAGCGTCATAAATAGGGTGATGAGCGTGACCGCGATCACGCGGCGCAACTGTCGCTGCGCCTCGCGCTGAATGATCTGGTCGAGCGCGACGCCGGTGAGGCCGGCAACGATCTTCAGCCGGGCGAGCCGGGCGCCGTCCTGATCGGTGCGAAAGTCGGCGGCGATCGGCTCGCGCACCTGTCCGTCCGCCCCCGGTTCCAGCAGGGCAGCCGGGAAACTGTCCGCCGGCTCCCCCTCAAGCAAAGCGGCGATGATCGGGCGATCGGGGTGCAGCGCGCGGAACAGCGCGATTTCCGCGCCGACCCAGTATGACTGACGGGCAGCGGGCGAGCAAAGGACCAACAGCGCCTGCGACCGCGACAGGGCGGCGCGCACCTCCGCATCGAGGCTGGAGGCGGCGGACAGTTCGGCGCGGTCGCGAAAGATCGGCGTCAGGCGGCGGGGCACCGGACCATGCGCGGTGGCGCCGCCGACCAGACGCCCGGGCAGCCGATAGGTTTCGAGCCAGCGATGCAGCCGCGCGGCAGCCCGTTCATCCTTGTGGCTATAGCTGATGAAGGCGCGATAATGCGGCGCTTCCCCCTGCCCCTCGCTCATCCGAGCCGCTCCGCCCGCTCATCGTCCATTGCCACCAACCCCCTATCAAGAGCGGCCTTTTTGCCGATGCGGGGGCACAAGGCAATGGCGCGACTGCGCTCGATCCGACGCAGCCGGACGCGCGTCCGTCCCGCATGCCGCCGCCCTTCGCATCCATTCCCGGCGGGGCGCGTTGGCCGGGCAGGCATTCAACAGGAGACGGACGATGGCGACACTCGACAATATCAGGCCGCATATGGAGATTATCGGCGCGGACGGGGTGCATCTGGGCACGGTCGATGCGGTCGAAAATGGCCGCATCAAGATGACGAAGGCCGACAGCGGATCGCATGACGACCATCATCATTATATCGCCGGCGGCCTTGTCGCCGCGGTCGAGGGCGATCAGGTGCGCCTGTCCGCCAGCGGCGCGTCCGCGCTGCTGTTCGAAGAGGAAGAGGATGGCGCGCCGATCGCGGACGGCCGCGCCTGATTTACCACCCCGAAAAGGAGAGCATGACATGAAGAATTTTCTGGGATCGGCCATCGGCGCCGCCATCGACCGGCGCGATGGCGACAGCGGCATCAAGGGCGCGCTGCTCGGCTATGCCGCGTCGGCGGGCGTGAAGACGGCGGCAAAGCTGGGCGTGCTGGCGGCGGTCGGCTGCGGCGCGGTCGCGTTGTTCCGGCGCACGCGCACGCGCACGCAGCACCCTAGTGTGGTGGGTTTGAAATAGGCCTCATTATAGCGGCCAGCGCGGAGCCTATTTCAAATCCATAAACCACACTAGAATCGTATATTTGCTAGTGACCCTGATGAATTTGAAGTTCGTACAGCGCCTGATCTAAGATGTGACGAACTTCAGATTCGGGTCACTAGCCGCGCCTGACATCAGCGAAAGGACCAGCCATGAAAGACAGCCGCATCTGGGAATTTGAGCAACGGCTCTGGACCGGCGACGCCGACACCTATCACAGCCTCGTGGACGAGGAATGCGTAATGGTGCTGCCGGCCGCGCCCTTCGTCATGACGGGCGAGCAGGCGAAGGATGCGGTGTCCGACACGCCGCGCTGGTCGGCCGTGGAGTTCAGCCAGCAACAGGTGATGCGCCCGCAGGAAGGGCTGATTGTCATCGCCTATCATGCGGTTGCGCAGAAGGATGGCGGCGAACGCTATGAAGCCTATTGCAGCTCCACGCTGCGGCGGCTGTCGCATGAGGAATGGCGCGTCGTCCAGCATCAGCAGACGCCGCCATTGCTGTCGGGCGGCTGAGGAGAGGAGGCGGATATGGGCATCACCCTGACGGGCAACTTCGCCACCCGGCGCGAGGCGGAAATGGCGGTCGAGCATCTGGTGCAGGAGGACCGGATCGAGCGTACCGACATCTTCATCGCGCCCGGCGGCGCGGAGAATAGCGCCGGCTCCGACATGGCCGACAGCGAGGAGAATAGCGCGCTCGACCCGAAGCTGGAGGGGATGCTGAGCGTTTCGGTCGATCTTCAGAACGAGGCGCTGGCCGCGACGGTGCGCGACGTCTTCGCCAGCTATAATGCGCAGGATGTCGCGCAGCGCTGAGGCGGGCCGTTTCACCGGCTATGCCGGCCTATAAGGGATCAACGGCGCGCCACGCTCGTTGGTCCCTTATTCTTTTCCAGCCGCAGGAGGTCAGGATGAACGACCGCAACGCATTTCTTCAGGGTCAGGGTTCGCCCATCAAGGACGACGCACCCCCGCCCGAACAGGGCTGGCGCGGCGAGCGGGCGGCGACCGAGCCGAACGACGACACCCAGCACCGCACTTTGCCCGGCAGTGGCATAGAGGTGGAGGAAGTGTCCGGCACCGCCTTTGCCGAGGCGCGCCTGCCCGACGATCCGCAGGAAGCCTCAAGCCGGCAGGGTCAGGCGCCGACCGGTCAAACGCCGCAACAGGGCATGGGCGCGCGGCAGGGCGATGGCGTCAACGACCTGCAAGGCGGCAAGTCCAGCCCGGGCGGCGAAAGCAGCGGCGATGCCTATCCCCAACCCTATAAGCAGGACAAGGGCCACAAGGATCAGGGCGGCCTGATGAGCCATGGCGGTCAGAGCGAGATCGCCTATCATGGCAGTGGCCATCTGGGCGAGCAGACGGTCGATGACGACGACAACCGCAACGGCGTCGCGGAAAAGGACGATTGAGGCAGGCCAAGCTTAGGCAGGCGGGGGCGGCGTCGGCCGCCCTTGCGCTCTTGCCGGGTCAGGCCTGCTTGGCGATCCAGGAGCGCAGCCGATGGAGCTGCGGCATGGTGAAACGGCTGGACGCCGGCATCCATGTGCGCGGCAGGCGCGGCGGCATGGGATCGCGGCGGCGCCGGCGGGGCACGGCATGATCGACGCTCTGCATCGCTTCCCGCGCAGGGTGAAGCAACGCCGACCTGTCGACCAGCAGCACGCTGCCGACCTTTTCGCCATCGGCGCGGCGCAGCAGCAGCCGGTCCGACGTCATGTCAGCCAGCAAGGCAAGAAGCCGGTCCAGCCCCTCGCCCCGGACCTTGGTCCAGTTCACGCCCTCGTCAAACGAGATGTGCAGATCTTCGGCTTCGGCGCGGCGCAATATGGTGCGGAAAAGCGCGTCATTCTGGATATTCACGAACAGAGTCCCCCTGTACCAGCTCGTCCTGCGTGTGCGGACGTCCTGAAGTTCCCCGATGCGCGACTCTCTATCTCTCGGTTGCTTCGAGCGGCTTAACCGATTGATAACCCGTTAGTTCCCGAGATCGAAAGAAATTCTTAAACTTTTTTGCAGCGCCGAAGGGCTGGCGCAATTATTCGCATTTTTCTCCGGCTTTGACTCGCCTCTTATTTTGTGCGGGCGCGTAATGATCGATCAGAGCGGCGGCAGTTTCGCTTGCAACTGACGGGCTTCCGCCGAGTCGAGGCGCAGCGACGTGCCGGCGCCGGCGACTGGCCGGCCGGTGTCCGGCTGCCCGCCGCCGATCCACAGGCGCAACGGTCCCTCGGGTACGAGCGCGCGCCCTTGAGGATCGATGATCGAGAGCGCGGCGGGATCGAGCGGGAAGCGCAGCGTGCGGCTCTCCCCCTGTTTGAGCATTGGCCGCTCGAAGCCCTTGAGCGCCTGACGCGGGGCACCGGGTGCCGAACGGCTGACATAGAGTTGCGCCACTTCGGCGGCGTCGCGGTCGCCGATATTGGTCAGGCGCACCTGCACCTCCATCCCCTCGCCCGGCCGGCGGGTGACGCGCAGATCGTCATAGCGGAAGCGGCTGTAGCTGAGGCCATGGCCGAAGGCATAAAGCGGCTTGCCCTCAAAATAGCGATAGGTGCGACCCGCCATCCGATAATCCTTGAAGGGCGGCAGGTCGTCGGCGGAGCGGTAGAAGGTGACGGGCAGCCGGCCGGAGGGGCTGAAATCGCCGGCGATCAGGTCCGCCACCGCCCGGCCACCGACGCCGCCGGGATACCAGGCCTCGATGATGGCGGGCAGCCGGGCGTCGGCCCAGTTGGCAGCGATGGCGCTGCCGTTCATCAGCACCAGCAGGACCGGCTTGCCGGTGCCGTGCAGCCGTTCCAGCAATTGCTCCTGCGGCGCCGGCAGGTCGAGGCTGGTGCGATCCCCGCCCGCGAAGCCGGCGGCGTTGACGCGCATTTCCTCCCCTTCCAGCCGGGCGGTGAGGCCGCCGGCGAAGACGACGAGATCGGCCGCGCGCGCGGCTTCGACCGCGGCGTCCCCGCCCTGGCTGGCGCTGCTCCAGGACAGGATCTGATCGCCCCGCGAGCCGCGCTGCCGCGCCTCCACCTCGATGCGATAGCTTTGGCCGGCGGTCAGCGTCGCCGGTTCATCGACGATGGTCGATGGGTCGGCCGCGTTCCAGCTGTTGACCACATCGCGCCCGTCCACGGCGATGCGATAGCCATCGACGCTGTTGATCTGGAACCGATAGGGTCCGCTTTCCTGCGCCTTCACATAGCCGGTCCAGCGCACCACCCCGTCCCGCTCCTTGCGGTCGGGCTTGCCCCATTCATAGGCGACACGGCGGGCGGTCTGGCTCTGGGCGGGGGTGCCGCTTGCGGTCGGGGTGTCGAACACGGTCATGGCGACGCCGGGCCGGGTGCAGGCGGCGTCGAGGCACAGCGCCTCGGCCGGCACCGGGCGCAGCGGCACGCCGGTCAGGCCCGTGCCCTCGACAAAGTCGATGCGGGCGTCCGGGAAGCGTTGCCGCAGGCCGGCGAGGATCGTCACCGGGGCTGAGGGCGTGCCGTTATAATTGCCGACCAGCGCATCGACATTGTCGGCATTGGGGCCGATCACCGCAATCCGGCGCGGCGCCTGCTTCAGCGGCAGCAGCCCGTCATTCTTGAGCAGGACCAGCGACGCTCGCGCCACCTCCTGCGACAGGGCGGCATGGGCGGGCATGTCATTGTCCGACGCCGGAATGGCGGCATAGGGGCCGGGGTCGGACGGGTCGAGCAGGCCGAGCCGCAGCCGGGCGGTCATCAGCCGGGTGACGGCGCGGTCGAGCGTCGCTTCGGGCAACAGCCCCTCCCGCACGGCGCGGACGATGATCGCCGGGTCGCTGCTCTTGTCCAGGCCGAATTCAGCGCAGAACAGGTCGGTCCCCGCCTTGATCGCGGCGGCGGCGGCCTCTTCGGGGGTGCGGTTGTAGCGATGGGCGTCGGGCTTGAAAAAGTCGGCGATGGCGGCGCAGTCGGACACGACATGGCCGTCAAAGCCCCAGTCGCCGCGCAGCCGTTGCGCCATCAACGGCGACGCGCAGGCGGGAATGCCGTCAATGGCATTATAGGCGCACATCAGCCCTTCGACCTTCGCCTCCTTCACCGCCGCGCGGAAGGCGGGCAGATAGGTGTCCTCCAGATCATGGGCGCTGGGATGGATGTCGTCGCGGTGCCGGTCGGCCTCCGGCCCGCTATGCACGGCGAAATGCTTGACCGTGGCTACCGTCTTGTAATGGCGCGGATCGTCGCCTTGCAGTCCCTTGATGAAGGCGACGCCGAAGCGGGCGGTGAGATAGGGATCCTCGCCCCATGTCTCCTGCCCCCGGCCCCAGCGCGGGTCGCGGAAGATGTTGACGTTGGGCGACCAGACAGTGAGGCCGCGATAATGGCCCGCGCTGCCGTCCGGGCCGAGCGTGGCGCGATATTTGGCGCGGAATTCGGTGGCGATCACATCGGCGGTGCGGTGGATCAGCGGCACGTCCCAGGTCGCGGCCATGCCGATCGCCTGCGGGAACACCGTCGCCTCGCCCGCGCGGGCGACGCCGTGCAGCCCTTCGCTCCACCAATTATAGGCGGGAATGGAGAGGCGCGGAATGGCCGGGGCGTCATGTTTGATCTGCCCGGCTTTCTCCTCCAGGCTCATGCGCGCGACCAGCGCGGCGGCACGCTGCCGCGCATCGGGCTGCTGTGCCGCGAGCGGGGCGGGCATCAACGCCAGGGGCATGGCGAGCGCCGTCCCCGCCAGCGCCAGTCCGATCGTCATGCTGCCGTGCCTGCGCATCCTGCTCTCCCATAGCTGCGAATCATTTTCGCTATCGTGCGGGAGGCGGCGTGCGGGTTCAACCGATTTTAGGTAGCGCTACCATTTATTTATTCGCTGCCGCTTAATCCGACGCGCCGAGAGCGGCATAGCCGCCCACTTCGCCTTCATCGTCGATGATGCGGCCGGTGCCGGCGCGCAGCTGCGCAATGATGCGGCGGTCG
>DAMDPH010000141.1:0-8563 GCA_032082785.1 Sphingobium sp. | reverse complement strand
GCCCTGCCCGCGCCGCCCGCGCCCGAACCGCTGCTGCTGGGCGAGGCGGACGCGGCGCAGATGCAGCAACTGGCGGCGCTCACCCGTCCCGGCCCCTTTCACCCGCAGACCCACCGGCTGGGCCGCTTCATCGGCGTCAGGGAGGGCGGGCAGCTGGTGGCGATGGCGGGCGAGCGGATGCGCCTGCCCGGCTTTACCGAGGTGAGCGGGGTCTGCACCCATCCCGACCATCGCGGCAAGGGCCATGCCCGGCGGCTGATGCTGCATGTCATGCGGCATATGCGCGACCGGGGCGAGCGCCCCTTTCTCCACGCCTATGCCGACCATGGAGAGACGATTGCGCTTTACGAAAAGCTGGGCTTTCGCGTGCGGGCGGAGATGCAGCTGATGATCGTCACCCGCGCCGGGGCCTGAACGCCGGCGCATTGCGCGCCAGATCTTTCGCCCCTACAATAGTGCATGATCGTGCAATATTAAGGGGAGGCCGATGATCCTGATGTTGAGCGCGGCGCTGGCCGCCAGCCCGTCGCCGGCGCCGTTGCGCCCCGATCAGCGCGTCTTCGTCGACATCTACCGCGAGCTGGTGGAGACCGACACGTCGGCGACGTCCGGCAGCTGCACGCTGGCCGCCGAGAAAATGCTGGCCCGGCTGCGCGCCGGCGGCTTCGGCCCGGAAGAGGCATCGCTCTTCGTGCCGGAGGGGCATCCCAAGGATGGCGGGCTGCTGGCGCGGATCGAGGGCAGCGACCCGGCGGCACGGCCGATGCTGCTGATCGATCATATCGACGTCGTCACCGCCCGGCGGGAGGATTGGCCGCGCGATCCCTATAAGCTGGTGGAGGAAGGCGGCTATTATATCGGCCGTGGGACCATCGACGACAAGGCGCTGTCGGCGGTCTGGGTCGATACGCTGCTGCGGCTGAAGCAGGCGGGCGACAGGCCGCGCCGGACGATCAAGCTGGCCCTGACCTGCGGCGAGGAAAGCGGCGGCAGCGTCAATGGCGCGGAATGGCTGATCCGGCATCGCCGGGCGGAGATCGACGCCGGCTTTGCGCTCAACGAGGGCGGACATGGCATATCCGACCCATCGGGCAAGCCGCTGGCGCTGCTGCTGGCGGTGGGGGAGAAGCATTCGGTCAGCTATCAGCTGGAGGCGCGCAACCGGGGCGGCCACAGTTCGCGCCCGCGCCCCGACAATGCGATCTATGCGCTGACCGACGCGTTGGCGAAGCTGCGCGCCGCGCCCTTTCCCATCCGCTTCTATCCCACGAATCGCAGCTATTTCACCCGCATGGCGACGGTGGTGGGCGGGGAGACGGGACGCGCCATGACCGCGCTGTTGAACGATCCGGGCGATGTCGACGCCGCCGCCATCATCACCCGCGATGCCGCCTATAATGCGACGCTGCGCACCACCTGCGTGCCGACCCTGCTCGACGCCGGCCATGCCATGAACGCCCTGCCCCAGCGGGCGCGGGCGACGATCCAGTGCCGGCTGCTGCCCGGCGACACGCCCGACGCGGTGCAGGCGCATATCGTCCGCGCCGTCGGCGACAGCGACATTGGCGTGACACTGGCGGCGGAGGGGCAGCCGGGCGGTCCCGTGGCGGTGCCGCCGCCGCTCGACCCGGCGATCATCGAGCCGGCCGAAGCGGTGGCGCGGACGCATATGCCGGGCGTGCCGGTGGTCCCCACGCTGCTGACGGCGGGCACGGACGGCCGCTATCTGAGCGCGGCGGGCATCCCGACCTATGGCGTGCCGGGCATCATCCTCGACCCGGACGGCAATGGCGCCCATGGCGTCAATGAACGGGTGCGGGTCAGCAGCCTGCTGCGCGGCCGCGACTATCTCTACGCCCTGATCCGCCGCTATGCCGGGCTGCGCTGAAGCATAAGCGACGGCGCGCTGAACGGAAAAAGGCCGGCGGATCGCTCCGCCGGCCTTTTCACTGTCAGCCGTGAGGCATGGATGCCCCGGCAGGCGCCGGGGCGACGCGATGCGTCAGAAGTCCATGCCGCCCATGCCGCCCATGCCACCGGGCATGGCGGGCGCAGCCGACTTGTCTTCCGGCAGCTCGGCAATGGTGGCTTCGGTGGTGATCAGCAGACCGGCAACCGAGGCAGCATTCTGGAGCGCGGTGCGCACGACCTTGGTCGGGTCGATAACGCCGGCGGTCACCAGATTCTCATAGGTGTCGGTCGACGCGTTGAAGCCGAACGAAGTGTCGGTCTGGTCGAGCAGCTTGCCCGACACGACGGCACCGTCATGGCCGGCATTGGCGGCGATCTGGCGAACCAGGGCGGTCAGCGACTTGCGAACAATGTCGATGCCGCGGGTCTGGTCGTCATTCACGCCGGTCAGGCCGTCGATCGCCTTGGTGGCGTACAGCAGGGCCGTACCACCGCCCGGAACGATGCCTTCTTCGACAGCGGCGCGGGTGGCGTGCAGGGCGTCGTCGACGCGATCCTTGCGCTCCTTCACCTCAACCTCGGTGGCGCCGCCGACCTTGATGACGGCCACGCCGCCAGCCAGCTTCGCCAGACGCTCCTGCAGCTTCTCGCGGTCATAGTCCGAAGTGGTGACTTCGATCTGCGCGCGGATCTGCTCGGTGCGGCCCTTGATCGCGTCGGCGTCGCCGGCGCCATCGACGATGGTGGTGTTGTCCTTGTCAATGGTGACGCGCTTGGCGGTGCCGAGCATGCCCAGCGTGACATTCTCAAGCTTGATGCCGAGGTCTTCGGAAACCACTTCGCCCTTGGTCAGGACGGCGATGTCTTCCAGCATGGCCTTGCGGCGGTCGCCGAAGCCGGGCGCCTTGACGGCAGCGACCTTGAGGCCACCGCGCAGCTTGTTGACGACCAGGGTCGCCAGCGCTTCGCCTTCGATATCCTCGGCGATGATGAGGAGCGGACGGCCCGACTGCACCACGGCTTCGAGGATCGGCAGGATCGACTGCAGGTTCGAAAGCTTCTTCTCGTGGATCAGGATGTAGGGGTCGGCCAGTTCGACCTGCATCTTTTCCGGGTTGGTGATGAAGTAGGGCGACAGATAGCCGCGGTCGAACTGCATGCCTTCGACGACGTCCAGCTCGAATTCGAGGCCCTTGGCTTCCTCGACGGTGATGACGCCTTCCTTGCCGACCTTTTCCATGGCTTCGGCGATCTTCTCGCCGACTTCACGGTCGCCGTTGGCGGAGATGATGCCGACCTGGGCGACTTCGGCCGAACCGGAAACCGGCTTGGAACGGGCGCTGATGTCGTCGACGACCTTGGCGACGGCCAGATCGATGCCGCGCTTGAGGTCCATCGGGTTCATGCCGGCGGCAACCGACTTCATGCCTTCGCGCACGATGGCCTGAGCCAGAACCGTGGCGGTGGTGGTGCCGTCACCGGCGATGTCGTTGGTCTTCGAAGCGACTTCGCGGACCATCTGGGCGCCCATATTCTCGAACTTGTCCTTCAGTTCGATTTCCTTGGCGACCGAAACACCGTCCTTGGTGATGCGGGGCGCGCCGAAGCTCTTGTCGATGACGACGTTGCGGCCCTTGGGGCCGAGCGTCACCTTGACCGCGTCGGCCAGAATGTCGACGCCGCGCAGGATGCGCTCACGAGCGTCGCGCGAGAATTTTACTTCCTTAGCTGCCATGTTTTCTGTTCCTTTTCGTCATTCCGGCGAAGGCCGGATATGGTGCGGCCTGACGCCGCGCTTAAAGGTCTGGTATCCCGACCGATGTCAGGACAGCTGTCGTCGCCTGATTAGGCGACCACGCCCAGAATGTCCGATTCCTTCATGATGAGCAGGTCTTCGCCATCGACCTTCACCTCGGTGCCCGACCATTTGCCGAACAGGATGCGGTCACCGGCCTTGACGTCCAGCGGGGTCACCTTGCCATCTTCCGACTTGCTGCCGGTGCCGACGGCGACGATTTCGCCTTCCTGCGGCTTTTCCTTGGCGGTGTCGGGGATGATGATGCCACCGGAGGTCTTCTCTTCCGCTTCAACGCGGCGGACGAGAACACGGTCGTGCAACGGACGGAATGCCATGTTGATTGCCTTTCCCTTTAACGAATTGGGATAGGTCCGGCGTGCGGTTCGCGAAGGAGGCCCCCTCTCGAATTTCCGCGCCGCCTTGTCCTGCTCCCTATGAACTGTGTCGTTGTTAGCACTCATTACAGGAGAGTGCTAGCGGCGTTCATATGGTCGGCGAGGAAATCGGGTCAAGGGGCGTATCGCCAAAAAATTCCGGTCCGTCGATCCGCTTGCGTCAGAGGGATCGCAGGATGCGTTCGCCCGTCTGCCCCCCTCACCTTGTTACGCTTCCATTCCCTTCCTACCTGTGCCTCCATCACCGCCGCAGCCGAAGAGGATGGCCACCATGACCGATAATCAAGCCTATGTTCCCCCGCGCGTCTGGACGTGGGACAAGGGCAGCGGCGGGGCGTTCGCCAATATCAACCGGCCGATCGCCGGCCCCACCCATGACAAGGCGCTGCCGGTGGGCGAGCATAGGTTGCAGCTTTATTCGCTGGCGACGCCCAATGGGCAGAAGGTCACGATCATGCTGGAGGAGCTGCTGGAGGCCGGCTTCACCGAGGCGGATTACGACGCCTGGCTGATCCGCATCGGCGATGGCGACCAGTTTTCCAGCGGCTTTGTCGACGTCAACCCCAACAGCAAGATTCCCGCGTTGATGGACCATGGCGTCTCCCCGCCGCAGCGGGTGTTCGAATCGGGCGCGATCCTGCTCTATCTGGCCGAGAAGTTCGGCGCCTTCCTGCCGACCGATCCGGCCAAGCGCACGGCCGCGCTCAGCTGGCTGTTCTGGCAGATGGGCAGCGCGCCGTTGCTGGGCGGCGGCTTCGGTCATTTCTACGCCTATGCGCCGGAGAAATACGAATATCCGATCAACCGATATGCCATGGAGGTGAAGCGGCAGCTCGACGTGCTCGACCGGCATCTGGCGGACAATGACTATATGGCGGGCGAGGATTACAGCATCGCCGATATCGCGATCTGGCCCTGGTATGGCGGCATCGTGCTGAACCGGGCCTATGGCGCCGCCGAATTTCTCGACGCCGGCAGCTATACGCATGTCATGCGCTGGGCGAAGCAAATCGATGCGCGGCCGGCGGTGCGGCGCGGCATCATCGTCAACCGCACCAGTGGCCCGCTTGAGGAACAACTGCACGAGCGCCACTCGGCGGAGGATTTCGCCACCCGCACGCAGGACAAGCTGGAAGGCGCGGGGGACTGACTGTCCGGCGGAGGCGGCTTCTGGGAGCAGAGGTTCGCGCAGAGATCGCGGAGGCGCGGAGGGGGCGCATGGCGGGGCAGTGCTTCCCGCCGCCGCAAATCCGGAGCTTACTGGATGCTGAAACACGTTCAGCATGACGGTGGGATGGGGTGGAGCGGGCGGTTTGGCCTCTCCCCCTACGGCGCGACCGACGGCCGTGGAGGATGTCCAATAGCCAGGCGAAGGCGCGTGTTTTGTTGCCGGGCCAGCCGCTGCCGCGATGCGCCAAAGGTGCGTTCTCCAGAGGACGTTCAGCCCGCCGCCTTCACGATTTCCGCCCAGGCGGCTTCGTCGATCACTTCGATGCCGAGCGCGGCGGCCTGTTTGAGCTTGCTGCCGGCGCCGGGGCCGGCGACCAGCAGGTCGGTCTTGGCGCTGACGGAGCCTGCTGCCTTGGCGCCCAGCCGTTCGGCCTGCGCCTTGGCCTCGTCGCGGCTCATCGTTTCCAGCTTGCCGGTGAAGACGACCGTCTTGCCGGTGACGGCGCTGGCGGTGGTTTCGACCACATAATCGGGCGGCGCGACTTCGGAGAGGAGATCGTCCCAGGCGGCGGCATTATGCGGCTCGTGGAAAAAGTCCGCCAGCGCATGGCCGACTGCTGCGCCGACATTTTCGACGCCGATATGTTCGGCAATCGCCTTGTCCAGCCGGTTGCGGAAGCGGTTTTCCTCCTCGCCCTCGACCCGCTCGGCGGCCGCGCGCAGGGCGATAATCTCCTCCGCCACCGCGCGCAGGCCGGGCAGGCTAGCATAGCGTTTCAGCAGGTCGCGGGCGGTGACGGCGCCGATATGACGGATGCCGAGGCCAAATAGCAGCCGCGCGCCATCGGGCGCCCGCTTGGCCTCAATGGCGGCGAGCAGATTGTCGACCGATTTTTCCTTCCACCCCTCCCGACCGAGCAGGTCGGCGCGGTGCCGGGCGAGGCGAAAGATGTCGGCCGGCTCGCTGATCCAGCCAAGGTCGAGAAATTCCTGGATCGTCTTCTCGCCCAGCCCCTCAATATCCAGCGCGCCGCGGCTGACGAAATGGCGCAGCCGCTCAAAGCGCTGGGCCGGGCAGATCAGGCCGCCGGTGCAGCGTATGTCGACTTCGCCTTCCTCGCGCACGGCTTCGGAGCCACAGACGGGGCAATGGTCGGGATAGAGGAAGGGGGTGCGCGGTTCGTCGGCGGTGAGATTTTCCACCAGCTGCGGAATCACGTCGCCCGCCCGCTGCACCACCACCCGGTCGCCGGGCCGCACGCCCAGCCGGCCGATCTCATCGGCATTGTGCAGCGTCACATTGGACACGACCACCCCGCCCACGGTCACGGGGGTCAGCCGTCCCACCGGAGTCAGCTTGCCCGTGCGGCCGACCTGAATGTCGATCGCCTCCAGCGTGGTCTGCGCGCGTTCGGCCGGAAATTTATGGGCGATGGCCCAGCGCGGCGCCTTGGCGACGAAGCCCAGCCGCTGCTGCCAGTCGAGCCGGTCGACCTTGTAGACCACGCCGTCAATGTCGAAGGGCAGCTCCGCCCGCTTCGTCTCGATCGCGCGATAATGGGCGATCAGCGCGTCGAGACTGTCGACACAGGCCAGCAGGTCCGACACCGGCAGGCCCCAGCCGGCGATCGCCTGCATCACCCCCAGCTGCGTATCGGCGGGCAGCGCGCTATGATCGCCCCAGCCATGGGCGAGGAAGCGCAGCGGGCGGCTGGCGGTGACGGCGGCGTCCTTCTGCCGCAGCGATCCGGCCGCCGCATTGCGCGGATTGGCGAATTGCCGTGCCTTTTCCGGGTCGTCCGCTTCCTCCAGCAGGCGGCGGTTGAGCGCGGCGAAATCGGCCTTGGCCATATAGACCTCACCCCGCAGCTCGAACAGGTCGGGCACGTCGGCGCCGGTCAGCTGATCGGGAATGTCGGCGATGGTGCGGACATTGGCGGTCACATCCTCGCCCGTGGTGCCGTCGCCCCGCGTCGCCGCCAGCACCAGCGCGCCCTTTTCATAACGAAGCGAACAGGACAGGCCGTCAATCTTCGGCTCGGCGGTCAGCGCGACCGGCACATTCTCCCCCAGCGCCAGGAAGCGGCGGACGCGGGCGATGAATTCGCCGATATCCTCATCGCTGAAACCATTGTCGAGGCTCATCATGCGGACGGCATGCTGCACCTTGCGCAGCGCACTGGTGGGCGCCGCCCCTACTTGCGCATTGGGCGAGTCGGCGCGGACCAGATGCGGGAAGGCCGCCTCCAGCGCATTATTTTCGGCGATCAGCGCGTCATAGTCGGCGTCGCTAATCTCCGGCGCGTCCTGATCATGATAGAGCCGATTATGCCGCGCCACCTCTTTTGCAAGGCGCATCAGGCGGTTGGCGGCTTCGGCTTCGGTGAAGCTGGCGGGATCGGTCATGGCATGATCCATATCCGCGTCCGCGCGCGCTGAGTAGCCCTGTCGGGTGGCAATGGGTCTGTGGGGGACGACAGGTTTTCGCCCGGTCTCACCGCATCACCCCTCCCCGTTCGGTTCGAGCCTGTCGAGAACCCCTTGCGCGCGGTTCTCGACAGGCTCGAACCGAACGGGGGGCGGAATTTTAAGTAGACGATGAAGGCTGCTCGCTTTCGGCGATCACGCTTCGAGCAAGCGTTCCGCCTGTGCCCGCGCCTCTGCCGTGATCTCGGCGCCGGAGAGCATGCGGGCGATTTCCTCGCGCCGTTCGTCTTCGCCCAGCGCGTGGACGCCGGTGCGGGTGACAGTGCCGTCGCTGGATTTGGCGATCAGCATATGGTCCGCGCCGCGCGCCGCCACCTGCGGGCTGTGGGTCACGACCAATATCTGGTTGCTGCGCGCCAGCCGGGCCAGCCGTTCGCCGATGGCGGAGGCGACCGCGCCGCCCACGCCCCGGTCGATCTCGTCGAAGATCAGCGTATCCGCGCCGCCGCTTTCGGCCAGCGCGACCTTGAGCGCGAGGATGAAGCGCGACAATTCGCCGCCGGATGCGATCTTGGTCAGCGGCGCGAAGGGCGCGCCGGGGTTGGTGGAGATTTCAAACTCCACCCGGTCCATGCCCTGCGCCCCCCACTGGCCTTCGTCCAGCGGCGCGACCACGGTGCGGAAGTGGGCGGCGTCGAGCTTGAGCGGGGCAAGTTCGGCGGCGACGGCGGCGTCGAGGCGACCGGCGGCCATCTGCCGCTCGGCCGACAGCGCCTGCGCGGCGGCGCGATAGGCAGCGGCGCGGGTGGCGACCTGCGCCTCCAGTCCGGCAATATGCTCCTCCCCGCCCTCAATCGCGGCG
>DAMDPH010000140.1:0-8566 GCA_032082785.1 Sphingobium sp. | reverse complement strand
TCTCCGCCTTGGCGAGGAAGGCTTCGGCCTCGGAAGCCGTCGGCGCGGCGGTGGTGGCGGCGCTGGCCGCGGGGGCCTGCTGCGCCGTCGCCGGCGAAACAAGCAGCGCGGCCGCAAGCGCGGCGAGGGAGGTTGCGATTTTCATGAAAGGCCCCTTTGAACGGCGTTATGCCGCCAGAGTGGCTTTCCCGACTGAGACAGTCAAGCGGTCAGAAAATCGACCATCGCCTGCCCTAACTCCTTGCGGGTGACGGCATTCATATGATTGCCGGGCACTTCGACATAGCGGCCATGGGGCAGGATGTCGGCCAGCTCCTGCGCCACCCCGTTATCGCGATCGTCGGCGCCGCAAATCACCTCGACCGGCTGCTGGATGGCGGCGATCTCCGCCTCGGGCGTGTCGACGAAGGTGTTGAGGATGTGCAGCATCGCCACCGGATCGCCCTTGGTGGTCTTGAGGAAAGCCTCAGTCATCCATTCCGACGTGCCCCGCTCGAAACTGCCGAGATTGGTGAGCACATTGCGATAATAGCCGCCCTTGTCGAGCGTCTGCACCAGCCCGCGCAGCCCCATGCCGGCCAGGATGACGCGGCGCGGGCTCGCGCCCCGCGCCAGCATCCGCACCGCCGTCCGCGCGCCGAGCGAATAGCCGCCCAGATCATAGTCGGTCAGCCCCAGCTGCTCGACCAGCGCCAGATTGTCGTCAGTCAGCGCATCGGGGGGATAGGCGGCGGCATCATGCGGCTTGCCGCTCTCGCCATGGCCGCGCAGGTCCGGCAGGATCAGCCGAAAACCCGCCTCGACCAACTTGGCGGCATGGCCATAGCGAATCCAGTTGGTCCAGGCGTTGGAGAAATAGCCGTGGATCAGCAGCAGGTCGCGCCCCTCCCCGACCATATGCACCGCAATGGGCAGGCCCCCCAGCCCTTCTATGTCGCGGCGTTCGATCGGCAGGTCGGTCATGGCATGTCCTTGGGCAATCGGGGGCCGCTCCCGAGGAACGGCCGACGCGGTCAGCCGATATGGCCTCCGCCGCGCGGGCGCAAGAGCGCGATCAGCGCCAGCGCACTGCCCAACTGCGCCAGCGCCATATCCTTCTGCGCGTCCCAGACATCGCCCTGCTGGCCATTATAATAGTCCGCCGTCTCCCCCGCCGCCATCAGCGTCAGCAGCCATTCAAATATCTCATAAATGGCGCTGCCAAAGCCGATGGCGATGAAGGCAAAGCCAAGGCTCCATCCGCGCGACAGCGTGCCATAGCGTCGCGCAACTTCGGCGACGGGCGCGGTCAGCAGCGCCCCGAACGCGAAATGGACGAGCCGATCGAACCCGTTCCGCCCCACCAGCGCGGCGGGAAGATCGACCCCCACCATCCGCGCCCAATCGACATAGGGCACATAGCTGTAAATCCAGCGCGCGCCCAAGGTGTGAAGCAGCAGAAACGCCCAGATACAGGCAACGCTCGCACTGGAGAGCGGCCAGCGCCGCAGGATGAAGGGCCCGGCGAGCAGCAGCGCCACGGTCGGCCCATGCTGCAACGGCGCCAGCTCGGGATAAGGCTGCGCCACATTGGCCACCGCCACCGCCGCCCCAAGCGCCAGCATCATCTGGCGCTGCGCGACTGGAAGGCTGGTCCAGGCGGCAGCGCCGGCGATCATGACCGGATCAGCCCTTCTTAAGGTGCCGGCGGCCCAGCAGTTCGGCGATCTGCACCGCGTTCAGCGCCGCGCCCTTGCGCAGATTGTCGCTGACGCACCAGAGCGACAGGCCATTGTCGACGGTGCTGTCCTCGCGCACGCGGCTGATGAAGGTGGCATAGTCGCCCACGCATTCGACCGGGGTGACATATCCGCCGTCCTCGCGCTTGTCGACGAGCATGATGCCCGGCGCCTCGCGCAGCAGGTCCTGCGCTTCCTTCGCGGTGATTTCATCCTCGAATTCGAGGTTGATCGCCTCGGCATGGCCGACGAAGACGGGCACGCGCACGCAGGTCGCCGTTACCTTGACCTTGGGGTCCAGGATCTTCTTGGTTTCGGCCACCATCTTCCACTCTTCCTTGGTGGAGCCATCCTCCAGGAAAACGTCGATATGCGGGATCACGTTGAACGCGATCTGCTTGGTGAACTTCTTGGGTTCGGCGGAATCGCCGACGAAGATGTTGCGCGACTGTTCGAACAGCTCGTCCATGCCCGCCTTGCCCGCGCCCGACACCGACTGATAGGTGGCGACGACGACACGCTTGATCTTCGCGCGGTCGTGCAGCGGCTTCAGCGCGACGACCATCTGCGCGGTCGAGCAGTTGGGATTGGCGATGATATTCTTCTTCTTATAGCCGTCGATGGCGTCCGGATTGACTTCCGGCACGATCAGCGGAACGTCCGGGTCCATGCGATAGAGCGAGCTGTTGTCGATCACGACGCAGCCGGCCGCCGCCGCCTTGGGCGCATATTCGGCCGTCGGGCCGGAACCTGCGGCGAACAGGGCGATGTCCCAGCCGGTGAAATCGAAATGCTCGATATTCTTGCATTTGAGCGTCTTGCCCGTCTCACCGAAATCAATATCGGTGCCGGTGGACCGCGACGATGCAACCGCCGCGATCTCGTCAATCGGGAACTCGCGTTCGGCGAGAATGGTCAGCATTTCGCGGCCCACATTACCGGTGGCACCGACGACGACGACCTTATAACCCATGACTAAAGACTCCACTCCATGCGTAATTGCGCGCCGGCGCATAAAGCAAGCCGGCGCAATGTCCAAGAAAGAAGGGCTTTTCTGAGGCAAAGCCCGCGCAAAGACGGCCGTTTTTCAACGCTCCGCCCTCGCCCCGCGCCCTAACTAGTCATTCCTTGGTCGGGATACCACCGTGACGGGCGAGGAAATTTTCGATCGTCCGCCACAGATGCACGCTGATGCCGGGGCCGCCGACCCGATGGGTCTGACCCGGATAGGCCATCATCTCGAACGGCACCGCCGCCCCCTGCATCTTCGCCATCAGCGCGGTGGAACTGTCGAAGATCACATTATCGTCCGACATGCCATGGATCAGCAGCAGCGGATCCTTGATCTTCACCGCCTCATCGACCGCGTCGGAGCCGGGATAGGCGCTGGGCTTGTCCTGCGGCTGGCCCAGATAGCGTTCGGTATAATGGGTGTCGTAAAATTCCCATTTGGTGACCGGCGCGCCGGAGACGATGGCGGCGAAGGTGCCCGGCGCCTTTTCCGCCAGCTTGAGCGAGAGATAGCCGCCATAGGACCAGCCATAAGTGGCGATCCGCGCCGGATCGACGAAGGATTGCGCCTTGAGCCATTCCACGCCCTTTAGCTGATCCTCGACCTCCACCGTGCCCATGGCGCGGTGGATATGATCCTCGAATGCCTTGCCCCGATCGGGCGTGCCGCGATTGTCGATGGCAAAGACGATCCAGCCCCGATCGACCAGATATTGGTTGAGCGCGCCCGACCATGTGTTGGTCACCTGCCGCCCCGCGCCCGGCCCGCCATAATGGATCATGAATACGGGGTAGCGCTTGCCCGGCTCCATCGGCGGGGTCATCATCTTGGTGTGCAGGATGGAGCCGTCGGCCGCCTTCACCGTGCCAAACTGCGTCTTCACATGGCTGGCGAGATAAGGCGCATAGGGGTGATCGCCCGCAATGGCATTTTGCGACAGCCATTGCAGCTGCTTGCCCTGGCTGTCGGCCAGATAAAGCTGTTTGGGCTGATCGGCATTCTGGCGCGTCACGACGATGCGCGAGGCGGCATCGTCCATCACCGCATCATTCCACCATCCGCTGCTGGTCAGCTGGCGCGGCGCGCCCGCCTTGGCGAGCGGCGCGACATAAAGCTGCTGCTCCAGCGGCGTCTCGCGATTGCCGGTGAAATAGACCAGCCGCTTGGCTTCATCGACGCCGACCAGATCGCGCACATCCCAGTCGCCGCTGGTGAGCGCGGTCCAGCTCTCGCCCCGCACATGATAGAGATGCCCATGGCCGCTCCGCTCCGACCACCAGAGGAAGCTGCCGTCGGCCAGCGGGTGGAAGCTGCTCGACAGGTTGATCCAGCTTTTCGCCGTCTCGGTCAGCAGCACGCGCGAGGCGCCGGTGGCGGGATCGACCGCCAGCAGATCGAGCCGCTTCTGGTCGCGGCTTTCGCGCTGCACATAGAGCGTGCGGCCATCCTGCGACCAATTGACCCGCGCAAGATAAATGTCGCTTTCGGTGCCGAGATCGACCTTCACCTGGCCGGTGCCGTCCGCCTTCACGACATAGAGGTCGACCAGCGCATTGGGGGTGCCGGCGGCGGGATAGCGCTGCTGATAGACTTTGGTGCCCTCGCCGCCGATGGCGGTGCGGGTGACGATGCCGACCGGGCTTTCATCGACCCGCGCCACGGCGATATGGCGATCGTCGGGTGACCACCAATAGCCGGTGCGGCGGTCCATTTCCTCCTGCGCGACGAACTCGGCCACACCCCAGCTTACCGTGTCGCTGGCGCCGTCGGTCAGCTTGCGCTCGGCGCCGGTCATCGGCTTCACGAACAAATTGCCTTCGCGCACGAAGGAGACGAAGCCGCCCTTGGGGCTGACCACGCCGTTCAGCTCGCCTTCGGGCGTATCGGTCAGTCGCGTGACCTTGCCGTCGAGCGTGGCGAGATAGAGATCGCCATCGACCGGCACCAGCAGGCTCTTGCCATCGGGCGACCAGTCATAGCTGGTGATGCCGGTGCTGCCCGCGACGCTGCGGTCGCGTTCGCGCTGCATCTTTTCCGCTTCGCTCAGCTCCGCACCGCTGCCGGTCTTTTTCGAATCGACCAGCATCCGTTCCTTGCCGGTGCGGCTGTCGATCGCCCACAGGTCGAGCCGTTCCTTCTCATCCGCGCGCGGCTTGAGCAACGTCACCAGCGCGCCATCGGGCGAGAGCGCCAGCGCGCGCGGCTGCGGTCCGGCAAGGTCGGGGCTGGCGAACACCCGCTCCAGCGTCAGTTGCTGGGCCGGCGCGGCAAGCGCGGAAGTGGAGGCAAGAAGCAGCGCGCCCATCGCGGCGCCGCGGGTCAAGGTGGAGGGCATCATCATCCTTTCGGCCGGCGTCCGCGACCGAACGCCCGTTCTGCGCGGCAGGCTTAGCGCCTGGCGCAGGAAAAGATCAATGGCGCGAAATAATGCAACAGCTGTCCCGGCCCAACATCCTCTTGCAGAACAGGCGCTTATGGCGCAATTTCAGGCATGAAGAGGAGACGGCCGGCAGCCGATCTCCGCAAGATAATCGGGAGTGAAGAGATGAAGTTCGTCAAGGCCGCGCTGGCCTCCACCTTGGTGCTGATGGCGGTGCCGGCAATGGCCGAGAGCCAGGCGAAGCTGGACCGCAACGATCCCAACGCCGTGCGCTGCAAGCGCCTCTCCGTCACCGGGTCGCTGGTGAAGAAGGAACGCGTCTGCAAGACCAACGCCGAATGGCGCACGATCAGCGAGCAGCAGAATCGCGACGCCGACGATCTCATCACCCGCAGCCGGGCGGGGATGAACGGCAGCACCTGAGGGGAGGCGTGCCGATCGAGTGGTCGCGCCCGGCCACTCGATCAGGCGCATCATGGACTGTACGGGATTTGTACGGACGCGGTGCAGCCGCCGCCGTTCGCCGCTACCTATCTCAACGATGTGATGAGAAGCCTACAGGATGATCCGCCATCTAACCCTCTGAAAGACCGGGAAAGATGGTGGGCGCGACAGGGATTGAACCTGTGACCCCACCCGTGTGAAGGGTGTGCTCTACCGCTGAGCTACGCGCCCCCTGTAAGGAGGAGGCGGCCATTGGCATCCGGCGCCGCGGCTGTCAAGCGCCTCTGCCGAATTTGCCATCAAGAATTTGACTTATCCGCCGCGCAGCGCCGCGCTATAGGCCTTTTCCCTTTCTTTCGGAGAATGCCCGATGCGTCAGACTGCCGCTCTTCTCATCGCCGGACTGCTGATGTCCGCTCTCGCCGCCTGCAACACGGTGCAGGGCGTGGGCCGCGATATCGAGTCCGTTGGCCGCGCCGGCAAGGATGCTATCGACTAAATCTTTGCGCCTGCTGGATTATCCTTCGGGCTGAGCCTGTCATAGCCTCAGCCCAATGCTGCGGCCTTTGCCGCCGCCCCTCACCCTATTGCAGGGCGCGCGTCATCAACGTGGCGTTCTTGCGCAGCTGGACGCCGTCGCAATCCGGTTCGCCGCATTCGCACGGCTCCAGTGCATAGCGCACGCCGCACATGACCAATATGTCATGATCGAACGAATAGTTGGAGATGCCCGCGCGCTCCACTTTCTCTCGCGCTCTCGCCTTCAAAGACATTGCGGGGCTCCTCCATTCGATGGTCGATCAACATTCATGCTGCGACGCACAATGTCAATTGACCCATTTTGGTTCCTGAACGCAATTGACAGAATTTGCAGCGTGCGCGCCACGGCCGGGCGCAGCGGCGGCGATGCTTGCGCCCGCGCATCTTCCCTCCCATATGCCGGGCCATGAACGACCCACACAGCAGCAGCATGCCGGTCTGGCATGGAACAACCATCATGTCGGTCCGCAAGAATGGAAAGGTCGTCGTCGCCGGCGATGGCCAGGTGTCCATGGGACAGACGGTGATGAAGCCCAATGCGCGCAAGGTGCGCCGCCTGCATGACGGCTCCGTCATCGGCGGTTTTGCCGGCGCCACCGCCGACGCCTTCACCCTGTTCGAAAGGCTGGAGGCCAAGCTGGAACGGCATAATGGCCAGCTGATGCGCGCCGCGGTCGAGCTGGCGAAGGACTGGCGCACCGACAAATATCTGCGCAATCTGGAAGCGATGATGATCGTCGCGGACAAGGATGTGACGCTGATCCTCACCGGCAATGGCGACGTGCTGGAGCCGCTGAACGGCGTGGCCGCGATCGGATCGGGTGGTAATTTCGCCCTCGCCGCCGCCCGCGCGCTGGTGGATTATGAGCAGGATGCCGAAGCGCTCGCCCGCAAGGCGATGGCGGTGGCCGCCGATATCTGCGTCTATACGAATGACCAGCTGACGATCGAGACGCTCGACAGCGCCGCATAACATTCCGTTCGGGCGCCAGCGCCCAAGCCCCGCACCTATTATCTGGAAGCTTATGAACGACAATCTGACCCCCAAGGCCATCGTCCGCGCGCTCGACGCGCATATTATCGGGCAGGCCGACGCCAAGCGCGCCGTCGCCGTGGCGCTGCGCAATCGTTGGCGCCGCCAGCATCTCTCCGCCGATCTGCGCGACGAGGTGACGCCCAAGAATATCCTGATGATCGGCCCCACCGGCTGCGGCAAGACGGAGATCAGCCGTCGCCTCGCCAAGCTGGCCGACGCCCCCTTCGTCAAGGTGGAAGCGACCAAATTCACCGAGGTCGGCTATGTCGGCCGCGATGTCGAGCAGATCGTCCGCGACCTGGTCGAGGAAGCCGTGCGCCTGGAAAAGGACCGGCGGCGCGAGGCGGTGCGCGAAGCGGCGTCCGACGCGGCGATGAACCGCCTGCTCGACGCGCTCACCGGCAAGGAAGCGAGCGAGGCCACGCGCCTGTCCTTCCGCCAGAAGATCGAAGCCAATCAGATGAATGACGTCGAGGTCGAGGTGGATGTCGCCGACAGTCCCTCCATGCCGATGGAGATCCCCGGCATGGGCGGGCAGGTCGGCATGATCAACCTGTCCGACATGATGTCCAAGGCGTTCGGCCAGACCCAGAAGAAGCGCCGCAAGATGCGCGTCGCCGACGCCTGGGACAAGCTGGTGGAGGAAGAACAGGACAAGCGGCTGGACCAGGACGACGTCGCCCGCGTCGCGATCAGCAGCGCGGAGCAGAATGGCATCGTCTTCCTCGACGAGATCGACAAGATTGCGGTCAGCGACGTGCGCGGCGGCTCGGTCAGCCGGGAAGGCGTGCAGCGCGACCTGCTGCCGCTGATCGAAGGAACGACCGTCGCCACCAAATATGGCCCGCTCAAGACCGACCATATCCTCTTCATCGCCAGCGGCGCCTTCCACGTCGCCAAGCCCAGCGACCTGCTGCCCGAACTTCAGGGCCGCCTGCCGATCCGGGTGGAGCTGAAGGCGCTGACCGAGGAGGATTTCGTCGCCATCCTGTCGGACACCAAGGCATCGCTGGTGACGCAATATCGCGCGCTGCTGGCGACCGAGGAGGTGACGATCGACCTGACTCCCGATGGTATCCGCGCGGTCGCCCGCCTCGCCGCCGAGGTGAATGCGGAGGTCGAGAATATCGGCGCCCGCCGGCTCCAGACGGTGATGGAAAAGCTGCTGGAGGATGTGAGCTTCGAGGCGGAGGACCGGCGCGGCGAAACGCTGGTCATCGATGCCGCCTATGTCGACAAGCAGCTGGCCGAAGTCGCGCGCGACACGGACCTCAGCAAATATGTGCTGTAAGCGCTGAATGCGAAGGGGGCGCGCCCGATGCGCCCCCTTCCGCCTGCCCCCGGCTCGTGCGAGCATGTGCGCAACGCATGATTCGATAAGGGGCTTTTTCCATGAAGACGCAGATTGGCTGGCTGCTTGCCGGCCTCAGCCTTGG
>DAMDPH010000139.1:5538-8690 GCA_032082785.1 Sphingobium sp. | reverse complement strand
GCCGCTGCCCTGGCCCGACGACGGCGGGGCGCGGCGCGAGCCGGTGCTGGACACTGACCACAGGCCGCCGCGCGTGGTCAGGCGGGTGGGCTGGGCGCGGTGCCTGCGGTGCAGGCGGTCGTTCTTCAGCGAGGACGTGGTGCGGCATCGCCTCTGCGGCGGACCCGAGGGCTGCCGCGAGAAGGTCTAAGCTCGCGCGGGTTGCTGCTGCCCGCGCCGAGGACCAGCGGACGGTCCCTCGTTAATCGAACATCCGCAGCAGCAGGGAGACTCCTTTCGCTCCTGATGCTGCCGGCGCCCTGCATCTCAATCCTCCGGGTGCGGGGCGCCACTCAACGCGGCAGCAGGTCCGTGGGCACTCTGACCGGCATCCCGTTCCGCCAGCGCACGCCGCTGACCTGCACACCGTGCACGGCGGCCAGGCGCTCGATCTCCGCGATCTCGTCGCCCGCCGCGCCCTCTCCGATCATGACGTGCCGCAGCGCCTGGCCGAACGGCACGAAGCACGGTTCGTCGGGCGAGGCGTTGATCGCCAGGCGGGCCTCGTTCTCGTAGGACCAGCCCGCGAACTTGGTCAGGTGGTACTCCCGCCAGAACTGCATGACGTGAGCCGTGCCGTACTCGGCCAGCCCCAGCTCCTGGTACTTCTCGTACGACACGTGCATCGCCGCCCTCGCGGTCGAATCGTCCTTCGGGGCGTACCGGATGTTGCCGAAGATGAGCGCCTTGCCCTGGTGGGCGGCCATGGCGGCCTCAACCAGCGCCACCCGCTCGAACACCAGCACGGTGCCCGACAGCGTGCCTTCGCCGGCCCTGCGGTGACGGCCGCCGTAGTGCGCCCACATGCCCGGGTGCTGCCACCCGTCGCTGTCGTTTATGTCGAGGGCCGCCTCCGTGTGCCAGCCGCCCTTGTCGTTCGAGAAGCTGGCGAAGGCCCAGTGCGACCGCATCATCCGGTCCAAGTCCCTGCTGAGTTCCATGGCTAGGCCCGGTTGCCCGCTCTCGTCGGGACAGTAGATGTCGAACCACCTCGTAGCCCGCTCGTAGTCGTCGTTCGCCCTGGCGTAGGGCGACAGCAGGAGCGAGCCGCTCTCCAGTATCTTCACCACGCTCTCCGGCGTCGTGTAGTGGTGGAGCAACCCTGGGCCGCACTTCGTCCCGTTGTAGTGACCGGAGGGAATGAAGAAGAAGCAGTCCGGGCGGTCGAGGTGGGGCAGGTCCACCGGCCGGGTCGGCCACGATATGCCGTCGAAGAATATCGCCCCCACCGGGTCTGGTCCGGCGAACTTCATTGCGCCGTGGTCATCGACGTACACTTCGGAGAAGCCAGCGGTGCTCAGGGCGACGAGTCTCAGTACCATGTGACCACGCTAGCGCGGCCAGCGTGAATTTGCATCGCCGGAACGTACAGGCATCGGTTCGCAATGGCGCTAGCATTGCGCTAGCACGGAAACGGGCGAGCCTGCCAGGCGGGTAAATGGCGGCCCTATGTGACTATATTTGCTAGAGAATTTGGTGGACGCACTAGGGCTCGAACCTAGGACCCGCTGATTAAGAGTCAGCTGCTCTACCAACTGAGCTATGCGTCCACTCTGGATTTACGGAGCGGTTGGTGACCGTGTCCGTCGGTGTGGGCGGGCAACTAGCATCGCGTTTGAGATTCGCAAACCCTAAATTGCACCCGCCGCCAAAAAAATTGCAGTTTCGCGACTTCTTCGCGATTTACCCCCAATTTCCGGCGCCACGGCCGCGGCGGCCGGAGCGGTCGATCGCCATGATGATGCCGATGCACAGCATCACCGTCAGCATCGACGAGCCGCCATAGGACATGAAGGGCAGGGGGATGCCCACCACCGGCGCCAGTCCCATGACCATCATCAGGTTGATGGCCACATAGAAGAAAATGGTGGTGGTAAGGCCGGCTGCGACGAGACGGGCGAATTTGTCCTGCGTGCGCATCGCCACGCGGATGCCCCAGCGGAACAGCAGCAGGAAAGCGAGGATCAGCAATGTACCGCCGACCAGCCCCCATTCCTCCGCCATGGTGGCAAAGACGAAGTCGGTATGGCCTTCAGGCAGATAGTCGAGATGGCTCTGCGTGCCCTGCATGAAGCCCTTGCCCCAGATGCCGCCCGATCCGATCGCGATTTTCGACTGGCTGATATGATAGCCTGCGCCCAGCGGATCGCTTTCGGGATCCATGAAGATCAGCACGCGCTTTTTCTGATAGTCGTGCAGGAAGCTGAAGGCGATCGGGATGATCGCCGCCACGGCGAGGCCGGAGCCGACGAACAGGCGCAGCGGCAGGCCGGCCAGGAACATGACGCTGATCCCGCCCGCCGCGATCATGGTGGCGGTGCCGAGGTCGGGCTGGACCAGCACCAGCGCCCAGGGGAAGCCGATCAGCAGCAGCGCCGGCCAGATCGCCGTCCATCGGCGGATTTCGGACACCGGCAGGCGCGCGTAAAAGCGGGCGACGGTCAGCACGATGATCGGCTTCATGAATTCCGATGGCTGGAGCTGCATGAAACCCAGGTTGATCCATCGCTGGCTGCCCCCGCGCACGCCGCCGATCAGCTCGACCAGCACCAGCGCGACCAGGATGATGCCATAAGCCGGGAAGGTATAGCGGGCGAACAGCTCCACCGGGATGCGGCTCAGCACCAGCGCCATGATGGCGAAGACGCAGAAGCGCAGCCCCTGCATCAGCGCCCAGGGCGTCAGGCTGCCACCCGCCGCGCTGTAGAGGACGGCGGTGCCGAAGCCCGCGATCGCCACGAGCAGCAGCATGATCCGCCAGGGCAGGTTGGCAAGGGGCTGGGGGATAAGGCTCATCGTTCGCCCGCCGGATTGGCGCCGGGCGGCGGCGGAGCGTCATCGGCTTCGTCCGCGCCGGCTTCGGTCGCATTGCTTGCGCGCGTCGCATTGGCAGCGGCTCCGGCGGCGTCGGCGGCGTCGGCGGCTCCGGGCGGGGGCGCCTCGCCCTTTTCGATTGCACGGGCAGCACGGAAAGCGGCCCTTTGCTTGGCCATGCGCTCGGTCGGCGTGCCGCCCCAATCCTGTTCCAGCGCCTCCAGCTTCTCGGTCGCCTTCTTGGGGTCGAACAGGAAGGACAGGGTATCGGCGGCGATCATCGGCGCGTCCTCCGCACG
>DAMDPH010000139.1:0-5467 GCA_032082785.1 Sphingobium sp. | reverse complement strand
AGCCCTGGAACAGCGCATGGTCGCGCAGCTTGAAGGGCAGGCTGGCGTCGCGGCGCACGCCCGCGCGCCGTTCGGCCATGGTGATGCGCCGCACCTGCGCGGTGCCGGTCTTGCCCGCCATCAGCACGTCGGGAATGTTCATGCGCGCCGCGCCGCCGGTGCCGCCTCCGTTGACCACCGCGCTCATCGCGTCGCGGATGGTGACCAGATGCTCCTCCGGCACGCCCACGGGCGCGGCCTCCGGTCGCTTGGCGCCCAGCAGGAAATTGGGCATCAGCTGCCGCCCGGTGGCAAGCCGCGCGGCCATCACCGCCATCTGCAACGGATTGATGAGCATATAGCCCTGACCGATGGTGGCGTTGACCGTGTCGTAGGTCTGCCATTTCTGGTTATATTTCCGAAGCTTCCACTCCGGGTCTGGCACGGTGCCATAGCTTTGGCTGGGGAAGGGAAGGTCGAAACGCTGGCCCATGCCCACGCGCCGCGCCATGCTGGCGATCCGCTCCATGCCGATGCGCTGGGCCATCTGGTAGAAATAGATGTCGCAGCTCTGGGCGATGGCGGTGCGCATGTTGACCGCGCCATGACCGCGCCTTTTGTGGCAGTGGAACAGCGTATTGCCCACGCGCAGCGCGCCGCTGCACCCCACCGTCTCCGACGGGCGTACGCCCGCCTCCAGCAGCGCCAGCGCCACCATCGGCTTGACCGTGGAGCCGGGCGGATAAAGCCCCTGAAGCGTCTTGTTGCGGAGGGGGACATGATCGTCCTTCGACAACATGTCCCATTCCAGATGGCTGATGCCGTCGGAAAAGCTGTTGGGATCGAAACTGGGCATGGAGGCCATGGCCAGCACGTCGCCATTGCGGCAATCGACCACCACCACCGATCCGCTCTGCGTGGCGAGGCGGCGGCCGGCATATTCCTGCAGGCCCGCGTCGATGGTGAGGTGGACCGATTTGCCGGGCTGATCCGGGCGGGTGGTGAGTTCGCGAACGATCTTGCCGCGCGCCGTCACTTCCACCCGCTTGGCGCCGGGCTTGCCGGTCAGATGGCGGTCGAACGCCTTTTCCAGCCCGTCCTTGCCGACCTTGAAGCCCGGCGTGATCAGCAGCGGGTCGCGGCGGGCCTTGTAATCCTCCGCCGTCGCCGGGCCGACATAGCCGAGCAGATGGCCGACGGTCGCGCCGGCGGGGTAATGGCGGGAAAAGCCCTGGCTGGGCGCGACGCCGGGCAGGTCGGGCAGGCGCACGCTGACGGCGGCATATTGATCATAGGTCAGCTTGTCGGCGACCTGGATCGGGCGGAAGCCGGCGGATTTCTCCAGCTCCTCATGGATGCGGTCAACTTCCTCGCCCTCCAGCCCCAGCAATTGGGCGAGGTGGCGGATCGTCGCGTCCGGGTTCGCCATCCGCTGCGGGATGAGATCGACGCGAAAGTCGGTGCGGTTGTTCGCCAGCGGCTGGCCGTTGCGGTCCAATATCCAGCCGCGCCGGGGCGGGATCAGCGTCAGGTTGACGCGATTGCTTTCCGACAGAAGCTGATATTTCTCATTTTCCGCCACACTGATCCACGCCATCCGGCCGATCAGCATCGCGCCCAGCGCGCCCTGCAATCCGCCCACGACCATCGCCCGCCGGGTGAAGGTGAAGGACTGGGTGGCTTCGTTGACGGTCTTGCGGGTGGGTTTGGGGAATTTCATGCCATCACGCGCCAGCGATCAATGCGGGCGCATTGACGGACGACAAAGGGGAAGAGCAATATCGTCCAAAGAGTCTGGGGCGCGACCAGCAGCAGTTTCACATCACCTCCGCCGGTGATCCGCGCGAAAAAAACGCCCCCGGCGATGCAGAAGATAATGGCGAGGGCGGCAATTAGCCAGTCCTGTCGATAGCTGCGCCAGACCAGCCGATATTCCACGGCGTCGATGGCGATCAGCGTCACCGTCCACAGGAACATGGCCGACCCGATCGGCTGCCCGCTCGACAGATCGTCGAACAGGCCGAGCGGCACGCCGATCCACACCCGCCACATGTCCGGGCGCAGCAGCCGCCAGGACAGCAGCAGCAGCAGGCCGAAGGGCGGCAGGATGGGCGATTGGGCGATCAGCGGCAGCGCCGTCAGCATGGAGCCGAGCATGACGGTGATGACCGGCGTCCCCACCAGCCGGAACCGCGAGGGGTGCCGCCCCAATTTCGGTATATGGTTGAGGTGGCGGTCGATCATGGTTGCGGCGCGGCATCCGCCGGGCTGCGGGGGGCTTGATCCATGGGCGTTGCCGCCTCACCGGCGGGTTCGGTGCGCGTCACCGCATCCTCGAACGCCCGCTCGACCACTACCGCGTCGACCTTAGACGGATTGGCGAGCGGCACGCCATAGGCGATCTCGCCCTCGATGCGCAGCACCACGGCGACGGGAATATTGGGCTGATAGATGCCGCCGATGCCGGACGTCACCAGCAGGTCGCCTGGCTTGAACGGGTTACGGCCGGCCGACAGCGCGCGGATCTCGACCGATCCGTCGCCCAGGCCGGTGGAGATGGCCGGAATATTGTCGGTAGCGCGGCGCACCGGCACGATATTGCTGCTGTCGGTCAGCAGCAGCACGTCGGACGTGTTGGGCGTGGTGGTATGGACGCGGCCGATCAGCCCTTCGGGCGCGCGCACCGGCATGCCGGGCCTCACCCCCTGCCAGCGGCCGGCATTGAGCCGTGCGAAGCGGCGGATGCTGCTGGAGGAGGAACTGATCAGCCGGGCGGCGAGCAATTCGCTCGCATCATCCTCGACCAGCTTGAGCAGCTTTTTCAGGCGCGCATTTTCCTGCGCGATCGCCTTGGCTTCAATGATGCGGTTGCGGTCCGCCTCCACCTGCCGGCGCAGCGCGACATTTTGCGAGCCGGCGCGGAAATAGGCGCCCAGCACTTCGTCGAGCGAGCTGACGCCGCTCACCGCCTGCTTCATTGCGGTGGATGCCGGGCGCGTGAGTTCGGCCGTCGCGGTCCGAATGGCCGCGAAGCCGGTGGGGTCGAATATCGCGACCACCACCATCAACAGCCCGATCGCGGCCCCGGTCATCGCCACGACATAGCTGGCGAAGAGGCTATATTGCGCCTTCCGGTTGTGACCGGGGCGTCGGCTGGGTGGCCGCGCCATTGTCTAAATCCCCCGGCTCAGGCGGTTTGCAGCACACCCCGGAAGATCGGATCTTCCATCGCGCGACCGGTTCCGATCGCGACGCAGGTCAGCGGATCCTCCGCGATGGTGACGGGCAGGCCCGTCTCATCGCGCAGCTCGTCGTCCAGCCCCTTGAGCAGCGCGCCGCCGCCGGTCAGGACGATGCCCTGATCGACAATATCGGCCGCCAGCTCGGGCGCGGTATTTTCCAGGGCGATGCGGACGCCCTCGACAATGGTGCTGATCGGTTCGGCCAGCGCGTCGGCGATCTGGCCCTGATTGATCGAGATTTCCTTGGGCACGCCGTTCACCAGATCGCGGCCCTTGATGTGGATCGTCTCACCCACGCCGTCTTCGGGCGGCTGGGCGACGCCGAACTGCTTCTTGATCCGCTCCGCGGTGGCTTCGCCGATCAGCAGATTATGGTGACGGCGCACGAACGACACGATCGCCTCGTCCATCTTGTCGCCGCCCACGCGCACGCTGGTGGTGTAGGCAAGGCCGCGCAGCGACAGCACGGCAACCTCGGTGGTGCCGCCGCCGATGTCGACGACCATCGACCCGATCGGCTCGGTCACCGGCATGTCGGCGCCGATCGCGGCGGCCATAGGCTCCTCGATCAGGAAGACCTGGCTCGCGCCGGCATTGCTCGCGGCGTCGCGGATGGCGCGGCGCTCGACACTGGTCGAGCCGGACGGCACGCAGATCACGATTTCAGGGAAGCGCCAGGGGCGCGACTTGCCGCCATGCACCTTGGTGATGAAATGTTTGATCATCTGTTCGGCGACATCGATGTCGGCGATCACGCCGTCGCGCAGCGGCCGGATCGCTTCAATGGAATCGGGGGTCTTGCCCATCATCAGCTTGGCGTCGTCGCCGACGGCCTTGACCCGCTTCACGCCGTTCAGCGTCTCCACGGCGACGACCGACGGTTCGTTCAGCACAATGCCGCGACCGCGCACATAGACCACCGTATTGGCGGTGCCGAGGTCGATGGCCATATCCTGCGAGGAGAATTTGAAGAGACGCGATATGAACGACATGCCTAATCCTGTTCAGCCCGCCGTCCCCGGCATGATCCGCGGGGCGGTAGGAAGTCCGACCCGCAATTCGCTTCCGCATCACTGCACCGCTCTGATCGGGGCGCAAAAAATGTCGGATCGCGGCTCGCGGAAAGCGCCCGCTTGGGCTAGTCCCTAATCAATGTCAATACGCCGCCTTCCTGAACATCTGGTCAATCGTATCGCTGCCGGTGAAGTGGTCGAAAGACCCGCCAGCGCGCTCAAGGAGTTAGTCGAAAATGCCCTTGATGCAGGCGCTTGCCGCATCAGCATAAGAATTTCGCAGGGCGGGTTGGACCGTATCGAGGTGAGCGACGATGGCTGCGGGATGAGCCCTGCGGACATGGCGCTGGCGCTGGAGCGGCATGCCACATCCAAACTGCCTGACGATGCTATAGAAAATGTCGCGACCCTGGGTTTCAGGGGGGAGGCGCTGCCCTCCATCGCCAGCGTCGCGCGGCTGTCGATCGACAGCCGCCCGCGCGGAGAAGATGGCTGGAACCGCAGCGTGGACAATGGCTTGCTGGTCGCCGAAGGGCCTGCCGCGCTGCCGCCGGGCACGCGTATCATTGTGGAACAACTTTTCGCTCGCGTGCCCGCGCGGCGCAAATTTCTGCGCTCGGCCAAGGCGGAATATGCCGCCTGTATCGACGTCGTGCGCCGGCTCGCCATGGCGCATCCCGCCGTCGCCTTCAGCCTGGAACATGATGGCCGCCGCGCGCTGGGCGTGCAGGCGGACGAGGCGCGGGAGGATCGGGTCGCGGCGCTGACCGACCGGGCGCTCGCCGACAATCATGTCATCATCTCGCTGGAGCGGGAGGGGGTGCGCCTGTCGGGCGTCGCGTCCATCCCGACCTACAATCGGGGCGTCGGCGATCATCAATATCTGTTCGTCAACGGCCGGCCGGTGCGCGACCGGCTGCTGATCGGCGCGGTGCGCGGCGCCTATGCCGATATGCTGGCGCGGGATCGGCATCCGGTCGTCGCGCTGTTCCTCGACGTGCCGCCGCTGGAGGTGGATGTGAATGTCCACCCCGCGAAGACGGAAGTGCGCTTTCGCGACCCGGCGCTGATCCGCGGGATGATCGTGTCGGGGGTGCGGCGGGCGCTCGACGCCGAAGGGTTTCGCGCGGTGCA
This sequence comes from Sphingobium sp., assembly GCA_032082785.1. GTDB lineage: Bacteria > Pseudomonadota > Alphaproteobacteria > Sphingomonadales > Sphingomonadaceae > Sphingobium. The sequence continues at coordinate 99 of DAMDPH010000139.1, read as the reverse complement.
GCATGCCGATCCCGCCGCGCTGTCCGCCTGGCGGCAGGAGCAGCTGTCGCCGACGCCGATCGGCGCGCTGCCGATATTCGAAGCGGCGGCCGGTGCCGC
>DAMDPH010000138.1:1483-8713 GCA_032082785.1 Sphingobium sp. | reverse complement strand
GCGACGCTGGGCTGCGCCTCCACCGGCGCGATCGAGATCAGCGACGGCCCGCACCGGCTGGTCGTCAATTGCGGCGGCGCGGCCTTGCAGGGCGCCTGGATGCCGCCGGATCTGGCGCAGGGGCTGCGCACCACCGCCGCGCACAGCACGCTGATCCTCAACGACAGCAACAGCACCGCGCTGCTCGCCGACGGAACGCTGGGCAAGGGCGTGACCGAGGTGGAGCTGAACCGGCAGGAACTGGAAAATGGCAGCCGGCTCGACCTCAGCCATGACGGCTATGTCCGGCGGCTGGGCTATATGCACCGGCGGCTGCTGCTGATGAGCGGCGACGGGCGCGAGATACGGGGCGAGGATATGCTCACCCCGGCGGTGCGGCGGCGCAAGCCCGGCAAATTGCCGGTGCAGCTGCGCTTTCATCTGGCGCCGGGCATCGAGCCGACGCTGACCGCCGACAATCAGGGCGCGCTGCTGCGGCTCGACATGGGCGCGGCCTGGCAATTCCGCACCGGCACCGGCGTGCTGAGCGTCGAGGAAAGCCTGTGGGTCGATGGCGAAGGCCGCCCGCATCCCAGCTGCCAGCTGGTCGTTACGGGCGAGGCGCTGCCGGGCGGATCGAGCATCGGCTGGCTGTTCAAGCGGATGGGCTGACCCGCCGCACTGGTCGCAATGCGAAGAAAAGATCGTCTTTCCAGTAGATTGACTGAGCAGGCCGCCGAGCCGACGGCCACCGCTGGCTGAGGGCTGTATTTTTTCGCCCGCCGGTCTTAAGGAGCGGGCGCAAAGCCGCCCCCTATTCTTTGCCGGAGAAAGCCGTCCCCATGACCGCCCCCACCATCCCGACCGACGTCACCATCAAGCGCGCCCTTCTGTCCGTATCGGACAAGACCGGACTGGTCGAACTGGGCCATGCGCTCGGAAGCCATGGGGTGGAGCTGGTCTCGACCGGCGGCACCGCCAAGGCGCTGCGCGAGGCGGGGCTGACCGTCAAGGACATTTCGGAACTGACCGGCTTTCCCGAAATGATGGACGGCCGCGTCAAGACGCTGCACCCCAAGGTGCATGGCGGACTGCTGGCGGTGCGCGGCAATGCCGAGCATGTCGCCGCGATGGACGCCCATGCCATCGGCGCCATCGATCTGGTGATCGTCAACCTCTACCCCTTCGCCGCGACCGTCGCCAAGGGCGCCGAGCGCGAAGAGATTATCGAGAATATCGATATTGGCGGCCCCTCCATGGTGCGGTCGGCCGCGAAAAATCATGAGAGCGTCGCCATCGTCACCGATCCCGCCGATTATGCGCGGCTGATCGCGGAAATGGCCGAAAAGGGCGGCGCGACCAGCTATGATTTCCGCCGCATGCTGGCGGCCAAGGCCTATGCCGCCACCGCCGCCTATGATTCGATGATCGCCAGCTGGTTCGCCTTCGCCGATCAGGGCGTGGCTTTCCCCGAAAGCCTGTCGCTTTCGGCCAGGCTCGGGACGCCGCTGCGCTATGGCGAAAATCCGCACCAGTCGGCCGCGCTCTACCTGCCGCTGGGGCCGGGCGCCAACGGCATTGCCCAGGCGCGGCAGGTGCAGGGCAAGGAACTGTCCTACAATAATTATAATGACGCCGACGCGGCGCTGGAGCTGGTCAGCGAATTTCGCGACGGGCCGCCGACGGTGGTCATCGTCAAACATGCCAATCCCTGCGGCGTCGCGACCGGCGACACGCTGATCGAGGCCTATCAGGCCGCGCTCGCCTGCGACAGCGTCTCGGCCTTTGGCGGCATCATCGCCGTCAACCGCCCGCTCGACGGCCCCACGGCGGAAGCGATCAGCGGCATCTTCACCGAGGTCGTCGCCGCGCCCGACGCCGATGACGAAGCCAAGGCGATCTTTGCCAAGAAGAAGAATCTGCGCCTGCTGCTGACCGGCGATCTGCCCGATCCGGCGCGGGCCGGCCTGCAGGTGAAGAGCATCGCCGGCGGGCTGCTGGTGCAGGGCCGCGACAATGGCAAGGTGGATCGCGACGCGCTCAAGGTCGTCACCCGCCGCGCGCCGACCGATCAGGAGATGCAGGATTGCCTGTTCGCCTGGACCGTCGCCAAACATGTGAAGTCGAACGCCATCGTCTATGCCAAGGGCGGCAGCACGGCGGGGATCGGCGCGGGTCAGATGAACCGGCTCGAATCCGCGCGCATCGCCGCCTGGAAGGCGAAGGATGCCGCCGACAAGGCGGGCTGGGCGACGCCGCGCACCATCGGCTCGGCGGTCGCGTCGGACGCCTTCTTCCCCTTTGCCGACGGGCTGCTGGCCGCCGTGGAGGCGGGCGCGACGGCGGTGATCCAGCCGGGCGGATCGATCCGGGACGAGGAAGTCATTGCCGCGGCGGATGAAGCGGGCCTCGCCATGGTCTTCACCGGCATGCGCCATTTCCGCCACTGACCGGCGGCGGCCTTCTCTCCGGGCGCGATGCACTGTCATCGCGCCCGGCCGGATGCGTCCTTCTGGCGGAGCGCGCCGACAGCGGCCGCTCCCATATATCCTTACCCGCGATTAACCAGTCTTTAGCGCATTTGCGGCATTGCCTGTCCGGGGCAATCGAGGATCATGCGCGTGTCGGCCAGCGGAAATCATGTGGATGTCGCCATCATCGGCGCGGGGCCGGCCGGACTGACCGCCGCCTATCTGCTCACCAAGCGCGGCTATAGCGTGACGGTGGTGGAGAAGGATCCGGTCTATGTCGGCGGCATCAGCCGCACCGTCGAGCTGGACGGCTATCGCTTCGACATTGGCGGCCATCGGTTCTTTTCCAAGTCGCAGCAGGTGGTCGACCTGTGGAATGAAATTCTGCCCGACGATTTCATCGAGCGGCCGCGCATGAGCCGCATCTATTATGAGGGGAAATTCTACAGCTATCCGCTGCGGGCGTTCGAGGCGCTGCGCAATCTGGGGCTGTGGCGCTCGACCCTCTGCATGGCGAGCTTCGCCAAGGCCCGGCTGTTTCCGAACCGCGCGATCCTGTCGTTCGAGGATTGGACGGTCAACGCCTTTGGGCGCAAGCTCTTCTCCATCTTCTTCAAGACCTATACCGAAAAAGTCTGGGGCATGCCCTGCAACGAGATGTCGGCCGACTGGGCGGCGCAGCGGATCAAGGGCCTGTCGCTCTGGGGCGCGGTGGTCGACGGGCTGAAACGCTCGCTCGGCCTCAAGCGCAAGCCCAATGACGGCATGGCGGCCAAGACACTGCTGGAAAGCTTCCGCTATCCGCGCCTTGGCCCCGGCATGATGTGGGAAGCGGCGCGCGACCATGTGCTGGCGGGCGGCAATCAGGTGCTGATGGGACATGAATTCCGGCAGCTGTCGCAGGATCAGGCGAGCGGAAACTGGCGGCTGATCGCGCAAGGGCCGGACGGCGATGTCGCGATCGAGGCGTCCCATGTCATCAGCTCCGCGCCGATGCGCGAACTGGCGGGCCGCATCCATCCGCTGCCGGCGACGCTCGGCCATGCGATGGACCTGAAATATCGCGACTTCCTGACCGTGGCGCTGATGGTGAAGGCGGAGGATCTCTTCCCCGACAACTGGATCTATATCCATGACAGCAAGGTTCAGGTCGGGCGCATCCAGAATTTCCGCAGCTGGTCGCCCGAGATGGTGCCGGACCCGTCGGTCGCCTGCGTCGGACTGGAATATTTCTGCTTCGAGGGCGATGGCCTCTGGTCCGCTACCGACGAGACGCTGATCGCACTGGCGACCAAGGAAATGGCTGTTCTGGGCCTATGCTCGCCCGATCAGGTGGTGGGCGGCGCGGTGGTGCGGCAGGAAAAGGCCTATCCCGTCTATGACGACGCCTATGCTGGCCATGTGACGGCGATGCGCGAGGAATTGCAGGCGCGCTACCCCAGCCTGCATCTGGTCGGCCGCAACGGCATGCACCGCTATAATAATCAGGATCATGCCATGATGACGGCGATGCTGACCGTCCGCAATATCGAGGCCGGGGCGATCGTCCATGATGTCTGGTCGGTCAATGAAGATGCCGAATATCATGAGGCCGGCACCGAGGGAGCCGACGAGCGGGCGGCGCTGAACAGCGTGCGTCCGGTGCCCAAGCGGCTGAAGGCGGCTTGAGCGCGCCGGCACCGCATTGCGCGATGTCGCCCCCATGACTCCCACGCCGACTCCCCTTACCCGCCCCGGCTGGCTTGGTCCGGGCCGGGCGCTGATCATCGCCTGGCTGCTCTGCTGCCTGGTCATGCTGGCGCGGCTGGACTGGCCGCTCGACATGGTGGGGTTCAGGGATCCCGACGATGCCCTTCGGTTGCAGCAAGTGCGTGATCTGCTCGCGGGGCAGTCCTGGTTCGATGTCTCCCAATATCGCATCAATCCGCCCTTGGGCGTTCCGATGCACTGGTCGCGGATCGTCGATGCCCCGATCGCGCTGCTGATCCTGCTGGCGCAGCCGCTGCTGGGACCGGCGGGTGCGGAAATTTTCGCCTGCCTGCTGGCGCCCCTGCTGCTGCTCGGCGTGCTGACGGCGACCACCTATATCGCGGCCCGGCGCGTGGGCGGCACGGCCGTGGCGCTGGTCGCCAGCCTGCTGCTGCTGATCACGCCATCGATCCTCATCCAGTTCGTGCCGTTCCGCATCGATCATCATGGCTGGCAGATCATGCTCGCCATGATCGCCGCCGCCGGCCTGTTGGATCCCCGACCGCGTCGGGGCGGGATGGTCGCCGGCGCGGCGCTCGCCTGCTGGCTCGCCATATCGAGCGAGGGGCTGCCCTATGCCGCCCTGTTCATCGCCGTGGCGGCCTTGTGGCAGGTGCGCGATCCGGCTCACACGCCGCGCTTCCTGCTGCTGACCGCCAGCCTCGGCGCTGCCAGCCTGATCGTGACGCTGATGACGCGCGGGGCCGTGCCGCTGCTGGCGGTGCAATGCGACGCGCTGACCGCGCCCTATCTCTGGCCCTTGCTGGTGCTGGCGCTGGTCGTGCCGCTGGCGCATCGGGTGACGGGCGATGGCGTTTGGGTCCGGCGGCTGGCGCTGGCCGCGATTGGCGGCGGGGCGGCGGCGCTGACGCTGCTGGCGGTCGGTGGCCCCTGCCTGTCGGCTGACCCCTTTCAGTCGATCGGGCCGCTCGCCTATCGCGTCTGGTATATGCATGTGCTGGAAGGGCGGCCGATCTGGGAGCAGTCGGTCTCGCAAATGGGCGTGGTGCTGCTGCCGCCGCTTATCGGCCTCGCCTGCACGCTTGCGGCCGCGCGGGCGGCGGGACAGGACCGGGCGGCGCGCGACAACTGGCTGGTCATGGCGCTGCTGCTGGCGGGCGCGGGCATCGTCGCCATCATGGTGATGCGGGCCGTTTCCGTCGCCCATCTGTTCGCGCTGCCGGGCCTTGGCTGGGCGATGCTGCGGCTGTTCGCCCGGGCGCAGGCGTCGCCCCATATGCTGGTGCGGGTGCCGGGATCGGCGGCGGTCGCCCTCCTCTCGCCAATCGGCCTCTGCATGATCTGGGTCGGGCTGGCTGCGGCGACCTTGCCCCCTGAAGACGAGGCGCCGTCGGACTTGCGATGCGCCGCGGGCGCCGCGCTCCCGCAATTGCAGAAATTGCCGCCTGCGCGGCTGTTCGCGCCGCTCGACCTTGGTCCCACCATCCTCGCGCGGACCGGCCATAGCGTGCTGGGCACCGCCCATCATCGCAATGCAGCGGGTATCGATGGGGTGATTCGCGGCTTCATGGCTTCGCCCGACGCAGCGCGGACGATCATCGGCCGACAGTTCGGCGGCGCGGGGGCTGATTATGTGGTGATCTGCAATCTGGCGGAGATCGACTATTATGCGACGCTCGCGCCGCACGGCCTGGCAGCGGCGTTGCAGAAGGGCGACGTGCCCGAATGGCTGCAACCGCTATCGGCAGACAACTCGTCGCCGCGCGTTTATCGGGTGGTGGGTCAGGCGGGCGCGAAGGTCAGGGCGACGCCGTTAATGCAATAGCGTTTGCCGGTCGGCGGCGGGCCATCGTCGAAAATATGGCCCAGATGCCCGCCGCAACGGGCGCAATGCACCTCGACGCGCGGATAGCCGAGCTTGAAGTCGCGGCTCGTGCCCACCGCGCCTTTCAGCGGCGCGTAGAAGCTGGGCCAGCCGGTGCCGCTGTCGAATTTGGTGGTGGAACTGAACAGATGCTGCCCGCAGCCCGCGCAATCGAAGCGGCCACGCCGATGCTCCTTGTTGAGCGGGCTGGTATAGGGATGTTCGGTCGCCGCCTGTCGCAGCACCTTATAGGCCCAGGGGCTGAGGCGCTTGCGCCACTGCGCGTCGGTCAGGGTGAAGGGAAAGGCCGCCTCCGCCGTGCCGATACCCAGCTGCCAAAGGCCAAGACCCACTGCGCCGGCTGCGGCGCCGCTCAGAAAATGCCGCCTGTTCATGGGCGATGCTATAGCATCTTCATCCTGTCGCGCCCCTGAACAGGCCCTTCCACCAGCGGCCGCCGGACTTGAGCACATGGCGGCGGAAGAGCAGCACGCCCAGCCGCAGGATCAGCGCCACCCAGGCCGCCTGCCACACCAGCGCCAGCAGATGCGGCCAGATCAGGTCGCTCTGCGCCGCCCGCGCGATCATGGTGAAGGGCGAGCTCCAGGGAAAGACCGCCGCCGCCAGCTCCGCCGGCGATCCCATATGATCCACGGCATAGCTGGCGAAGAAGAAGATCAGCATTTGCGCCATGGTGATCGGCATGTTGAGCGTCTGCACTTCGCGCACGGTCGACGCCTGCGCGCCGATGCCGAGGAAGAGCGAGCCGAGCAGCGTATAGGCCATGGTGAAATAGAGGAGCGCAAGCAGAAGGAAGAGCGGCCAGCCCAGCGCCGGCTCCGCCATGTTGCCGCCGCCATGCAGCGCGAGGAAGGCGAGGAAGGCGGTGCCGCCCCAGAAGGCGATGCCGACGAAGCTCATCGCCAGCATCGCCATCAGCTTGCCGAGGAAGATCGCATCGATCGATATGGCCGCCGCCAGAATCTCGATGATCTTGTTCGTCTTCTCCTCCACCAGATTGGAGAGGATCATGCCCGCGAGCAGGATGGTAAGGAAGAATATCACCACCTGCGCCGCCCGGCCGATGAGCAGCCGCGCCTGCGCCTGCGCACCCGGACTGACCGACACCGGCCGATGCTCGATCTCGGCGAAACGCAGCGTCCGGTCGGCGCGGGCGGCGGTCACAAGCAGCGAGACGTCGCCGTC
>DAMDPH010000138.1:0-1473 GCA_032082785.1 Sphingobium sp. | reverse complement strand
GCCGCGCCAGATCCTTCGCCTCGCCGGTCAGCAGCGGCCGCGCCAGTGAGCCGGAAAGAATCGCGACCTCCGCCGAGTCGCGCCGGCTGAGGAGACGGCGCGGCTCTTGGCCAGCGGGAAGCGCGCGCAGGCGCGGCAGGCTCTGTTCGCCCAGCCGCTCCATCAGCCGGTCGTGCGCGCGCTCCAGCGCGGCGACATCGGCGGCGGGCATGGCGATGCCCAGCACCGGCCGCAGCTCGCTCTTGCTGATCTTCTCGCCAAGGCCGCCAAAGGCCATGCCGATCAGCACCGGCAGCAGCGGCCCGAGCAGGAAAAGGAGGAAGGTGCGCGACAGCACGACGGCGGTGAAATCCCGCCGGGCGACGACGAAGGCGGCGCGCAGCATTTCGGTCATGCCGGCGCCTCCCCGGCCTTCGCCTCATCCATCTGCCGCGCCGCCGCCGCGCCGGCGATGGCGACGAACGCCTCATGCAGGCCGGGCCGCTCTATCTCCAGGCTCTCGATGCCGGCCTGACCATCGAGCAGGGTCCGCAGCAGCGGCTCGATCCCGCTTTCGGGCAGGGGGAAATGCCACAGGCCATCGGCGGCGGGCGCCTCGACGGGCAGCGCCGCGCGCCAGTTCCCCTCCTGCGCGCGGGTACGCAGCCTGACCTGCGGGCGCAGCCGGTCGCGAGCGCTGCTCACCGACCCTTCGAACCGGATGCGGCCGCCGGCGATGATGGCGATCCGCTCGCACAGCCGTTCGGCATGGGCGATGACATGGGTGGAAAAGAGGATGGTGACGCCGCGCCGCGCCTGTTCGCGGATCAGCCCTTCCAGCTTCTCCTGATTCATGGCGTCCAGCCCCGAAAAAGGTTCGTCCAGCACGATCAGCCGGGGTTCGTGGACGATGGTGCCGAACAGCTGCACCGTCTGCGCCATGCCCTTGGACAATTGCCGGATCGGCTTTTCGGCCGCCGCGCCCATGCCATGCCCGTCCAGCATCGCCCGCGCCCTTGCCCGCCCCTCGCGCAGCGGCAGGCCGCGCAGCGCGCCCATGAAGGCGATCGCCTCGAACGCCTTCATCGACGGGTAGAGGCCGCGCTCCTCGGGCAGATAGCCGACCTGCCGCGCCATGCGCAGCGGCGCCGCGTCGCCCAGAAGGCGGCGATGCCCCTCATCGGGATGGATGATGCCGAGCAGCGTGCGCAGCAGCGTCGTCTTGCCCGCGCCATTGGGGCCGAGAACGCCGTAGATCGCGCCCGCCGGCACCGCCATGTCGACACCGTCCACCGCGCGGAACCGACCGAACGTCTTGACAAGCCCATGGCCTTCGACGGCATAGGGGGCGGAGGGAGCCGGTGCGTCGTCGATCATCCACTCCTGATAGTCTTAGTCCATGACAGTGCAAAATATATCCTTGGAGCGGCGCCTGAAGGCGCAGGCCGCGCAATTGGGCTTTGCCGCCTGCGCGATCGCGCGCGCCGACGCCGC
>DAMDPH010000137.1:0-8813 GCA_032082785.1 Sphingobium sp. | reverse complement strand
CGATGCCGTGCAGCGCCGCCTGATCGGGGCGGGTGGGATAGCGGAAATGGACATTGTCGAACTGCAACCGCGCGCCATGGTCCAGCCGGGGGAGCGGGGCCGGCGCGGACGGGGGCAGGATGTCCGGCTCGGCGGCAATCAGCTCACGCAGCCGGCTCGCCGCGCCCGCGCCGCGCAGCAGGTCGCCCCAACTCTCCGACAGCGAGCCGAAGGCGCCCGCCACCAGCCCGCCGGTCAGCACGAAGGCGGCGATGCTGCCGCCCGACAGCCGCCCGGCGGCGACGTCCATCGCCCCCTGCCACATGACCGCAGTGATGGAGCCGAACACCAGCGCGATCACCAGCGCCGTCATCACCGCGCGCAACAGGATGCGCCGGCGCGCGGCGGCAAAGCCCGCCTGAACCGTGTCGTCGAACCGGGCCGCCTCACGCCGTTCCTGCCCGAAGGCCTGCACGATCTTCATTGCGCCGAGCATCTCGGTGGTGATGCTGCCAATGTCGGCGAGCCGGTCCTGACTGGTGCGCGACAGGCCGCGCACGCGCCGGCCAAGGCTGATCAGCACCAGCAGGATGACGGGAATGCCGAGCAGCAGCATCGCCGCCAGCTTGGGTGCCAGCGCAAACAGATAGATGAGGCCGCCGGTGCCGGTGACCAGATTGCGCAGCGCGACCGAGACGGTCGACCCGACCACCTGTTCGACAATGGCGGTGTCGGCGGTCATGCGGGAAGCGATTTCCGACGGCCGGTTCTCCTCAAAGAAGCGGGGCGCCTGCCGCAGCAGATTGGCCTGCGCCGCGCTGCGAATGTCGGCGACCACCCGCTCGCCCAGCCAGGAGACGAAATAGAAACGCAGCGCGCTCGCCAGAGCGAGGACGATGACGATCAGGAAGAGATATTGGAACCAGCGGCCGATCTCACCGCCGCCCCCGCCCATGAAGCCGCGATCGATGACCAGGCGAAAGCCGCTGGGGATCGCCAATGTCGCCGCCGATGAGAGGATCAGCGCCGCCAGCGCGGCGGCGATCCGGCCCGGATAGGCTTTGGCGAAATGCCACAACATGGCGAGATTGCCGAGCGGCGGCCGGGCGCTGCCGCGCGCCGATGTGGGTGTGACATCCTCCATGGCGCGCGGCTTAATGGCTTTCGGGCGGAAGGGAAACGGTCTTTCGCCCGGGCGCTTGCGACGCGATCAGGAGAGCGGCGTGGCGCTGTCGGGCGCCAGTTGCCCGGCCAGTTCCATGATCCGCCTGGAGCTGGCGGCGCCGCCCAGCGCATAGGCCATGTCGCCCGCCTCCCAATAAGCGATCATCTCGCCCGCGCGGCGCGCCAGCAGCGGCCGCGCCCCGGCCGGCGTTTCGGCGCGGTCGGCGAAGAGGGACAGATGCTCGCCCTGCGCCGTCACCACCATCATGGCGATGGCGGGGCTGTCGGATGTGGGGAAAAGCTGGACGTCGGTAACCTGCCAGTCGCTCGGCAGCACGGGCAGGACGATGCCGGTCGATTTCTCGATCTCGGCGCTGTTGATGGTCGGCGTTTCCACCTGCGATCGCATCGCCTGACGCAACATGCCCGCCTTGCGCGATGCGGCGGCTTCGTCGACGAAGCTGCTGGCCTGCGCCGCCTGCGGAAATTCGCCCAGTTCGCCGCGCGCGATCCAGCCGGTGGCGAGCAGCGCGGCCATGCCGGCGGCCCGGGCCAGATGGCGCCAGCCGCGCCCGGCTTCATTGTCGTTGGCGACGGGCATGGAAATGTCGCGCCGCCGCCCGATCAGCGTCCCCTTGGTGCCGTCATGGGCGAGCCGGAAGTCGATATGGGGCCAGCGCTGCCGCCAGCGCCGCGCCACCAGTCGCTCGCCCGGCCGCGCCGCATCGTCCAGCAGCACGACGCCATTGGGCGACAGGCGGGAGAAGAGGCTGTCGGCATGGCCGCGCACCAGCGGATGCACCGCCCAGGGCGGCCCGTCGATGATGAGCAGGTCGATCCGCTCCGGCACCGCGTCCAGCGCATACCAGCGGCCCGGCCAATCCTCGCTCCGGGCGGAGAGCGGCGCGTGGCGAATATCGACCGACAGGCCATAGTCATTCAGCCAGTTGCGCGTGGCATCGACAAAGCCGCCATGCTGGTCGAAGCTGGTGAGCTGCCCGCCGCCATGCAGCTGCAAGGCGCGCGCCGCGATCAGCGAGGAGGCGCCGGCGCCCAGCTCCACGACATGGGCGGGGCGCAGCCGGGCGATTTCGCGGACGATATGGCGCAGAAAGCCGACATCCGCCTTCCAGCTGCCCAGATGCGGCAGCGCGTCATGCGGCAGGTCGAGATCGTCCAGCAGCGCGCGCTTGTCCGCCTTGCGCCCGCCCGACAGGCTGGCGAGCAGCCAGGGCCAGCCGATGGCGCCGAAGCCGATCCGCCAGGCAAAATCCGACAAGCGGGTGCGGTCGGCCGCGTCAGCATCGCTTTCGGCCAAGGGAAGGAAGCCGGTAAGATCACGGGAAGTCACGGAAAACCATCCTCCAAAACCCTGCGGCCTGCCCATTGGGGCGAGGTCCGGCAGATAGGCTGCCAGCTTATGGAGTCAAACGGCGCTGCTGGGAACGCCGAAAGACAGGAATTTCCGCGACCGGCCGTGCGCCGACGCTCAATAGCCGAGCGTCAGGCCCACGCTATAATATTTCGGCCCGACATTGGCCTTCGCCCGCAGTCGGGGGAAGATCGGCATGGCGATCAGCGCATAGGGGCGGCTATTGTCGCCGCTGACGCGCAGGCCCGCGCCGATCGTTGCCATGGCCGGCAGGGTGAAGCCGGCCTCGATACGGCCATAAAGCTTGGTGTCGCCGTCGCGCAGATAGACGCCGGCGCCGGGCGTCAGGCTGAAGCTGCCAAGGCCCAGCGCATAGCCGGCGCCCAGTTCGGTGCCCCAATGGCCATCGGCGCGGCCATAATTGACTTCAGCGCCAAGACCTTCGGCCTGAGCCGTGGCGGGGAGGAGGGTGGCGAGGGTGGCCAGCGCCACCGGGAACAGGGGGGACAAGATCTTCATCCCGCCAGCCGCTATGCCGCCCGCCTTGCAGGTTCAAGGCCGCGCGGGACGAGCCGAGTCGTCTCCGCGCCGGCTTGCCTTATTGGCCGGGGTTGACCGACCGCACCGGCTGCACCTCCGCATAGGGCATGATCATGCGCCCGTCCGGCGATGCGGTGAAGGTGGTCTGGGTCGGATAGGCGAAGTCGATGCCGCGCGCGTTGAACTGGCGCAATATGGCCAGGCCGATCTTGTGCCGCACCTGATAGATGGCGTCCCAGTCGGGCAGATAGACGTCGAACTCCAGCTCGAAATCCAGACTGGACGCGCCAAAGCCGACAAAGCCTGACCGCACGAACTGGCCGCCCAGTTCGGCGACGATGGATTCCAGCATGGCGGGGATCTGTTCGGCGACTTCGGGCGGGGTCTGATAGATGACGCCGATGGCGAATTTTATGCGACGATGGTCCAGCGTGAAATAGCTGGTGATTTCCTTTTGCAGCAGATTGGCGTTGGACATCACCTTTTTCTCGCCGGTGATGGCGCGCAGCCGCGTCGATTTGAGGCCGATCTTCTCCACCGTGGCGGTGGTGGTGTCATAGGTGATCGTCTCGCCCTTGCGGAACGGCTTGTCGAAGATGATCGACAGGGCGGCGAACAGGTCGGAGAAAATACCCTGCGCGGCAAGGCCGATGGCGATGCCGCCGATGCCGAGGCCCGCGACCAGGCCGGTGACGTTGACGCCCAGATTGTCCAGCACGACGATGGCGGCGATGGCGAACAGCGCGACCGTTACCAGCACGCGGATCAGCCCCATGGCGTTGGCCAGCGTCTCGCCCTGACCATCGTCGGCCAGCGTCTTGCGCTCGATCAGGCCCAGGATGATCTCGCGCGCCCAGATCGCCGATTGCAGCACCGCCGACACGGTGAAGAGGAAGGCGATGGTGCGGAACAGCGCGGGGGGCGGATCGGCATAGCCCGCGACCAGCCGGGCGGCGACCATAATCAGGAAGAAATGCGTCGTGCGCGCCACCGTGCGGGTCAGCACATTGGTATAGCCCAGACTGTCGCCGCGCTGCCGGTTGAAGCGCTTGCCAAATTGTCGCAGCGCCTCGAGCGTCACATAGATGATGATCCCCGCGCCCAGCGCGATCAGGACTTGAACATAATGGGCGGCGAACCAGTCGCTGGTGCCGCGCCACAGCCCGCCCAGGTCGGGCGCGCCGACGCTCTGGGTTGCGGAGGATGTATCGGTCTTGGGATCGGCCATGCCTGTCCTTGTCATTCCTTGTCATGGGGATGCGGACCGCCAAGCGACCCGCATCGATCTTCGTCACATCCCGGCATGCACGCGCCGGGAGCCATTGCGAAGGACCTATCCTAATCGGCTTTGGGCGATAGGAACAGGCTTGGGGCCGCGCCGCGCTATCCGCCGCGCGCTCAGCCGGCGATCGGCGCCTGCGCGGCGCCTTCGTCCAGAAAGGCGATCAGGCCGCGTTCCGCCCGCGACAGATAGCGGGTCCGGCGCGGCAGGCGAAGTCCCGCGCGCCATTCATCCTGGCCATTCTGACACAGGGCGATCAGCGCCGGATGGATATAGGATTTGCGGCTGATGGCGGGCGTATTGCCCAGCGCCTCCGCCACCGGGGCGATCATCTGCTTGAGGTTCACATGACCGGCGGCCAGCGTTTCGAAGGCGATGGTGGAGGCGCCCCAGGTGCGGAAATGCTTGGCGGTGAAAGCGCCGCCCATGGCCGTGGCGATATAGGCGTTCACGTCGCTGGAGGTGATCGGCCGGGCTTCCCCCTCTTCGTCGACATATTGGAACAGATGCTGCCCCGGCAGATCCTGCACCGCGCGCACGAAGCGCAGCAGCCGCTTGTCGGTAATGGTCAGCCGTTGCTGCTTCCCTGACTTGGCGCGGTAGCAGAGGGTGAGCGCGCGGCCCGACAAATCGACATGGCGGCGGCGCAGCGTGGTCGCGCCGAAACTCTTGTTGGTGGTGGCATATTGTTCATTGCCCACCCGCACCTTGGCCAGGTCGAGCAGGCGCACGACGGCGGCGATGGTGCGTTCCTTGCGCAGGCTGCGCTTGGACAGGTCGGCCTCTATCTGCTTGCGCAGCCTGGGCAGCGCCCGACCGAAGGCGGGGCAGCCGGCATATTTCTCCGCCTCCCGCGCGGCGCGGAAGTCGAGATGATAGCGATATTGCTTGCGCCCGCGCTCATCGACGCCGGTGCCTTGCAAATGGCCGTTGGGATGGGGGCAGAACCAGCAGTCGCGATAGGCGGGCGGCATGGCGACGGCGTTGAGCCGGTCGATCTCCGCCCGGTCGGTGATGCGTTTCCCGTCCGGATCGACATAGGCCCAGCCGCGCTTGAGCGCGCGTCGCGTTATGCCGGGGAGGGAATCGTCGGAATGGACGAGGTCGGGTTCTGGCATGATCTATTCTCACAGCCTTGAACCCGCCGTCATCGGCTTCGTTCCGGGGGCTAGACCGTCACGCCGCTGAGCGCCAGGCTGCGCGCGGCGCGGGCTTCGCTGTGCCGCTGCCGCGCCAGATAGGTGTCCAGCCCGATTTGCAGCGCCAGCATCATGAAGATGATCGGCTGATAGGCGATGCCCACGAACAGCGATCCCACCAGAATGACGATATGCGCCTGTTGCAGGGCGAGGGCGAGCGGCGCGATCCAGGCCTCTTCGGGGCCAGTGCGATGGCGGTAGAGGCGCCGGATCGCTTCGGTGCGGACAAGGCAGATGATGTGGATGAGCGCCCAGAGGAGGAAGCCGAAATAGCCCTGTTCGCCCAGCATCTCGAAATAGGCGCTATGATAGGCGCGCGACTTGTCGGTGACGATCTGCTGCTCGACGCGCGAGCCGGCGCCGTCGTTGATGACCTTCTGTATAGGGTAGGTGAAGCTGTTCTGGAGATAGGCGTCGAAGCCGCCGCCGCCCGGATGATCCTGCACATAATCGAGCGTCCATTTCCACACCGACAGCCGGGTCGAGGCGCTCTGGTCGCCCTTATATTCGCTGATCGTCGCCATCCGCTCGGTGAAGCTCGCCGGCAGGAAGGGGATGGCGGAGAGCGACGCCACCAGGATCAGCGGCCCATAGACGAAGCGCCGGCGCGACCGCAGCAGCATCAGCCCCGCCAGCGCGGCGATGCACACCAGTCCGGTGCGCGCGACGGTGCCGACCGGCATCAGCAGGCAGGCAAAGCAGAGCGCATAGGCGAAGAGGCGGACGCGAGGGTCGGGCGGAAAGACGGTGCCGTACCGGGCGAGCCACAGGATGATCGGGATCAGCGCGATGGCGACGCAGCTGATGATGCTGCCTTCATACAGGCCGGTATTATTGTCGATCATCAGGTTGAGCACGCCATAGCCGCCCCCCGACACCGCCGTCTTGATCCCGCCATTGATGATGATGGTGCTGGTACACAGCACCATGAACAGCGCCAGCGCCTCGATCCGCAACCGCGTGCGCAGCACCAGCGGCAGGAAGATGGCGAAGATCAGCGCCTTCCACACCCAGGCCCATTTGGCCGCGGCCTCGATCGGGAAATCGGCCGTCAGCGTGGTGATGCCGCACCAGGCGAGCAGCGCCAGCATCAGGACCTGCCGGACGGAGAAACGGCTGTCCTTCTTGTCGTCCAGCAGCAGCCAGGCGGCGAAGGACAGAAGGAAGGCGATGGCGGAAATCGGTATGGAATTCAGGAGATAATAGGAGAGTCGCTGCGGCGACACGATGTCGATATAGGCATAAAGCAGGAACAGCAGAAACGGCCGGCGAAAGCTGATCAGGAAGAAGGCGCCGAGGAAGACGAGGAAGAAGAGATCACGCATGCGGCGCATCCGCGCCATCGCCGCCGGCGCCCGGATCCGGGTCGCGATCCAGATCGTCCCGGCCCATCAGGCGCCAGGCCGCCAGCAGGATCAGGCTGTGGCTCAGCAACAGGGTGAAAATGTCGACCATCGCTAAAGCTTCGCCGTCTGACCATGGGGCACTGCCTTCCTCCCTAGCCGGACAGAGTTGACGGGGCGTTAAACCTTTTGACGCAAACAGAACAGGTCATGACTCGGATTCTCCACGTGCTGGACCATAGTCTGCCGATGCACAGCGGCTACAGCTTCCGCACGCGCGCACTGTTGCGGGCGCAGATGGCGAAGGGCTGGGAGGTGCGCGGCCTCACCGGCCGGCGGCACAGCGCAGCCGGCGCGGCGGAAGAATGGATCGACGGCCTGCATTTCCACCGCACGCCGGGCGCGCCCGCCGGGGGCAATGCGCTGCTGCGCGAATGGCGCGACATCGCCGCCCATGCCGACGCGCTCGACGCGCTGGTGCGCGACTGGCGGCCCGACATCATCCACGCCCATTCGCCGGTGCTGAACGCCATCGCCGCGCAGCGGATCGCGCGCCGCCATGCCATTCCCATGGTTTATGAAATCCGCGCCTTCTGGGAAGATGCGGCGGTGGGCAACGGCACGGGGGAGGAGGGCAGCCCGCGCTACTGGCTGACCCGCCAGCTCGAAACCCGCGCCGTGCGCAATGCCGATGCGGTGGCGGTGATCTGCGAAGGGCTGCGCACCGACCTGATCGCGCGCGGCATCGACCCGGCCAAGATCATCGTATCGCCCAATGGCGTCGATCTCGACCAGTTCGGCACGCCGGTGCCGCGCGACCCGGCGCTGACCGCCAAGCTCGGGCTGGAGGGGGCGGAGGTCGTCGGCTTCATCGGCAGCTTCTATGATTATGAAGGGCTGGACGACCTGATCGCCGCCATGCCGCGACTGGTGCGCGCGCGGCCCAGGGCGAAGCTGCTGCTGGTGGGCGGCGGCCCTTGCGAATCGGCGCTGCGGGCGCAGGCGACCGCCTCGCCCTTTGCCGATCATATCGTCTTCGTCGGGCGGGTGCCGCATGATGCGGTCGAACATTATTATGCGCAGGTGGACATATTGGCCTATCCGCGCAAGGCGATGCGCCTGACCGATCTGGTGACGCCGCTCAAGCCGCTGGAGGCGATGGCGCAGGGGCGGCTGGTCGCGGCGTCGAGCGTGGGCGGTCATCGCGAGCTGATTGAGGATGGCGTGACCGGCACGCTGTTCCCGCCCGACGACCCGGCGGCGCTGGCAGCGGCGCTGGCCGGATTGTTCGCCGACCGCGCCGGCTGGGACGTCCGCCGCGCCACCGCCCGCGCCTTTGTCGAGCGCGAACGCAACTGGGCATCCAATATCCTGCGTTACGAACCTGTTTACCATCGGCTCCTAAAGTCGAATCACCAATCCAGGGCGGCGGCCTGATCGATGGGTGGCGCGGTTTCAGCAAGCCGGCGGCTCGGCGGCAGGACGCTGGCGGGACTGGCCGGCCTCGGCGCCGCGCTGATTCTGCTCTCGCTGCCCGGCGGATTGGTGGAAATGCTGGTGGCATCCAGCGGCCTTTCGGAGATTCTTCCGGCAGCCGCGCCGCCATTGGGGTATAAGGCCCGTCTGCTGTTGGCCGGATTCGCGGCGCTGATGGCGGTCGGGATCATCGGGGTCCTGCGCCGCGAACCGCGCCAGGCGATCGAGGATGGGACGAAGAACAGGCATGGCCACCATGCCGAGGGAGCGAGGAACATGGGTTTCGCCTTTTCAAAGCTGACCGCGCTGGCGCGCGGACGCCAGGAGGATGCTTCCGCGCTGGAGCTGCCGGTGCTGCGCCGCGCCGACGCGCATCCCGACGCGCCGCCCCGGCCGCCCATCTTCGCCAGCCGCGATTTCGAAGGCGTGGATATTCTGCCGCAGGCGCCGCGCCCGCC
>DAMDPH010000136.1:0-8981 GCA_032082785.1 Sphingobium sp. | reverse complement strand
CCCTGGGCGACCAGCGGCAACAGGCCGGCCGGCAGGGTTTCGGTGGCGATGCAGATGAATCCGGTCATGGCCAGGGCCAGCAGCGCCGCGACCGGCAGCAGCAGCAACAGCGCCGGTACGCCGTCCGGCCCGGCGCCATCGGGCCGCAGCGCGCTGTCGACCGCCGCCCCCTGCGTGCGCGCCTTGAGCACGACATCACTGGTCGCGGGATTGAAAGCCGAACCCGTCGCCCGACTCGCCGGCGGCCCGAGCGGCACCAGCGCGGACAGGAGGATGGTGAGGATCGCGCAGGCGAGCAGGACGAGCCGGCACGCCCGCGCGCCATCCCGCTTCGTCCTGTCCGGACCCGTCATCCCGGCCACCTCATGCTCCTGCCTCATCATCCTGGCAGATAGGCATGTTTCGCGCGAAAACCAGCCGCAAAGGTGGCGGACGCGGCGCGGGCGAGCGATCAGGGCGCCGCCTTGAGGCTGCGTAGCTGGAAGTCGAAGCCGTCGCGTCGGGTCCAGATCAGGGTCGCGGGGACCGATTTGGAGCCGCCGTCCGATGCCCCATCGGAAAGTCTGATTTCGCCGTCGATCCTGACCCGGTCGGCTGCCTCTCCGACTATGCGGGTCGGACGGAAGCGGCGCCGCCCGTCCTGTTGCTGCCAGACCTCTACTCCAGCGCTGACGCCCTTCGCCAAGGGGATGCCCGGCCAGGCCAGTTCCGCCGCCCGGTCGATCAGGCCAAACAGATTGCCTTGCGAGAACAAGAGGTCGTGAAATCGCTCGGTCGCCTGCGCGGCGGTGATCCGGTCGCCCTCAAGCGAGCTACATTCGAGCAGCCGATACACATTATTCTTCCTCATCCTGAGCAACTCACATCCGGGAATGGCCTGGACGGCGATTGCTGCCATTCTGAACCCATATCGCGCTGTCAGCGCTGCTCGGCAGGCATCCTCGATCCGGCGACATATCTTCCCGTCCGGGTCCACACTCTCGACCTGCACGACCCAGCTGTGCGGGCAAGGCGGCGGTGGCGGCATGGATGCACGCGGCGGCTCTGGAACCAGCGCCCGGTCGAATAGATAGCCCTCTCGCTGCACCTCATCCCAGACCGTGAGCGACAGTTCATGGGTCAGGCGAGGCGGCAGCGGCTTGCTGCTGCCCGGTGAGGAATTCCGCCATTCAACGCGCGGCCCCGATCCCGGCGCGCGCACAAAGGTCAGCAGCCCGTTGGGTCGGTCATAATCGTCGATGAAATAGGCGCGAACGATCTGAGCGCCGCTGTCAGCCAGTTCCTCCATCGGAGGCACCCCGTACAGCTTTGGCAATTCCGCCCGCGCTTCCGCCGAACACCCGACCCGCCTTACGCCATCATCGCATGGCTGCGCCCTCGCCAGTACAGCGCCGCCCCAGAACGCCGCCACCGCCGCGCCCATCACCGCGAGCCGCTTCAACAGCAGATAAGTCATCCCCCTCCCCCAATCTCCCTGAACCCCATAAAAGAGGCTATCAGATCGCCGCCGATCCGCGTAGAGCGTCTGCAAGGAGGGGCTGTGCCGATGTGAAAAGCGATCCTGAAACACCCCGGATCGGTTGACAGAAGCGAGTCATTCCCCTAACGGGCCACATTCCCGCGCGGGTCAGCAGGACGTCATGTCTTCGGTGAGCTGCGTAAAGCAGATTTGAACGAGAAGAGACAAGCCATGTTCGCAGTCGTGCGCACGGGCGGCAAGCAGTATCGCGTCGCCGCCGGAGACAAGATCGTCGTCGAAAAGCTGGCCGGTGAAGCCGGTGACCAGATCACGCTGGACGATGTCCTGCTGGCCGGTGAAGGCAGCGACCTCAAGGACGCGTCGAAGCTGACCGTCGCCGCCGAAATCATCGCACAGGCGAAGGGCGAGAAGGTCATCGTCTTCAAGAAGCGCCGCCGCCACAATTATCGCCGCAAGAACGGCCACCGCCAGAACCACACGATCCTCAAGATCGTGTCGATCGGCGCCTGATCGGCCCTGTTGGCTGACCTGAATTCGAGGAGTTTAGACAATGGCACATAAGAAAGCTGGCGGTTCGTCGCGCAATGGTCGCGATTCTGAGTCGAAGCGCCTTGGCGTCAAGAAGTTCGGCGGTCAGGACGTGATCGGCGGCAACATCATCATCCGTCAGCGCGGCACCCGCGTCTATCCCGGCCGCAATGTCGGCATGGGCAAGGACCACACGCTGTTCGCGCTGGGCGAAGGCCGCGTGGTATTCCACACCGGCAAGCTCGGCCGCAAATATGTGTCGGTCGACCAGATGGCCGAAGCAGCCGAATAACGGACGATCATGACGGATCGTCCTTCGCATGAAGGGGCGATCCTCCCAGCAGGGCCAGTTTCCCAATAGGGTGACGAGCCACTATCGGTAGATCGAGGGAAAAAGGGGCGCTCCTTCCTTTGAGGGGGCGCCCTTTTTCCTGTCCACGCCCCGCCCGTGCAACGGCGGCGCAACGGACCGGAAACGCGCGCGAAACCCCTCTCCAAATTTCCCTCAACCCTCTGGAACTCCTAGCTTTCTCACGCGTCGTGGGGAGCGGGACGCGCCAGAGGCACCGTCGTCAAGCCGTAACTTTTCGCGGCCATGGCGCGACCCCAAGAGGAGAGTTTGCAAGATGTTCGCCCGTACCCCCCGCCTGCTGCTGCGTCCCGGCTGGATGGAGGATGCCCCCGCTCTGGCCCAGGCGATCGCCGACCCGGCGATCCTGCGCAATCTGAGCCACGCGCCCAGCCCCTATGGGCTGGAGGATGCCCGCGCCTTCCTGTCGCGCCCGCAGCAGCCGCTGATGCCGCAACTGCTGGCCTTCACCCGCACCAAGGGCGCGCCGCGCCTGGTGGGCGGCTGCGCGCTGCATGAAGGCACCGACGGCCGGCCGGAGCTGGGCTATTGGATCGCGCGGCCCTATTGGGGTCTTGGCTTTGCCACCGAAGCCGCGCGCGCGCTGCTGAGCATGGCCCGCGCCAACGGCCTGCCGCCGCTGCGCGCCCGCCACCATGCCGACAATGGCGCGTCGGGCCATGTGCTGCGCAAGATCGGCTTCCGCTGCACCGGCCGGATGGAGCGCCATTACAGCCAGGGCCGCGACGCCATCGTCGATTGCCTCCTCTACGAAGAAGCCCGAGCCGCCAACGGCGACGACCTGGACTTCGCCCCCGACCCGCCGCCGGCGATGGCGGCCTGAGGCGGGGGAACCGGGCGATCGGGACGGAAGCGCGGGCTGCGGGCTGGGCCGGGTCTGCACGTCCAGTGCCCGGTGGGTGCAGTCTGTGCCGGCTGAGGGATCAGCGGGCAGCGGGAAATGATCGCACCGGCAAAGCCCTCTCCGCGCCTCCGCGACCTATGCGCAAGCCGCTTGCGCTGATGATATTCTCGCGGAGCCGCAGAGACGCGGAGAAGATGCGCCGCGATGCTGTGCGCCGGCAGAAGTCGGGTCGGATCGCGCGGTTTCACGCTGGGGCCCGGCCTGCGCCGGGGAACAACAGGTCAAGGGCAGCCAACGCCAGTCGCGCATCCTCCTGTGGCGCAGCTGTCTCGGGGAGCAGCCTTTCTTGGGCGCAGCTTTCTCAAGGAGCAGCCTCCTTGCGCACAGCCTTCTTGGGCGCAGTCACCTTGCACGCCGCTTCCTCCCATCCAACTCCGCCACCTCTCGCCCGGCGCTACCTCCCTTCACCCGGCACAGCCTTCCCAAACCGTCATGCTGAACTTGTTTCAGCATCCAGTAAGCTCTGCCCAAGCGGCGGCGGGAAAGCAGTCGCGCCGGCACCACCTCGTCCGCGCCTCCGCGATCTCCGCGCGAACCCCCTACAACGATGACATTCGCGCGCGGAGGCGCAGAGACGCCGAGGGGTGCGCCGCAACGCTGTGCCCCGGCGCAAGCCGGGGCCTAGTTCGATAGCTTCAATTGGGCCCCGGCCTGTGCCGGGGAACAACGGGTCGTAGAAGGCAGCCAACGCCAGTAGCGCATTCTCCTCCGGCGCAGCTTTCTCGGGGAGCAGCCTTTCTTGGGCGCAGCTTTCTCAGGGAGCAGCCTCCTTGCGCACAGCCTTCTTGGGCGCAGCCACCTTGCACGCCGCTTCCTCCCATCCAACTCCGCCACCTCTCGCCCGGCGCCACCTCCCTGCCCCCAGCACAGCCCTCCCAAACCGTCATGCTGAACCTGTTTCAGCATCCAGTAAGCTCTGCCCAATCGGCGGCGGGAAAATAGTCGTACCGGCACCACCCCCTCCGCGATCTCCGCGATCTCCGCGCGAACCAACTACAACGATGACATTCGCGCGGAGGGCGCAGAGACGCGACGGCGGCGCAACCTTGGTCGGGAACAGTATAGACAGGCGTCGCGCGCCTCTGCTCCTGCTTTAATCCTTATATAAACACCCCGTCCTATGATCCTGCATCGCCGTCATCGGCTGGCGGTATCGCGTTGAGCCCTAGCATCGGATCATAAGGAGCTTGTTCGGATGATCTTGGTCAAGCGCTCCGGCCATGCCCTCCGCCAGAAATCCATACGACATCTGACCATCGCCCTGGTCTTGCTGTGGACGATCCTAGGCGGGATCGAGCTGGCGCTGGCGGATCGCAAATATGGGGTGTTCAGCGGCGGCTTTGGCCAGTCGAAAGCTCTGGACGACGGGCGCGAGCTGGCGTTGTTCTTCACCGCCTATGCGCTGTTGATGGCCGGCATGGTCATTGCGGGCTGGTGGGTCATGCTGAAAATGTCGCGGGGGAAGGCGGGCTGGCCGCCTGTGCTGAGCCTGCTCGCGCTGGGCGGCGGCGCGTTTCTGGGGGTGCTGTTCGCGCGCTATCAGTTGCACAGCTATTTCAGCGATGCGGTCAGTTTCCGGCTGCTGGCGCGCCTCGGCGGGGGCAGTATCGGCGATGCGCTGCTGTTCGCCGCCGATGAAATCACCCTCGCCATCATCGCCATAGTGGGATTTCTGGCCGGCTACTGGCTCGTCCTGCGGCTGTTGCGAAAGGCCTTTCCGGTACGGGCCGATCAGGCGCCATGGCCCGGCTGCGGGCGCCTGGCCCTGTGGCTGCTGGCACTGGCGATGGCGGCGACCTATGCGGTGCCCCGGCTGTCGAGCGATGCGGGGCATGCCCTTGCCAGAACCATGATGGGCGACGCGGCGCTCGGCCTTGGCAATGTGGCGACGGATTTCGACCGGGACGGCTATGGACTGTTCGGCTTTCGCACCGATGGCGCGCCGTTCGACAGCGCGCGCTACCCGCTGGCGCTCGATATACCGGGCAATGGCATCGATGAAGACGGATGGGGCGGCGATCTCGTCCCGATCGATCTGCCCGCTCAGCCCGGCCCGCAAAAGATCGTCGGCGACCGGCCCAATCTGATCCTGGTGGTGCTGGAAAGCACGCGTTTCGATGTGCTGGGCAAGCGGGTGAACGGGCGGGCGGTGGCGCCCCATCTGGAGGCTCTGGCGGCGGAAGGCGGCTTTATCGCCCCGACCTTCAGCCATGTCGGCTTCACCACCCATTCGCTCAAAGCCCTGTTTTCCGGCACGATCGAACCGGCTGCCCATACCCCTTCGCTGTTTCGCGACCTCAAGGCCTCGGGCTATGGCATCGGCGTCTTTTCCGGCCAGCCGGAGGATTTCGGCGGCATATCGGACGCCGTCGGGATGCGGGCAAATGCGGATCATTTCGCCGATGGCGACGCCTTGAAGGAGAAGCGCGCCTTCAGCTTCGGCGCCAAGGGATCGGTTCTGGTCGACGAGGCGCATTTACTCGACGCCTTCCGCCACAGCTATGGCCGAACCGGAGGCTGGAAAACGCCGCTCTTCCTCTATTTCAATTTCCAGTCGCCGCACTTTCCCTATCATCATGATGCGGTGCCGGGGACGCTCACGAAGAGGCCGCTGCCCCGGTCCGAGATCCGCCTGTCTAATGCGGCGCGGGTGCGGGAGATTTATTGGAACGCCGTCGCCTATAGCGATGCCCGGCTGGGCGAGTTGATGGCCGATCTCAAGGCGCGGGGTGAGTGGGACGATAGCGTGGTCGTCGTCACGGGCGATCATGGCGAGAGCCTGTTCGACGACGGCTTTCTGGGGCACGGCCATATCGTCAACCGCACGCAATATGGCACATTGCTGGTCAGCAACCGCAAGCCATTGGCCGATATTTCGGGGCCGGTCGGCCTGTCGGATTATCGCGCGATCATCCTGGCGCTGCTCAAAGGCGAAAGGCCGCCCTCGCGCCGCGCGCCCGTGCTGATGATGGTCGGCAGCCTCGATGAGCCGACGCAGATCGGCATGGCGCTGGCGGACGGCTCGATCGTGACGCTGCGGCTCGATACCGGGCTGGCCTGTACGGAGCGCGGCGAGGAGACGGCGTGCGTGCCCGCGAGCGATGCTCCGGAGCGGCTGGCGCGGCAGCTCGGCCTGCTGGTCCGCCTCTGGGGGACAGCCCGGTGGCAGGCGCATCGGGATCGGGAGAGACGGCCCGAAGGTTTGGGCGCTGGGGGCGGTCGGCCCTGAGCGTTGCGGGTGGGTGCTGGGGTCGGAAGATGTTCGCGCGGAGGCGCAGAGACGCGGAGGCTGTGTGAGGCTCCGGCCGTTTCGCGCCGCCTCGGCTTCGGAGCTGACGCGGAGGCTGTGTGAGGCTCCGGCCGTTTCGCGCCTCCTCGGCGTCGGAGCTTATGGATGCTGAAACAAGTTCAGCATGACGTAGTGGTGAGCGGGACGCGGGAGGCAAGCATGGGCTACAGCCGCATTGTCTTCCTTGTTCTTCGGCGGAGGCTGGTGTCCACATCGCACACTGTCGGCTGGACCCCGGCCTGCGCCGGGGAACAAGGCGGATGAGAGGGACGGCATTGCCCCGCTGCTCCACCTCCCCTCACTGGCACTACTCCTCCCACCGTCATGCTGAACTTGTTTCAGCATCCAGTAAGCTCTGCCCAGGCGGCGGCGGGGAACAGTCGCGCCGCTCCCTCCGCGCCGCCTCCCCCTCAGCCCGCCTTCTGCCTCGGTCGGTCGAACACGCGGATTGGTTTGCCGGCCAGTTGGGTGTCGGTCATGGGCGTGAAGCCCAGTTTTGTTGCCACCCGGATCGATCCGTCATTGTCGGGGTCGATGATGCAGCGGCAGGAGGGGGCGTCGAGATGGGTGTCGGCCCAGTGCATCGCCGCCGCCATCGCTTCGCTGGCGATGCCCTTGCCCCAGGCGGAGGGCAGCAGCACCCAGCCCGCTTCGGGTCGGCCGTCCAGTTCCGGCAGGCCGCGTTCGGCGCGCAGCAGGCCGGCTTCGCCCAGAAAGGCGCCGGTCGCGCGATCTTCCACCACCCAATTGCCATAGCCCAGCAGCGACCAGCTGCCGGCATAGCGCAGCAGGCGGAACCAGACGGTTTGCGCATCCTGCGGCGTGCCGCCGATATGGCGCACGACGGCGAGGTCGCCCCAGAGCGTGCGGCAGGCGGCATAATCGTCGGCGCGGTGGCGGCGCAGGCGCAGGCGGGCGGTGTCGATGGTCGCGGTCATGCCGCGATAAAAGGCCGCGCAGAGCCGTCCGTCAAGCAGCGGCGCGTTTCGCGGCGGCGGCCTCTCCGTCCAGAGCGGCGCGCGCGATCAGCGCCCGGTCGTCCCGCTGCCAGGGATGGAAGCCGGGGCGGAAGAAGGCGAGCCAGGGCAGCGCCACCTGTCGCACCATGCCCGGCCGCATCAGCGCATAGCGCAACAGCCCGCCCCAGGCGCGCCGGCCGCAGATGCCGTCCTGCCGCAGCAGTTCCAATATGCCGCGCGTGCGATGGTGCAGGAAATTCTTCGTTATCAGCAGCATCATGATCGCCTTGAGCCGCCAGCGCTTCCACCGGCTCCAGTCGCGGGTCGCGTGCAGCCAGGTGTCATAGGCCACCGATTTATGCTCGATCTCCTCCACCGCGTGCCAGCGCCACAGCGCCGCCGCTTCCGGTTCGGCGCCGTGAAGATGGCGGGGATCGACCAGCAGTTCATGGGCGAGAATGGCGGTGAAATGTTCCAGCGCGATGGTCGCGGCCAGATTGACGATCGGCGGCCGTTCGCGCGCCAGCGCCAGCAGGTCCGTCACGTCGCGGTCGAGCAGCGTCACGTCATAGCCCTGATCGTCCACCTGCCGGTTGAAGGCCAGATGTTCGCGGCTGTGGGCGACCTCCTGCCGGATGAAGGCGGCGATCTCCTCGCCCAAAGCCGGGGGCACGCCGTCGCGGAAGGCGCGGACGCTTTCGATGAAATAGGCCTCGCCGCGCGGAAAGGTCACCGACAGGGCGTTGAAGAAGGCAGTGGCAATCGGATCGTCGTTCAGCCAGAACCGACCCATGGCCCGGTCGCGGGCGAAGCGCCGGTCGCGCGGGGTGATCGCCACTTCCTCTGGTTTCATCCTGACGCTCCGCTGGACTATGACATTTTCGCCGATAAGAGTTACTTACATCAATGTCAATTAAACGCTCTCGCCTCAGTTCGGATGAAAGCCGCCTCATCGCGGTGGAGGCGGCGCGGCTGCTGCTGATCGAGGCGGGGCCGCAGGCGG
The DNA here is from genome assembly GCA_032082785.1 of Sphingobium sp. Lineage (GTDB taxonomy): Bacteria > Pseudomonadota > Alphaproteobacteria > Sphingomonadales > Sphingomonadaceae > Sphingobium. The sequence continues at coordinate 448 of DAMDPH010000136.1, read as the reverse complement.
TGACGCTCAAGGCGGTGGCGGCGCGGATCGGACGCACCCATGCCAATCTTCTGCATCATTTCGGCTCCGCCGCCGGGCTGCAAAAGGCGCTGGCCGCGCATCTGGGCGAGACCATCACCGCCAAGATCGGCGCGGCGGTGGACGCGGCGCGGCGCGGCGAGGTGGAGCCGCGCGCCATTGTCGACATGACCTTCGACGCGTTCGACCGGGAGGGCGCCGGCGCGCTCGCCAGCTGGATGCTGGCGTCGGGCAATGAGGATGCGCTCGACCCGGTGGTGGATGCGATCCACCGGCTGGTGGACAAGCTGGCGCGCACCGCCCTCACCCCGGCGATCGGCGAGCTGATCCGCGACAATACGCTGATGCTGGTGCTGCTGGCGCTGGGCGATTCGCAGGTCGGCGGGCCGATGGCGACGGCGCTGCGCCTGCCGCGCGATCAGGCGCGCGC
>DAMDPH010000135.1:0-9059 GCA_032082785.1 Sphingobium sp. | reverse complement strand
AGCGAAAAGGGCAGCCAGCGCGCCAGATCGCGCGGCGGCAGGCCGACCGCGCCGCCGCGCAGGAATAATCGGCGCGGCAGGCTGCGCACCGTCGCCATCGAGGCGAGCGGGTCCACCTGCTCCACGGCGATATGCCCGGCATTGCCCCAGGACGCGCCGCGCACCGGGTCGTCGCGGTCGATGAGCAGGCACGAAAGGCCGCTTTGTTGCAGGGCGATGGCGCTCGACAAGCCGACGATGCCGCCGCCGACGATGATGACTTTGCTCTTCACGACACTCTTTTCTCTTGGCGGAGGCGAACAGATACCGTATACGATATGCAACTGCAACGGAGGCTTATGTGAATTCGTCGAAACTGACCTGGCGTGGCGTGTACCCCGCCGCGACCACCCAGTTCACCCCCGATCTCGACCTCGATATCGACGCGACCCAGAATGTGCTGGACGCGCTGGTCAAGGATGGCGTGGATGGGCTTATCATCGCCGGCACATGCGGCGAGAATAATTCGCTCGAGCCGGAAGAAAAGCGCGCCATCGTCAAGGCCGCGATCGAAGTGGTCGATGGCCGGGTGCCGATCCTCGTCGGCGTTTCCGAAATGACGACGCGCCGCGCGGTGTCGTTCGCGCAGGATGCCGAGAAGCTGGGCGTTGACGGGCTGATGGTGCTGCCCGCCATGGTCTATGTGCCCACCGTGGGCGAGCTTTGCACCCATTTCGAGACGGTGGCGCGCGCCACCTCGCTGCCGGTGATGCTTTACAACAACCCGCCGGCCTATCGCGTCAATATCGGCATCGATGCGCTCACCCGCCTCGCCGACACGCCCAACATCGTCGCGGTCAAGGAAAGCGCGCCCGATCCGCGCCGGTTCACCGACCTCATCAACGCCTTTGGCGACCGCTACATCTTGATGGCGGGCCTGGACGATGTCGCGTTTGAAGGGCTGCTGCTGGGCGCCCATGGCTGGATCTCCGGCCTCACCAGCGCTTTCCCGCGCGAATCGGTGGCGCTGGTCAAGGCGCTGGATCGCGGCGATCTGGAAGAAGCGCGCCGCATCTATCGCTGGTTCATGCCGCTGCTGCATCTTGATGCCGACCATGATCTGGTCCAGTCGATCAAGCTGGCCGAGACGATCATGGGCCGTGGCACCGAATATGTCCGCCTGCCGCGCATGCCGCTGGAAGGGCAGCGTCGCGCCGACGTGATCCGCTGGGTCGAGCGGTGCGCCGAAACCCAGCCCAGCCTGATGACGGCCTGAGGCTGCCGGTGCGCCACAGCTTCTTCTGCATAGACGGTCACACGGCGGGCAATCCGGTCCGCCTGGTGGCCGGCGGCGCGCCGTTGCTCAAGGGAAAGTCCATGGCGGAACGCCGCCTGGACTTTCTCGAGCGCTTCGACTGGATCCGCACGAGCCTGTGCTTCGAACCGCGCGGGCATGACATGATGTCGGGCGGCTTCCTCTATCCGCCCACGCGCGAGGATGCCGATATCGGCATCTTGTTCATCGAAACCAGCGGCTGCCTGCCGATGTGCGGGCATGGCACCATCGGGATGGTGACATTCGGTCTCGAACATGGGCTGATCCAGCCCGCGACGCCGGGCCGGCTGCGGGTCGAAGTGCCCGCCGGGCTGATCGACATCGACTATGCCGTTTCGGGCAATCGCGTCACCTCGGTGAAGATTCGCAACGTGCCGGCCTATCTGGCGGCGGAGGGGATCGCCATCGATGTGCCGGGCTTTGGCCCCTTGTCGGTCGATGTCTCCTATGGCGGCAATTATTACGCCATTGTCGAGCCGCAGGGCGCGTATCGCGGGCTGGACGATCTGGGTGCGTCGCGCATCGTCGAACTCAGCCGCACGATCCGCGACCTGGTGCGGGAGAAATATCAGCCGGTCCATCCGCTCGAACCCAGCATTGCCGGGGTGAGCCATGTACTCTGGGCCGACGCGCCTAAGCATGAAGGGGCGGACGGCCGCAACGCGGTCTTCTACGGCGACAAGGCGATCGACCGCAGCCCTTGCGGCACCGGCACCTCGGCGCGGCTCGCCCATCTGGCGGCCAAGGGGCGGCTCAAGGTCGGCGATCGCTTCGTGCATGAAAGCTATATCTGTAGCCGCTTCATCGGCCGGGTCGAGGAAGCGACGATGATCGGCGATCAGCCGGCGATCATCCCGTCGATCGAAGGGTCGGCCATCGCCACCGGTTTCAACACCATCTGGGTGGATCGGGACGATCCCTTCTGGGCCGGTTTTTCGGTGGTGTGAGGCGGATGAGGTTCAAGCTGCGCTTTCAACCGTCGATCATATACGACGTTGAATTCAGCGTGCCGCTATGCGTTATGCTGACGGCATGAGCCTCATCATCCGAAATCTGTCCGACCAGCTGGTCGATCTCGTCCGCGAACGCATTCTCTCCGGCCGCGTCCCGCCCGAAGGGGCGATCCGGCAGGATGCGCTGGCGGCGGAGCTGGGGATCAGCAAGATCCCGCTGCGCGAGGCGCTGGCGCGGCTGGAGCAGGAAGGGCTGCTGCATTCGCAGGCCAATCGCGGGTTTTTCGTGCGCAGCCTCAATCGGGGCGAGGCGGAGGAAGTCTATGCCCTGCGCCTGAAGCTGGAGCCGGACGTGATGGCGCTGGCGGCGGAGCGGGCGGACAAGACCGATCACAAGACCGCGACCGCCACGCTCGATACCCTCTATCAGGTCACGGACGAGGGCGGCGACGGCGTCGGCGCGTTCAACCGCGCCTTTCACATGGCGCTGTTGCGGCCGAGCGGCCAGCCCTTGTCCGTCAACATCCTCCAGCGGCTCCATATCCTGTCGGAACGCTATGTCCGCAAACATCTGGAACCGCTGGGTCGGGACGAGCGCGCCAATGACGAGCATCGGCAGATGCTCGACGCCTGGCTGAGCCGCGACGCGACGCAGGTGCGCGCGCTGACGGTCGCGCATATCAAGAAAACCTCGGACGATCTTACGGTTCAGCTCGACGCCGAGAGCTGATCCGTTCGGCACGGCCGGAGCGTCCGCAATAATGTAGGAAGGAAGTTTCGGTTGAGCACGGGAATTTGGGGGCCGATCAAGCCGATCGGAGGCGGGCAGCACCGCCATCAGCAATTGCGCAAAACCCTGTCATGGCCGCATCTGATCGCGCTCGGCGTGGGGGCGATCGTGGGCACCGGCATCTATACGCTGACCGGCGTCGGCGCCGACAGGGCGGGGCCGGCGGTGATCCTGGCCTTTGCCATTGCCGGCGCGGTCTGCGCCTGCGCCGCGCTCGCCTATGCGGAGATGGCGACGCTGATCCCCACCGCCGGCAGCGCCTATACCTATACCTATTCGGTGCTGGGCGAGACGCTGGCTTGGATTGTGGGGTGGAGCCTCATCCTTGAATATTCGCTGGCCTGCTCGACCGTGGCGGTCGGCTGGTCGGGCTATCTGGTGGGGTGGATCGAACAGGCGGGCATCAGCCTGCCGCCCTTGCTGTTGGCGGGGCCGCATGCCGGGGGCATCGTCAACCTGCCCGCCGTGCTGGTCGCGCTCGCCATTGCCGGCATGCTGATCGCGGGCACGCGGGAAAGCGCGACGCTCAACATCCTGCTGGTCATCATCAAGCTCGCGGCGCTCAGCGCCTTCGTCGCGCTGGCGCTGCCGGCCTTTCAGGCGGACAATCTTCAGCCCTTCATGCCCTATGGCTTCGTCAGTCAGGAGCAGGGCGGGGTGACGCGGGGCGTGATGGCGGCGGCGGCCATTGTCTTCTTCGCCTTTTACGGGTTCGACGCGGTCGCCACATCGGCGGAGGAAGCGCGCAATCCTGGCCGTGACCTCACCATCGGCATCATCGGTTCTATGGCCGCCTGCACGCTCATCTATATGGCGGTTGCCGTCGCAGCGATCGGTGCGCTCGACTTCCGCGCGCTCGCCGGTTCGCCCGAGCCGCTGGCGCTGGTGCTGCGCGCACTCGATCATCCGCTCGCCGCCTGGCTGGTGGCCGGCGCCGCGCTGGTCGCGCTGCCTTCGGTCATTCTGGTGATGATGTATGGGCAGAGCCGCATCTTCTTCGTCATGGCCCGCGACGGGCTGCTGCCGCGCAGCCTCAGCAAAGTGTCGGAAAAGACCGGGTCGCCTGCGCGCATCACCGCCATCACCGGCGTGTTCGTCGCCGCCGTCGCGGGCTTTTTCCGCCTCGACGAGATTGCCGAGCTGGCCAATGCCGGCACGCTGATCGCCTTCATCGCCGTCGCCGGCTGCATGATGGCGCTGCGGCGCAAGGCGCCCGAACTACCGCGGGTCTTCCGCTGCCCGCAGCCTTATGTTGTAGGCACGCTGGCGATTGTCGGCTGCCTCTATCTGCTGTTCAGCCTGCCGGAAAAGACGCTGGTGCGCTTTGCACTCTGGAACCTCGTCGGCCTGACACTCTATTTCGTCTACAGCCGCAGCCGCAGCCTGTTGCGGACCACCGGCGAAGTGGCGAGCGAGGCGGGCGTACCCGACTGAGCCTCTTTGTCGGGACGGAAATAAGAAAAGGCCGGTGGCGCGTTGCCACCGGCCTTTTTCATGGGTCCGCTCAGGGCCGGCGCTTACTGCGTGGCGCTGTCGTAGAAGCGGACGAGGTCGCGGCGCAGCGCCCGCATCGAGTCCGGGTGGATGTAGATCATGTGGCCGGACTCATAATAGGCATAGCTGATGTTGGACTGGAGCGCCTTGTCGAGCTGCATATGTTTGAGGTCATATTCAGCCCCGAAGAAGGGCGTCGCCATGTCATAATAGCCGTTGAGCGACAGCACTTTGAGATGCGGATTGGTGCGCATCGCGCGGGCAAGATCCAGCGCCGTGTCGGCCGCCGGCATCGGCCGCCCGCCACCGCCGGGATAGCGGTGCCGCTGGTCCCAGGCCTGGCTGATTTCCTTGTAGAAATTGGGGCGGTAGCTGAGGTCGGTCTTGTAGCCCAGCGTGCCGAACAAATAGCTGTTGAGCGCGCCGATATAGGCGCCGCTGATGGCGGTGTCGGCGGCGTCGAACTCCGGCTCGGCGGCGCTGTCGTCCACGTCGATGCCGATGAAGCGGGAATCGAGCCGGCCCACCGTGCGGCTGCCGTCGCGCATCAGCTCCTTGCGGAAGCGGCCAAGATCGACGCGCAGCTTGTTGCGGATGATGAATTCCTTCGACAGGCCGGTATAGGCCGCCATCTGCTCGGCAATCGCGTCCCGCTGGGCACCGGGCAGCGTATCGCCCTGCGCCAGCGCTGACAGATAGGGACCGATGGCGAAGGCGCGCACCTCCTCCAGGAAGGGCGCGAGCGCCGCCGGCCGGTTGGGCAGCCGGTTATGATACCAGGCGGTCGCCGCATAGCTGGGCAGATAGGTGACGTTGATCTGGTCGAAGCCCGGATTGCGCACGCCATAGTTGAGGATGGACGAAAGCAGCACGACGCCGTTCATCTGAACGCCACGATCCTGCAACACATTGACCAGCCCCGCCGCGCGCAGCGTGCCATAGCTTTCGCCAAGCAGGAATTTGGGCGCGTTCCAGCGATTATTGATGGTGAGGTAGCGCTGGATCGCGCTGGCAAAGGCATCCATGTCCGCATCGACGCCCCAGAAATCCTTGCCCTTCGCCTTGCCCAGCGGGCGCGACAGGCCGGTGCCGATGGCGTCGATGAAGACCAGATCGCTCTTGTCGATCAGGCTCTCGGGATTGGGGCCGATGGCATAGGGGGCGGGGCGGGCGGCGTCGGTGGAGGATGTGTCTACCCGCACCGGGCCGAACGACCCCATATGCAGCCACATGCTCGACGATCCCGGACCGCCGTTGAACAGGAAGGTCAGCGGCCTTTCCCGCGCGCCCTTGGCCTGATCGACCACATAGGCGGTGTAGAACAGGCTGGCGGTCGGTTCGCCCTGATCGTTGCGGATGGTGAGGGTGCCGGGCGTCACCGTGTAGCGGATCGCCTTGCCCGCGACGGTCACCGACCCGCGGCTCGGCATCGCCTGTTCCTCGACCGGCGCGGCGACGGCATCGTCGCGCGCCGCTTCGTTCGCGGCGGCGGGCGGTGCCTCGTCCGCCAGCGCGGGGGGCGCGGCCGCGGCCAGCAGCAGGGCCAATGTCGAATATGCGAAGCTCTGTCTCATCATCTCTGCCTATTGCCTCGAAACGGCCGCGACCGTACACCGTATACAAAGGCTGTCAAATGGTGGGGGTGAAGCAATGACGATGAAGGGGAAAGGCTGGCTTTTGGTGCTGGCATTGGGGCTGGCGGCGCCGCAGGCCGCGGTCGCGCAGAGCCAGACGGAAGCCATCTATATGGTGCGGCAGGGGGATCATGTGATCCGCGATTTCACCTTCGGTTCGGGTGAGAAGCTGCCGGAACTGCGCATGCATTATCGCGTCATGGGGACGCCGCACCGCGATGCGCAGGGGCGGATCGACAATGCGGTGATGATCCTGCACGGCACCGGCGGATCGGGCGCGCAATTTCTGCAACCCCAGTTCGGGCTGGATCTGTACGGGCCGGGCCAGCCGCTCGACATCAAGCGCTATTTCATCATCCTGCCCGACAATATCGGCCATGGCGGTTCGTCAAAGCCCAGCGACGGGCTGCGCGCGGCCTTCCCCAAATATGATTATGACGACATGGTGGAGGCGCAGCGGCGCTTGCTGGTGGACGGGCTGAAGGTCGATCGGCTGCGCCTGATGTTCGGCACGTCGATGGGTTGCATGCATATTTTCGTCTGGGGGCAGAAGCATCCCGACTTTGCCCGCGCGCTGATGCCGATGGCCTGCCAGCCGGCGATGATTGCGGGTCGCAACCGGCTGTGGCGCAAGGCGGCGATGGATGGCATCCGCTCCGATCCCGCCTGGCAGCAGGGCGATTATAGCAGCCAGCCGGTCGCCGGCCTGCGCACCGCGTCCAGCCTCGCCATCGTGGCCGGGGCCGCGCCCTGGTATATGCAGGCGCAATATCCGACCCGCGACGCAGCCGATGCCTATTGGGCGGAGCGGATCGACAAGGATATTGCGTCCCGCGACGCCAATGATTTCCTCTATCAGCTGGATTCGTCGCGCAACTATGATCCTTCGCCGGGGCTGGAGAAAATCCGCGCGCCGATGACCTGGATCAATTCGGCCGACGACTTCATCAATCCGCCCGAGCTGGGCATGGCGGAGGTGGCGGCCAAGCGGCTCAAGACCACGCGCTATATATTGATCCCGGCATCGGCCGATACGCGCGGGCACAGCACCCATACATGGGCGCGTTTCTGGAAGGATGAGCTGATCGACCTGCTCAACCGCAGCTGATCCTTGGCGGCGGGCGGCCCGGAGCCGCCCGTGCCTTTCTCAATAAAAGCGCAGATTATCGAGCTGGAGCCACATGCGCTGACCCGGCGCGCGGCTGCCGCCGATTTCGACCTGGACGATGCCGTCGCCGGTGAAGGCCGGGCTGGGCTTGCCGCGCCGGGTGGTCGGGGCGAAGCTGGCGAAGGGGATGTCGAGCGTGCGCCAGTCCGCGCCGCCCTCCACCCCGGCTTCCCAGGCGCCGTCGAGACCGTTCAGCCGCACCCGATAGGCGCCATCGCCCTTGATATCGAGCCGCAAGCCGCGATAGCCGCTGAGCTTGGCCGGCGTCACCGATCCGCGCGTCAGCGGGACGGCGATGCCGGCATAGGCATCCTCCTTCATCGCCATGCGGGCGGCGACCGACAGCGCATTGCCCCCTCCGTCGCGCGGCACGGTCTGGCTGATCTCCACCGTGCGGTCCATGCCGCCATCCGGCGTGTCGAGCCGCAGCGTGTCGAGCGAGGAGCGGCGGTCGTCCCGCTCGAAATCGTCGATCAGCGCGGGCACGGTGACGGAGGGCAGCCGGTCGCTGCGGTTGGCGGCGGGCAGGGGCGGGGCGCCGGGGCCGCTCACCAGTTTGCCGTCGATGAAAACCTGCGACACCTTGTAGACATCGCCGATGTCGGTCCAGGGCGTGCCGTCGATCAGCACGATGTCGGCGCGCTTGCCCACGGCGATGGTGCCCCGATCCTGTTCCAGCCGCATGATCTGCGCGCTGGTGCGGGTGCCGGCGACCAGCGCCTGCGCCGGGCTGAGCCCCGCCCGCACCAGCAATTCCATCTCATGCAGGGTCGAGCGGCCATGCGGTGTTCCGGGCATGCCGGCGTCGGTGCCCAGCGCGATGGGCACGCCGGCGTCATGGAGCATCTTCACATTGCCCAGCGCATAGCCGAATTTCCGCAGCGACTGCTGCACCTTGGGATCATTGGGATCGGCAGGCGTGTCGCGCGGCTTGTCGGGATCATAGACGGCGAGCGTCGGCGCCATCGCCATGCCGCTTTGCTTGATGGTCGCGGCTTCCGGCGCGGTGACGGGCCGGTCCTGCAAGCCATGGGCAAGCGAATCGACCCCGCCCCGCGCCGCCGCCAGCCCCCGATCGACCGTTACCGTATGGGTCAGTACCGGCCAGCCATGGACATGCGCCGCCTCCGACAGGGCGCGCAGCGTGCCTTCGTCCATGCTCGTATTGTCGGGCGAGGTGCCGTAGCGCCAGCCATCGGTGAAGGCTTTCACCAGATCGGGCTTGTAGGGGGTCAGGCTGTCGATCGCCGCGCGGGCGGCTTCGGGCGTGTTGACCCAGATCGTCGTCGCCTGATCCGCCCAGTCCGCGCCATGGCCGCCGGGCGTGGAGACGCGGGCGGCGAAATGCACATGCGGCGCAACCAGCTGGCCCAGCCAGGCGCGCATCGGCGCATAGGCTTCGGGCGCTTCGTGGAAGTCGTTCACGGTAGTGACGCCGGCCTGCACATAGGCGGTGGCGATTTGCGGGAAGGTGGCGGGCTGGCCGGCCGGCGTCCAATGGGTGTGGACGTCGATGAAGCCGGGCAGCAGCGCCTTGCCGGTGGCGCGGATCAGCTTGGCCCCGCGCGGCACCTTCACGTCGCTGCCGACCGCGACGATGCGATCGCCCTCGATCAGCACGGTGGCGGGGCGCGGTGCGGCGCCGGTGCCGTCGAACAGGGTGGCGCCGACGATGGCGGTGACGGCACTGCCCGTTTGCGCCGGC
>DAMDPH010000134.1:0-9070 GCA_032082785.1 Sphingobium sp. | reverse complement strand
CCGCGACCGCGCAGACGGCTCCTGCAACGCCGGCCGCGCCCGCGACTCCGGCTGCGCCCGCCGTCGCCGTCGCGCCCGCCGGCACGATCAAGACGATCGCCGTCACCGGCCAGCAACGGCTCGAGCCCGATACGGTGCTGTCCTACACCAAGCTGCGCATCGGCCAGCCCTTCACCCAGGAGTCGCTCGACCAGGCGCTGCGCGATCTTTACGAGACGGAGCTGTTCGCCGACGTCCAGATCCGCAACGACAATGGTGCGCTCACCGTCGAGGTGAAGGAAAACCCGGTCATCAACCGCATCGTCCTTGAAGGTAATAAGCGCCTCAAGGATGACAAGATCCGGCCGGAAATCAAACTGGCGCCGCGCCAGATCTACACCCGGTCCAAGGTCCGCGCCGATGTTGCGCGCATCATCGAACTCTATCGCCGTCAGGGCCGCTTCGCCGCCACGGTCGAGCCGAAGATGGTGCAGCTGGACCAGAACCGCGTCGACATCGTGTTCGAAGTGTCCGAAGGGCCGAAATCCAAGGTCCGGCAGATCAACATCATCGGCAATGAAAAGTTCGGTGATGGCGAACTGCGCGGGCAGATGGTGACGAAACAGTCGCGCTGGTTCCGCATCTTCTCCTCGGGTACCAGCTATGATCCCGACCGTCTGGCCTATGACCAGCAGAAGCTGCGCCAATTCTACCTGACCGAAGGCTATGCCGATTTCCGCGTGATCTCCGCCGTGGCGGAGCTGACGCCCGACAAGCAGGACTTCATCATCACCTATGTGGTGGAGGAAGGCGACCGCTATAAGTTCGGCGACGTTAAGGTCGAGTCCGACATTCGCGACCTGTCGGGGGCATCGCTGACCCGCACCCTGCCGATGAAGAAGGGCGACTGGTATAACGCCAAGCAGGTCGAGGATACGGTCGACACGCTGAGCGAGACGGCGGGCCTGTTCGGCTATGCCTTTGCCGACGTGCAGCCCGACTTCAACCGCGACAAGGAAACGCTGACGATGGGGATTAATTTCCGCATCGCCAACGCGCCGCGCGTCTATGTCGAGCGGGTCGACATCAACGGCAACACGCTGACGCAGGACAAGGTCGTCCGCCGCGAATTCCGCCTGGCGGAAGGTGACGCCTTCAACAGCTTCCTCGTCAAGCGGTCGAAGGACCGGATCAATTCGCTCGGCTTCTTCCAGGAAAAGCTGGATATCGAGCAGAAGCCCGGCTCCGCGCCCGATCGCATCGTCCTCGAAACCAATGTGCAGGAAAAATCGACCGGCGAATTGTCGCTGTCGGCCGGCTTCTCCTCGCTGGAGCGTTTCATCGTCGCGGCGTCGATCACCCAGCGCAACTTCCGCGGCAAGGGCCAGGAACTGCGCACATCGGTCAACTATTCGGCCTATAGCAAGTCGGTGGAAGTGGGCTTTACCGAACCCTATTTCCTCGACAAGAATATCGCGCTGGGCGGCGATATCTACCGCCGCGATCTCAACAGCTTCCGCTATCTGACGAACAATACCCGCGACACCACCTATGAGCAGACGACGACGGGTTTCCAGATCCGCGCCGGCGTGCCGCTCACCGAATATATGTCGCTGGCGCTGCGCTACAGCCTCAACTTCGACGATGTGACGCTCGACAAGGCGACCTATTATACGCCGGATGCCGATGGCGTGCTGCAGTGCGATCCGCTGCGCGCCGGCCGCTATCTGTGCGACGCCATCGGCAAGCGCACCACTTCGGCCGTTGGCTATTCGCTGATCTACGATACGCGCGACAATCGCATCCGCCCGACGCGCGGCCATAATGTCGTCCTCAGCCAGGATTTCGCCGGCCTTGGCGGCGACGTCAAATATGTGAAGACGCGCCTCAGCGGCTCCAAATATTATGCGCTGGGCGGCGGCTTCATCTTCTCGCTCTCGGCCGAGGGTGGCTATATTCACAGCCTGGAAGGCGAACGGCGTGACGCGTCGGGCAATCTGGTCGACAAGGTCCGCCTGACTGATCGCTTCTTCCTGGGCGAACCGCAATTCCGTGGCTTCGATATTCGTGGCGTCGGCCCGCGCGTGAAGCGCTATTATCTCCAGTCGCAGACCGACGATGACGGCAACGTCACCTATGTCCGCAGCGAAGATAATAACAATGTCGCCGACGACGCCCTGGGTGGCAAGATCTACTATCTGGCCCGCGCAGAAGTCGAAATCCCGCTGGGGTCCGGCGCGCGCGAAATGGGCCTGCGTCCGTCCATCTTCATGGATGTCGGCGCGGTCGGTGGCCTGAAGAATCCGGGCACCATCAATTTCGCCGGCTATTGCACGGTCGCCCCCGCCGCGGGCACCACCGGCACCAGCACGCAGGTCAATGCACCGGCGGTCGGCAGCTGCGACGCACCGCCCGCTGGCTTCACCGCCACCTATGCAGGCGGCGCGTTCGAAGAAGTCTATCTCGGCGACACGCTCAAGCCGCGTCTGTCGGTGGGCTTCGGCGTCAACTGGAACTCGCCCTTCGGCCCGTTCCGTATCGACATCGCCAAGGCCCTGCTCAAGGAACCAGGGGACGACAACAAGTTGATCACTTTCAATGTGGGGACTCAATTCTGATGAAGATGATTGTTAAAGCCGCCGCGCTCGCTCTGGCGCCCGTGACCACTCTGGCGCTGACGGCCGTTCCGGCCGCCGCCCAGTCCAAGACCGGCATCGCCGTCGCCGACCTGCAGCGCGCGGTCGGCACCAGCGCCGCCTACACCACGGCCCGCACCCAGATGCAGACCACCTACAAGCCGCAGATCGACGCGTTCAACGCGCGCAAGACCGCGATCGACGCCGATCTCAAGACCAAGGGCGACGCGCTGCAGGCCGCGCTCAAGGCTGCCAACAACAAGCCGACCCCGGCGATCGAAACCCAGTATCAGCAGTTCCAGCAGAGCCAGCAGACGGCGCAGGCCGAGCTGCAGCGTCTGGGCCAGCCGATCGCGCTCGCCAACGCCTATGTCGAAGAGCAGATCACGGCCAAGCTGTCGGACGCGCTCAAGGCGGCGATGACCAAGGCGAAGGTGGACCTGGTGCTCTCGCCCGAGGCAACCGTGTCCTACCAGCCGACCGTCGACATCACCCAGCAGGTGGTGACCGAGCTGAACACGCTGGTGCCCAGCGTCGGCATCACGCCGCCCGCCGGCTGGCAGCCGGGCGGTCGTCAGGGTCAGCCCGCCGCCGCTCCGGCCGCTGCGACGCCTGCCCAGACGCCGCCGTCGCGCTGAGACGATCGACACAAAAATGACCGGAGAGGTTGAAAAGTCGCAGCCCCATGGTCCGATGGATGTCCGTCGGATCATGGCGGCGCTGCCGCATCGCTACCCGATGCTGCTGGTCGATCGGGTGGTGACGATGGTCCCCAACCAGTCGATCCACGCGATCAAGGCGGTGTCGGTGAATGAGCCCTTCTTTCAGGGCCATTTCCCGACTCGCCCGATCATGCCGGGCGTGCTGATCGTGGAAGCGCTGGCGCAGGCGGCCGGTGTGCTGGCGGTGCAGTCGATGGACTTGGCCGATTCGGGCAAGCTCGTCTATTTCATGAGCATCGACGGCGCCAAGTTCCGCTCGCCGGTGGAGCCGGGCTGCCTGCTCGACCTGCATGTGGAGATTACCCAGCATCGCGGCGCGGTGTGCAAATTCTCCGGTCGTGCGCTGATCGAGGGGCGGTTGGCGGCGGAGGCGAACTTCGTCGCGATGATCGCCGATCCGCCCAAGGACTGACCGTCTCTCGCCGTTCACAACGGCACTCGATAAGACTTGCCTGGGCGCGCCGAAAAGGGTAACGGCGCGCCTTCGCATTTTTCTGCATCCGGCCGGTCGGAAACCGGCCATTCAAGGAGCTTGATCGCCATGAAGGCCGAAATTCACCCCGACTACCACTTCATCACCGTCCAGATGACTGACGGCACCACCTTCCAGACTCGCTCGACCTGGGGCAAGGAAGGCGATACGCTGGCGCTCGACATCGACCCCAAGTCGCACCCGGCCTGGACCGGCGGCCAGCGTCAGCTGGAGCAGGGCGGCCAGGTGGCACGCTTCAACAAGCGTTTCGGCGGTCTGTCGCTGAAGAAGTAATCGGCCTTCCCAGGACGACCGAAAAGGGCGCCACCGGCGCCCTTTTTTGTGGCTGGGCGCGGGCGGGCGGCGTGCCGGTCAAGCAATGCGGGGCTACAGTATCGAGCCTTAAGAGAACCGTTCGGGCTGAGCCTGCCGAAGCCTGGCTTTTGCTTTCGAAGATCGAAGCCCTTCAACGTGCCAAAAGCAAACGGAAGGAGGGTGGCGCGCGATCCAACGTGCTCCACACCCCCGCTTTCCCTGTTCCGATCCCCGTCATGCAAGACTATAGGCGCGCCATGCGTGTAGATTTGTTCGACTTCGACCTTCCCGCCGAGAGCATCGCTCTGCGCCCGGCATCGCCCCGCGACTCGGCGCGGCTCCTGCATGTGGCGGGCGATGCGCCTTTTGCCGACCGGATCGTGCGCGATCTGCCGTCGCTGCTGCGGGCGGGCGACATTTTGGTGTTCAACGACACCCGCGTCATCCCCGCCCAGCTGGAGGGCATCCGCGGCGAGGCGAAGGTCGGGGCGACGCTGCACAAGCGGCTGGGCCTGCGTCAGTGGCAGGCTTTCCTGCGCAACGCCAAGCGGGTGCGGGCTGGCGACCGGATCGACTTCGGCGCCGGCGTCACCGCCATTGCTGGACCGCGCGATGACGATGGCGGCGTGACGCTGGACTTTGAGGGGGAAGAGCCGGTCGAGCTGCTGCTGGAGCGGGCCGGGCGCATGCCGCTGCCTCCCTATATCGCCAGCAAACGCCCGACCGACGCCCGCGACCGCAGCGACTATCAGACCATGTTCGCGCGGGAGGATGGCGCGGTCGCCGCTCCCACCGCCGCGCTGCATTTCACGCCCGAGCTGATGGCGGCGCTGGCGCAGGCGGGCATCGGCGCGGAGACGCTGACGCTGCATGTCGGCGCCGGCACCTTCCTCCCGGTCAAGGCGGACGACACCGACGACCACCGCATGCATGCCGAATGGGGCCGGATCGATGCCGCCACCGCCGACCGGCTAAACGCCGCGCGGGCTGCGGGTGGCCGGCTGATCGCGGTGGGCACCACCAGCCTGCGCCTGCTGGAAAGCGCGGCGGGCGAGGACGGGATCATCCGCCCCTTCGCCGACGAAACCCGCATCTTCATCACGCCGGGCTACCGCTTTCGCGCGGTCGATGGGCTGATGACCAATTTCCACTTGCCGCGCTCGACCCTGTTCATGCTGGTCAGTGCGCTCATGGGGACGGAGCGGATGCAGGCGGTCTATGCCCATGCGATCGACGGCGGCTATCGCTTCTACAGCTATGGGGATTCCAGCCTGTTGCTGCCTTGAGCTGCTGGCTCACCTTTGACGATGATTGGTTCCAATTCTCTTCATGGTCGATCATGAGGAGAAGGGAACCACGGCTTCTGGCCGGTTCACTCTTCAGTGTCAGCAAACTCTATTTCCGTAATCGTCGCCGTTGCTCGTCCTGGATCCCATTCGTTTGGCACGTTCTTGGCTGTATAGAATGTGTCTGAGTCTTGCTGCGAGATATAATTAGGTCGCAGCGGAGTGTCGCTATCGCTAAGACCAGAATTAGTTACAAGAACAGGGTAATATTCCTCTTCAGCAATTGGCTTTCCATCCTTGTCTTGAAAAACGACGCGAACTGTAACCCTGTTCAGCGTCCGATTGCCATTGTTCTTAATCTTGAATTTCACGCCAGGAACGCGACCGTCGAGCAGACTGTCATAATAACGAGCACGGAGATCGTAAACAGTCAGATATTTCGTGATATATTCGGCTTGCTCACGGCTCGCTTGTGCTTTCTCAGGGGCCATAGGAGGATTTGTCACTAGTGAGTTGTCGGGGCCATTCGCACCTGACTCTGCTGTGCTCGCGAGTTTGGCTGATATAAGCTGGAACATCTCAAATCCCGGAGCTGCAACAAGGAGGACGATCGCCAAAACAGCCACCTTGGTTGCGCCGTTATCGGGACGTGTGAAGGTACCCGTTTCCGCAACTCTTCGCGTCTGTATTCCCGCATAAATGATCGCAGCTGCCCCGGCAGCGAGAATAAGCCACCCCCATTGCAACTGAACGTTGCCCATCGCGGCTTCTGCAATGCCAGCGAAGGGGTTGTCCTTCACCTCTGCCAGCTTGTTTTGCATCTGAGAGATATGCCATTGCAGCATGCCAAAGCGATAGACCAACATGACTGCTATTGCCGCGCCAGGAAAGATGACGTCTCGCTCGCAGGAGCGCATTGCCAATACGCCGGCGAGGATAGCGAGCGCCATCACTGACAAAGCAAACCAGCTTGTTCCGCCTCCCATCAGGTTAATGGTCCCGATGACCGGCAGGGTGACAATTGGCAAGAACAGTCCAAGCGCAACAAGCGCACTGCCAGCTAAAGCGATATTTCTATTAGTCATTCCGTCCTCCCCCAGGCGCAATGAACACATATTTTTGGTCGATGATCAATCATGCTGCCAAAGGGCCGCCTTAATGGCAATGCCTGTGCAGCAGTTTGGCTGTCTCTGCATCCTCTCATTCGGAAGCGTTCCGGCGTGAGGTGCTCCGCATTGGGTAAGCGAATGGCTTCTATTTAGAACCACCAGAAGACCTATTTTTAGCGTGCGCTTTCATCGCGTGGTGCCACTATGTACCCCCACGCATCATTAACGCCCCTTGAGCGTCCCGCCCGCCCATCAATCCAGCCGCCACTCGCCCGGTGCGATCCCCTCCAGGCTCCAGTCGCCGATGCGCCAGCGGACCAGTCGCAGCGTCGGGTGGCCGACCGCCGCCGTCATTCGCCGCACCTGCCGGTTGCGACCTTCGCGGATGGTGAGGCGCAGCCAGCAGTCGGGCACCGTCTTGCGATAGCGGACCGGCGGGTCGCGGGGCCATAGAGCGGGTGCGTCGATCCGCTCCGCCAGCGCGGGGAGGGTGGGGCCGTCCTTCAGCCGCACGCCGCGCCGCAGCGCCTCCAGCGCCGCCTCGTCCGGCTCGCCCTCCACCTGCGCCAGATAGGTTTTCGGCGTCTTGAAGCGGGGATCGGCGATGCGCGATTGCAGCCGCCCGTCATCGGTCAGCAGCAACAGCCCCTCGCTGTCGAGGTCGAGCCGCCCAGCGGGATAGACGCCGGGCCGGTCGATGAACTGCGCCAAAGTCGGGCGTGGCGGGCCGCTACTCTCGTCGGTGAACTGGCACAGCACGCCATAGGGTTTGTTGAACAGGATCAGCGCCATGGCGGCTCAACCCTCCTCATCGAAGGCGAGGCTGCCCTGATCGATCAGCGCCGCCAGCAAGGTCCGCGCCGCCGCCGACTCCGCCGCTTTGGGGGGCAGGACGATGCTTTTTGCGTTGCAGATCGCCTCGGCCACCATTGCCGCCTCGCCAGCACAGTCGAACGCATGCCCATCGACGAACAGCGTCAGCGCGCCCGCTTCGCCCCGGATGAAAGTGAAGCGGCTCGCCGGATTGCGGCACAGCGCCGCACCCTCGGCCAGCATCGCGTCCAGCACTTCCGGCGCTATCGGCTCTTCAGGGCGCCAGTCGGTGTCGCTATATTTTGGCAGGCTGTTATAGAGGCCGAACCAGCGGGCGAAGGTGGCCCGGTCCGACAACGACTCCAGCACCATGGCATGCAGCCGGTCGATCGCCGCCGCGCCAATCTCCCCGGCATGGGGCTGCGGGCGCAGGTCGGGATCGGTGTAGCGATCTTCCTCGCTCATGGCGTCGACCTGATGCTCGCTCCAGCTCTCGACCAGTTCTGCGCGGGAGGGGGCGCGAAAGCCGATCGAATAGGTCATGCAGTCATCGCCCACCGCCAGGCCGTCATGGGCGAAGCGCGGCGGCACGTAGAGGATGTCGCCCGGCTCCAGCACCCAGTCGCCGGTGGCCTCGAAATCGGCGATCAGGCGCAGATCCTCATGCGGCAGCAGCGGCGTATCGGCGTCGCAGATCGGCCCGACCCGCCAGCGCCGCCGGCCCAGCCCCTGCACCAGGAACACGTCATATTGGTCGTAATGCGGCCCGACCCCGCCGCCGTCGGTGGCATAGCTCACCATCACATCGTCGATCCGCCAGTCGGGCACGAAGCGGAACGGCTCGATCAGCGCGGCGACGTCGGGCGCGTGATGATCGACCGCCTGCACCAGCAGTGTCCAGGGATCGCCGCCCAATTCGGCAAAGCGCGTTTCGGGCAGCGGCCCGCTATCCATCCGCAATTCCGTGCCCTGCCGCAGGATGAGGCGCGACTCCACGCCCTCCTCGCAGGCCAGTCCCGCCAACTCATCGGCCTCCAGCGGGTTGCGCCACCGGCGCCAGGGATTGCGGATCAGCAGCGGCTGCTTCTGCCAATAGTCGCGCAGGAAAAGGTCGATATCGAAGTCGGCAAAGATCATCCCCCGCCCATGCGCCGATCCCCGCCGCCTGTCAAAATAGGGCGGGACTTAACCCTCCGCTTCATCCCCCATCACTGCCGCCACCGCCGTCTCCAGCGCCGCGATCATGGGTGAGCCTGTGCGCAGATGTTCGGCGCGGGGGCCGAAGAGCAGGCCGATGCGGCGTCGCTCGGCAAAGTCGCGCAGGGTCGCGCGGGCCATGCCGGGCCAGCCGAAGCTGTCGGGCATCACCGTGACGCCAAGGCCCGCCGCCACCATCTGCATCACCCGTTCGTCATTGGTGGAGCGGAAGGCGAAATGGGGGCGGATGCCGCGGTCGACGAAGAAACGGCTGGTGACGGGCAGCGCCTCGCAATGGCGGCGCACGATCATCGTCTCGCCGGCCAGATCGTCGGCGGCGATCACCGCCTGGCCCGCCAGCCTATGGTCGGCCGACAGGGCGAGCGCATAGCCTTCCTCCGCCAGCGGCCGGGCGGCGAACCGCTCCGCGCCTGCGCGGATCAGCGTCAGCGCCATGTCGATCCGCTCGGCGTCCAGCCGTGCCAGCAATTCGCGCTCGCTCCCCGGCACCAGTTCCAGCCCGGCGCGCGCCTCCACCGGG
>DAMDPH010000133.1:0-9180 GCA_032082785.1 Sphingobium sp. | reverse complement strand
CGCGCCTGCCGGTGATTCGGCCGCCAATGCCGCGGCGCCTGCGCCGGCCGCAACGGTCGCCGCGCCGGCCCGGATGAAGCCGACCGAAGGCGTGGGCATGCCCCGCCCGGCGGAAATGTCCCTGCAGGATCAATATTCGCCGATCGGCCATACCGGCCGCTGGCTGCACGACATCATGTTGCTGCCGATCATCTTCGCCATCTCCATCTTCGTCCTGATCCTGATGATCTATGCGATGGTGCGTTTCCGCCGCTCCGCCAATCCGGTGCCGTCCAAGACGTCGCACAATACGGTGATCGAGGTGATCTGGACGGTGGTGCCGGTGCTGATCCTGCTGGCGATCGCGGTGCCGTCCATCGGCCTGCTCGCCGACCAGTATAAGCCCGCGCCCAAGGATGCGCTGACCGTCAAGGTCACCGGCTATCAATGGTATTGGGGCTATGAATATCCCGACAACGGGATTCCCGAATTTGTGTCCAACATGCTGCCCAAGGACAAGGCGGAAGCGGGTGGCGAACCCTATCTGCTGGCATCGGACACGCGATTGGTGCTGCCCGCCGGCCGGCCGATCAAGCTCATCATCACCGGCGCCGACGTGATCCACAGCTTTGCCGTGCCGTCGCTGTGGGTGAAGATGGATGCGGTGCCCGGACGCCTCAACGAGAAGAGCTTCACCATCGAGAAGCCGGGCGTCTATTATGGGCAATGTTCCGAACTGTGCGGCGCGCGCCATGCCTTCATGCCGATCGCCATCGAGGCGCTGCCGCCGGCCCAGTTCGACCAGTGGCTGCTGTCGCAAGGGGGAACGCTGAGCGGCGCGAAGGCCACAACCACCGCCGCGGCGCAGACCGCCGGCGCTGACAAGATTTGACGGAGGGGCCTGACGCGCCATGACCACGATAACCGCAGATCATCATGACGCCTCCGATCACGGCGCCCATGACCATCATGACGCCGACCACAAGCCGGCTTTCTTCCAGCGCTGGTTCATGTCCACCAATCACAAGGACATCGGCACCCTCTATCTGATCTTCGCGATCGTCGCGGGCATCATCGGCGGGGCCATTTCGGGCCTCATGCGGATGGAGCTGGCGCAGCCGGGCATCCAATATCTGCAAGGCTGGGTCGACATTCAGCATGCGATGCTGGGCGAAGGCGCCGGGTCGCTGGACCAGGCCTATCATCTCTGGAACGCGCTCATCACCGCGCACGGCCTCATCATGGTCTTCTTCATGGTGATGCCGGCGATGATCGGCGGCTTTGGCAACTGGTTCGTGCCGATCATGATCGGCGCGCCGGACATGGCCTTCCCGCGGATGAACAATATCAGCTTCTGGCTGCTCATCCCCGCCTTCGCGCTGCTGCTGGGTTCGGCCTTCGTGCCGGGCGGCACCGGCTATGGCGCGGGCACCGGCTGGACCGTCTACGCCCCGCTGTCGACCAGCGGATCGGCCGGCCCGGCTGTCGACATGGCGATCCTGTCGCTGCACATTGCCGGCGCCAGCTCGATTCTGGGCGCGATCAACTTCATCACCACCATCCTCAACATGCGCGCGCCGGGCATGACCCTGCACAAGATGCCGCTGTTCGTCTGGTCGGTGCTGGTCACCGCCTTCCTGCTGCTGCTGGCGCTGCCGGTTCTGGCCGCCGCCATCACCATGTTGCTGACCGACCGCAATTTCGGCACCACCTTCTATGATGCGGCCGGCGGTGGCGATCCCGAACTCTACCAGCATCTCTTCTGGTTCTTCGGCCATCCCGAAGTGTATATCATGATCTTGCCGGGCTTCGGCATCGTCAGCCAGATCGTCTCGACCTTCAGCCGCAAGCCGGTGTTCGGCTATCTCGGCATGGCCTATGCCATGGTCGCGATCGGCGTGGTCGGCTTCGTCGTCTGGGCGCACCATATGTTCACCACCGGCATGTCGGTGAATGTGAAGATGTATTTCACCGCCGCGACGATGATCATCGCGGTGCCCACCGGCATCAAGATCTTCTCCTGGATCGCCACCATCTGGGGCGGTTCGATCAGCTACAAGACGCCGATGGTCTGGGCGCTGGGCTTCATCTTCCTCTTCACCGTGGGTGGTGTCACCGGCGTGGTGCTGGCCAATGGCGGCGTGGACGATGTGCTGCACGACACCTATTATGTCGTCGCCCACTTCCACTATGTGCTGTCGCTGGGCGCGGTGTTCGGGCTGTTCGCCGGCTTCTACTACTGGTTCCCGAAGATCACCGGCCGCATGTATAATGAGCTGCTGGGCCATCTCCACTTCTGGGTCTTCTTCTTCGGGGTGAATATCCTCTTCTTCCCGATGCACTTTCTGGGCCTGAGCGGCATGCCGCGTCGCTACCCCGATTATCCGGAAGCCTATGCCTATTGGAACGCGATCGCGAGCCATGGCTATACGATCATGGCCGCAGGCATGGCGATCTTCTTCGTCAACCTCATCTGGTCGCTGGTCGCGGGTCGCAAGGCTGCCGACAATCCCTGGGGTGAGGGCGCAACGACGCTGGAATGGACGCTGACCAGCCCGCCGCCCTACCACCAGTTCGAAACGCTGCCGGTCGTCCACTGACGACAGGCTCGGGCTGGCGGGGTCGATCCTTCAACGGAGCGACGCCGCCAGCCGAGCAGCGGGGGTAGGACCGTCTGTCCGTTGCCGGAATCGCCGCAACTCTATATGAGCGCGGGCGATTAATGAGGAGATTATGGCCAGTACGCCGCTCATGACCGGGGTCGCGCTATCCGCCCCGACCGCCGCTCTGCCCGCCCATTGGCGCGATTTCGTCGCGCTGACCAAGCCGCGCGTGATGACGCTGGTGGTGTTCACGGGCCTGTGCGGCCTGTTGGCGGCGCCGGGCCATATTCACCCGGTGCTGGCCTTCACCGCCATCCTCTGCATCGCGCTGGGCGCCGGCGCTGCCGCCACGCTCAACCAATGGTATGAGGCGGACATCGACGCGCGGATGAAGCGCACCGCGAATCGCCCACTGCCCGCCGGCCGTATGGAGCGGCAGGCGGCGCTGCATTTCGGCGTCGGCCTGTCCTTTTTCTCGGTCCTGCTGATGGGGGTCGCCACCAACTGGCTGGCCGCCGCGGTGCTGACCGTCTCCATCCTCTTCTACGTCTTCATCTACACCATCTGGCTCAAGCCTCGGACGGCGCAGAATATCGTCATCGGCGGCGCGGCCGGGGCTTTTCCGCCGGTGATCGGCTGGGCGGCGGTGACGGGCGACGTCAGCGCGCTGCCGATCGCGCTGTTCATGCTCATCTTCTTCTGGACGCCGCCGCATTTCTGGGCGCTCGCCCTGTTCGTGAAGACCGACTATGCCGCCGCCGGCATTCCGATGCTGCCGGTCGTGTCGGGCGAAGTCGCGACCCGTCGCCAGATCTGGTTTTATACCGCGATCATGGCGGTGGCCGCGCTGGCGCCGGTGCTGCTGCGCCTCACCGGCCTCATCTATGGCGTGACCGCGCTGGCCGCGACTGCGCTGTTCGCCGTCTTCGCCTTCCAGGTCCATCGCCGGCGCGAGAGCGACCCCGCGCGCATGGGACCGGAAAAGCGGCTGTTCAAATATTCGATCCTTTATCTGTTCCTGCTGTTCGGCGCGGTCGTGGTCGACCGCTGGCTGCTGGCATGAGCGAGCATCGCGATCCCGACACGCCGCTGACGCCGGCGGAACAGGCGCAGATTCGCAGCCGGCAAAAGTCGCGCGCGCTCGTCATGGGCCTGCTGCTGGGCGGGCTCGTCATCCTGTTCTACGCCATCACCATCGCCAAGATGGGAGGCGGCTGACATGGCCACGCTACCGCCTTCGCCCTTCGATCGGGAGCGGCGCAACCGCCGCACCATGATCGGCATGCTGCTGGTCGGTCTCGCCATGCTGGGGCTGGGCTTCGCCTCGGTCCCGCTCTACCGCATCTTCTGCGAACAGACCGGCTTCGGCGGCACCACCCGCCGCGCCGACGCGAGCGAGCTGCCCCAGGTGGCGACCGGCCGCACCATGTCGGTCCGCTTCGATTCCAATGTGCAGCCCGGCATGCCGTGGAGCTTTCGCCCCGAACATAGCACCGACACGGTAACCATCGGCGCGCGCGACATGGCGATCTTCATCGCGAAGAATCATTCGGACAAGCCGGTCACCGGCACCGCCAGCTTCAACGTCACCCCGACTCAGGCCGGCAGCTATTTTGCGAAGATCCAATGTTTCTGCTTCACCCAGCAGACGCTGCAACCGGGTGAGGAAGTCCGCATGCCGGTCATCTATTATGTCGATCCCAAGATATTGGATGATCCCGATAATAAGGACACGCAGGAGATCACGCTGAGCTACACCTTCTATCCTGTTGAGCAGGGCGGGAAGCCCGGCTAAGAAAGTCCAGATAAGCAAGAAGCGACAAGGGAAGAGAGAGACTGTCATGGCAGGCGCCAAGAACCACGATTATCATATTCTCCCGCCCAGCATTTGGCCCTTTTTCGGCTCCATGTCGGCGCTGGTCATGGCCCTTGGCGCGATCATGTGGATGCACCCGGACGCCATGCCGGCGGGCGGCGGCTGGATCTTCCTGATCGGCCTCGCCGGCGTGCTGTTCACCATGTACAGCTGGTGGGCCGACGTCGTCACCGAAGCCCATGCCGGCGACCATACGCCGGTCGTCCAGCTGCACCTGCGCTACGGCATGATCCTGTTCATCGCCTCGGAAGTGATGTTCTTCGTCGGCTGGTTCTGGGCCTTCTTCGATTTCTCCCTGTTCCCCAGCCAGTTGGCCCCGATCGAAGGGCTCTTCCCGTCCAAGGGCGTGGAAGTGATGAACCCCTTCGAACTGCCGCTGCTCAATACGCTGATCCTGCTCTGCTCGGGCACGACCGTCACCTGGGCGCATCATTCGCTGATCCATGGCGATCGCGACGGCCTGATAAAGGGGTTGTGGTGCACCATCATCCTGGGCGCCATCTTCTCGGCCATCCAGGCTTATGAATATGCCCATGCGCCGTTCGACTTCGGCGGCAATCCCTATAGCTCCGCCTTCTACATGGCGACCGGCTTCCACGGGTTCCACGTTCTGGTCGGCACCATCTTCCTGATCGTCAACCTGGTCCGCGCCTATCGCGGCGACTTCACCCCGCGCCAGCATTTCGGCTTCGAAGCCGCCGCCTGGTACTGGCATTTCGTCGACGTGGTGTGGCTGTTCCTCTTCGCTGCCATCTATGTCTGGGGCGGGTGGGGCGCGCCGATTCACGGATGATCAGCCGGCGGCGCCCGAGCGCGGCTTCCGGCCGCATCCGCAAAGGCGCCGCCCGTTGACCCGGCCCCGTCTGCCGCTGGTGCCGACGCTGCTGGTGGCGGTCGCGATGATCATCATGATCGCGCTCGGCGTCTGGCAGCTGCAACGCCGGGCCGACAAGATGGACGCGCTGGCCTATGCCGCCGCCAACCGGTCGCGCCCAGCCGTCGCCTTTCCCAAATTGCCGCCGGTCGAGCCGGACATGCTGTTCCGCCCCTCGTCCGTCACATGCCTGCGCGTCGTCGGCTGGCGCAGCGAAGCCGGCCGCGCCGCCGATGGCAGCGTCGGCTATCGCCATATCGCGGAATGTTCGACCGGGGCGGAGGGACCGGGCGCGCTCGTCTCGCTCGGCGTCACCCGCGCGCCGGATGCGCGACCCGACTGGACCGGCGGGCGCGTGATAGGCTGGATCAGCCAGGAGCCGGACCATCGTTCCATGATCGCGCGCCTCGCCGGCAAGGCGCCGCCGCTGCGGCCGATGCTGATCGCCCGCGCCGCGCCGGAGGGGCTGAAAGCCGCCGCGCCGCCGTCGGCTGACGACATCCCCAACAATCATCTCGCTTATGCCGTGCAATGGTTCATTTTCGCGGGGTTGGCGGCAATAATCTATCTGCTGGCGCTGCGCCGCCGCAATGCCGGAGCCAGGCCAGCCGCCTAAGGGCTTGCTCCGCACGGCCCGGCTCGCTACCGCGCTTGGCTATCATGCACTATATCAGCACCAGGGGGAGCGCGCCTGCGCTCGGGTTCGAGGATGTGACGCTGGCGGGGCTGGCGTCCGATGGGGGCCTCTATCTGCCGGCGGAATGGCCGCGCTTTTCGCCGGAGGATATCCGCGCCATGGCCGGGCTCTCCTATGTGGAGACGGCCGTGCGGGTGATGGCGCCCTTCACGGCCGGGTCGCTTGACGCCGACGAGCTGCGCGATCTCTGCACCGCCGCCTATGGCCGCTTCAGCCATGACGCGGTGACGCCGCTGGTCCAGCTGGATCATCGCCACTGGATGCTGGAGCTGTTCCACGGCCCGACGCTGGCCTTCAAGGATGTGGCGCTGCAACTGCTCGGCCATTTGTTCGAGCGTTTCCTGTCGCGTCGCGACGATCATCTGACGATCGTCGGCGCGACCTCCGGCGACACCGGATCGGCCGCGATCGACGCGGTGGCCGGCCGGTCCAAGGTCGACATTTTCATGCTGCACCCCGAAGGCCGCGTGTCCGATGTGCAGCGGCGGCAGATGACGACCGTACGCGCGCCCAACGTCCACAATATTGCCATCGACGGCAATTTCGACGATGCGCAGAGCCTTGTGAAGCGCATGTTTAACGACGCCGATTTCGCCCGGCGCTTCAACCTGTCGGCCGTCAACAGCATCAACTGGGCGCGGCTGATGGCGCAGGTCGTCTATTATTTCTACGCCGCCGTGCGGCTTGGCGCGCCCGAGCGGCCGGTCGCCTTCTCCGTGCCCACGGGCAATTTCGGCGATGTCTTCGCCGGCTATGTCGCCTCGCGCATGGGGCTTCCCGTCGCCCGGCTGATCGTCGCCACCAATGTGAACGACATCCTCCATCGCGCGCTGAGCGAGGGCGACTATAGCCAGGGCCAGCTGACCGCGACCGCCACGCCCAGCATGGACATTCAGGTCAGCTCCAATTTCGAGCGCTTGCTGTTCGACGCCGGCGGCCGTGACGGCACGGCATTGGCCGAGCAGATGCGCGGGTTCGAGGCGAGCCGCGCCATGCGCCTCACCAACGCCCAGCGCGACGGCGCGGCGGGGCTCTTCTCCTCCGCGCGGGTCGATGCCGACGGCATGAACATGGCGATGCGCTGGGCCTATGATGCCGCCGGGCAGGTCATCGATCCGCACACCGCCATCGGCCTTGGCGCCGCGCGCGCCGCCGATCTCGATCCCGCCATCCCGCTGGTGACG
Organism: Sphingobium sp.; assembly: GCA_032082785.1. GTDB lineage: Bacteria > Pseudomonadota > Alphaproteobacteria > Sphingomonadales > Sphingomonadaceae > Sphingobium. The sequence goes on along the minus strand of DAMDPH010000133.1, from coordinate 1,967 downwards.
CTGGCGACGGCGCATGCCGCCAAATTCCCCGATGCGGTGGAGCGCGCCACTGGCGTGCGCCCGCCGCTGCCGCCGCGCGTGGGCGAGCTGTTCGCGCGCGAGGAATATTATGCCAAGCTGCCCGGCACGTACGAAGCCGTCACCGGCTATGTGGCGGAGCGGGCAACGCCGCGCGGCTGATCGCGCGCTCATTTGTCAGACGCCCCTGCCGCCCGATGCGCTGCGGGGCGAACGGAGGATAGGTTGGAACTCCAAACCCTTATCGGCGAACCCTGGGCCGACTATGGGCTGATCGACTCGGGCGACGGGCGCAAGCTCGAACGCTATGGCCGCTATCGCTTCATCCGCCCCGAGCCGCAGGCCATGTGGGCGCCCGCGACGCAGGACTGGTCCGCCGACGGCGAATTCGTGCCCGGCTCGGATGAGGATGGCGGCGGCCGCTGGTATTATGAACGGCCGGTGCCGGCGGAGGGCTGGCCGCTCGGTTGGGGCGATGTGCGCTTCCAGTCCAGCTGCACCCCCTTCCGTCATCTCGGCTTCTTCCCGGACATGGCGCCGGTCTGGGACTGGATGCGCGACCGCACCGCCGACAAGCCGGAGGCGGAGGTGATGAACCTGTTCGGCTATACCGGCGTCGGCACACTCGCCATGTCGGCCGCGGGCGCGCGCATGGTGCATGTCGACGCGTCGAAAAAGTCGGTGGCGCAGGCGCGCGCCAATGCCGCCTTGTCGGACATGAGCGAGCGGCCGATCCGCTGGATCGTTGAGGATGCGGCGAAATTCGTCGCCCGCGAAGTGCGGCGCGGCCGCCGCTATGACGGCATCCTGCTCGACCCGCCCAAATATGGGCGCGGCCCGGACGGCGAAGTCTGGCGGCTGGAGGAGGACCTGCCCGGCCTCATCGCCAATTGCCGCCAGCTGCTCGACGCCGACAGCCGCTTCCTCTTCCTCACCGTCTATGCGGTCCGCATGTCCGCGCTCGCCATCGGCGAATTGCTGCGCCAGGCCTTTGCCGACCTGCCGGGGCAGGTCGAGGCGGGGGAGCTGGTGGTGCGGGAGGAATCGCGCGGGCTGCTGCTGCCGACCGCCATCTGGGCGCGCTGGCGGCGCTGATTGGCGTCTTTCGGCTGGGCATGAGAATCGTTCGGGCTGAGCCTGCCGAAGCCCTGTCATGCCCCGCATCAGGCAGGCGTTGGGGAGCGGCGCGGTAGCGCGCGGCCCCTCAGCGCTCGACCCGTATCTCGAATAATTTCGGCCAATTCTTGCCGGTGATGAAAATCCGGTCCTTCGCTGCGTCATAGGCGATGCCATTGGCCACCGCCTCGCTGTCGCTCACCCCCGCCGCCTTGCGCAGCGCCGCCACGTCGAGGAAATCGATCACCGCGCCGCTCTGCGGGTCGATCCGGGCGATGCGGCTGTCATACCAGATATTGGCCCAGATTTCCCCCTTCACCGATTCCAGCTCGTTGAGCCGCGTCACCGGGCGTCCGTTCCAGCGCACGGTGATGCGCCGCTGCTCGCCCAGCGTGTCGGGGTCGAGGAAGCGCAGCTCCGCCGTGCCGTCGCTCATGATCAGACTGCGCCCGTCCTGCGTCAGCCCCCAGCCTTCGCCCTCATAGCGAAAGCGGGATACAGGCTTGAACGCGTCCAGCGACCAGACGAAGCCCTGCCGGTGCCGCCAGGTCAGGCTGACCAGCCGGTCCTTCCAATTGACAATGCCTTCGCCGAAATAGGGCGGGTCGATCACGCGCCGTTGCAATATCTTGCCGGTCTTGAGCGCGACCTTGCGGATCTCCGACTGCCCCTCCAGCCCGGTGCTCTCATAAAGCGCGCCGTCGAGGTAGAAGAGCCCCTCGGTAAAGGCGGCGGGATCGTGCGGATAGGTCTTCACCAGCGTCCAGCGCGTCTCGGCGCCGGCGGGGGCGGGCAACAGGCACAGCGCGGCCAGCAGCGCCAGCGCGGCGCGC
>DAMDPH010000132.1:229-9223 GCA_032082785.1 Sphingobium sp. | reverse complement strand
GGGCGGCGCTTTCGGCGGCCAGCCCGGCGGCGATATGGGGCGCGCCGCGGCCGAAGGCGCCCTGTGCCGGCACCGCTACGGGCCAGAGCAGCAGGGCGAGCGTCACAAAAATGAGATGAAAAATACGCATTGCGCCTCTGGCCGGGTCAATGGAAGCGGGCTAGGTCGCTCCCTATCCGCCGTCAAGGTCGAGAAGGTAGATCATGTTGTTCAGAAAAGTCGTCGCCGCCCTGCTCCTGACCGCCGCCGCCGTACCGGCGATCGCGCAGAGCCCCACGCCCGGCGCCGCCCCAGCCCCCGCGCCCGTTTCCACATCCGCCCCCGCCGGTCCGCCCAAGCTGATCGTCGCCATATCGGTCGACCAGTTTTCGGCCGATCTGTTCAGCGAATATCGGCAATATTATAGCGGCGGGCTCAAGCGGCTGACGCAGGAGGGTATCGTCTTTCCGCGCGGCTATCAGAGCCATGCCGCGACCGAGACCTGCCCCGGCCACAGCACCATCCTGACCGGCAGCCATCCGTCGCGCACCGGCATCATCGCCAATAACTGGATCGACCTCAACGCCAAGCGCGCCGACAAGACCATCTACTGCGCCGAGGACGAATCGGAGGCCGGCAGCGACAGCGACAATTATGTCGCCTCGCCCGTGCATCTTCTGGTGCCGACGCTGGGCGGGCGGATGAAGGCCGCCAATCCGGCCACCCGCGTCGTGTCGGTGGCGGGCAAGGATCGCGCCGCGATCATGATGGGCGGGCCGACCGCCGATCAGGTCTGGTGGCTGGGCGGGCCGCAGGGCTATGTCAGCTACAAGGGCATCGCGACGCCGCCGCTGGTGGCGCAGGTCAATGCCGCCGTCGCCAAGCAGCTCGCCACCCCCAATCCCGGCTTTGAACTGCCGGCCCAGTGCGTGGCGAAGGATTTCGCGGTGCAGGCGGGCGACCGCAGCGTGGGCACCGGGCGCTTCATGCGCGAGGCGGGCGATTACAAGGGCTTCCGCATTTCGCCCGAGCAGGATGCGGCAACGCTGGCCTTCGCCGCCGCCGCCATCGAGACGATGCAGCTGGGCAAGCAGGCGCAGCCCGACATCATCTCCATCGGCCTGTCGGCGACCGACTATGTCGGCCACACCTATGGCACGGAGGGCACCGAAAGCTGCATCCAGGTCGACCGGCTCGACCGGGAGCTGGGCGCTTTCTTCGACCGGCTGGACAAGGACGGGATCGACTATGTCGTCATGCTGACGGCGGACCATGGCGGCCATGACCTGCCCGAACGGCACCGGCTGAACGCCATGCCGATGGAGCAGCGGGTCGACAAGGCGCTGCGGCCGAAAGCCCTGGCCGCCGCCATCGCGCAGCGCACCGGCATCAGCGGCAAGACGCTGATCTGGGGCGATGGCCCGTCGGGCGACTTTTATTTCGACAAGGGGCTGACCGCCGCCGAGCGCAGCCGGGTCGAAGCCGCGACGATCGCATTGCTCAAGGCGCATCCGCAGGTCGAAGCGGTCTTCACCAAGGCTGAGATCGCCGCCACCCCCAGCCCGTCCGGCCCGCCGGAAAGCTGGACCCTGCTGCAAAAAGCGCGCGCCAGCTTCCATCCGGCCCGTTCGGGCGACCTGCTGCTGCTGCTCAAGGAGCGGGTGATGTCGATCCCCGAACAGGCGGTGATGGGCTCGGTCGCCACCCATGGATCGCCCTGGGACACGGATCGCCGCGTGCCGATGCTGTTCTGGCGCAAGGGGCTGACCCATTTCGAGCAGCCGCTGGGCGTCGAGACGGTGGACATTTTGCCGACGCTGGCGGCGCTGATCGGCCTGCCCGTGCCCAAGAGCGAAATCGACGGCCGCTGCCTCGACCTGATCGCCGGCGCGGGCGACAGCTGCGCGGGACAATAGGGTAAGGAAGGGCGCAGGGTCACGGGCGCGGGGCTGCGCGCCCGTTCCTTTGGCGCCCTTTCCCCGACCGTCATGCCGAACATGTGTCGCACCCAGTGGCTGTGCGCGAAGGCGTCGGGAGCCGATCAAGGTTTCGCGGCTGAGGGCGGGTGGCGTCACTGAATCCCGGCCTTCGCCGGGAAACAAGAGGGCTACGCCACGCGCTGCCGCGTCGTTGCTCGGGGCGGATGGGCTTCAATGGTTCGCGCGGAGGCGCGGAGACGCGGAGAGAGAGGAGCGCGCTTGCCTGCCGTGCCGCGCCGGCTGTGGCGATGGCAGAGGCATCCCTCCGCGAGACCGGATCCCGGCCTTCGCCGGGAAGGTTGAAGGGGTGATGTCCAACCCTGCCATTCCCGCACGTCGTCATGCTGAACTTGTTTCAGCATCCAGTAGCTCCGACCCTGCGATAGCGAGAGGCGTTGGCGCGAGGCGCAGCGCCTCCGCGGCCTCTGCGGTCTCTGCGCGAACCTCTTCCTCTAATGATCTCGCGCGGGACGCAGAGGCGCTCAGAGAAAGGGCCGTGGCAGCCTCCCGTGCCGCGAAACGTGCAAGGGTTTCGTCTAAGGGCTAAGTCGTAGGTCTCCTAAAAAGGAAACCCCGCTCCCCCTCCCCTCAGCGACGCGCCGGCCGGGGTAGGCGGAGGCAGATTTCGGCGCGGAGGCCGCCTTCGGGGCGGTTGGCGAGGGTCAGGGTGCCGCCTTCCAGCTCCACCGCCTTGACGACGATGGCAAGGCCCAGGCCCAGGCCGCGCGTGTTGCGCTGACGCGCGGTGTCGAGCCGGGCGAAGGGCTTCAGCACATCCTCCAACTGCTCGCGCGGGATGCCGGGGCCGTCATCGTCGATGCGGATCAGCACTTCCTCGCCCTTGCGCTCCAGCCGCAGGCGCGCGCGCTGGCCATAATGCAGCGCATTGTCGACCAGATTGCTAACCGCGCGACGCAGCGAGACGGGGTGGATTTCCATCTCCATATGGCTCGGCCCGTCATAGTCGACATCCTTGCCATGGTCCTGAAAGGCATCGACCACCGTCGCCAGCAGGACGGCAAGGTCTGTGCGGACCAGCGGCTCGGGATTTTTCTCGCCGCCCAGAAAAGCCAGCAGCGATTCGATCATCGCGCCCATTTCGCCGACATCGCCGTCCATCGCCTCGCGCGCCTCGACATCGCTCACCCCTTCCAGCCGCAATTGCAGCCGGGCGAGCGGCGTGCGCAAATCGTGACCGACCGCCGCCAGCGTCTCGGTGCGCTCGTCGATCAGGCGATGGATGCGCGTCTGCATGGCGTTGAAGGCGCGGATCAGGTTGCGGACATCATTGGTCCCCGCCTCCGCCACTTCCACCTGCTCACTCAGGCCAATGCGCTCGGTCGCACGGGTGAGGTCGCGCAGCGGCGCCAGCGTTCGCCGGATCAGCACGCCGCCCGCGATCAGCAGCGCCATTACCGGGATCAGCGCCAGCCCCATGCGGCCGATGGTGAAGGCCCATTTGCCGCCGCTATGGCGCATGCCGAAATACAGCCAGCTGCCATCGGGCAGTTGCAGGCCGCCATTGATTTCCGACGCGCGGCCGGGCGAGTTCAGGCGCAGCCAGAGGTTGGAGGCTTCCAAGCTGGGTTCCCAGGTGACGATCTGCCGCCGCATCCGCTCCAGTTCGGGCGAGAGTGCCGGCGGGGGCGGCGAGGCCGGGGTCCAGTGGACATCATAGCGGTCGGTGGTCAGCTGCACGCTCATGCCGCGCCGGTCCTCGGGCGGCTGCTCGGTCAGCAGCTTGCGGGCGATCACCAGATGTTCGGCCAGCCGGCGCGCTTCATCGTCCTGAAGCGACAAATGGCTCGCGCGCTCATAAATGAGCGTGCCGACCGCAAATTCCAGCAGCAGCGTCAGCAGCAGGATGACGAAGAGGCGCCCGACCAGCCCCAGCGACCGGCTGACCTGCCCGCTCAAGCCCGACTGACTTCCGCGTTGAACATATAACCGACGCCGCGCACGGTGGTGATCGGCGCGGGCCGGTCGTCGATGGACAGCTTGCGGCGCAGGCGGCTGACCAGCACGTCGATGCTGCGGTCGCTGCTGTCGCCCATGCGGGTGCGCGACAGTTCGATCAGCCGTTCGCGCGCGATCACCCGCTGCGGATGGCTGAGGAAGGAGCCGAGCAGGTCGAACTCCGCGCCGGTCAGCTCGACGATGCCGCCGGTGGGGGAGCGCAGCTCGCGGCGCGGGAAGTTGACGACCCAGCCGTCGAAGCGCGCTTCATTTTCGCGATGATCCTCCGGCCCGCGCTCCAGCCCGGCGCGGCGCAGAATGGCGCGGATGCGCGCGATCAGCTCGCGCGTGCCGAAGGGTTTCGGCAGATAATCGTCGGCGCCCAGCTCCAGCCCGACGATACGGTCGGTCTCGCTGCCCTTGGCGCTGATGAAGATGATGGGCACGTCGCTCTTGCGGCGGATCTGCCGGCACAGGTCGATGCCGTTGGTGCCCGGCAGCATCACGTCCAGCACCACCAGATCAACGGGGCCGGCATCGAAGGCGACCCACATTTCGGGGCCGGACGAAGCCGGGCGGACCTGATAGCCATGTTCCTGCAAAGCCCGCGCGGTGAGGGTGCGCAGGGGCGGATCGTCTTCGACGAGGATGATCGACGGGGCGCTCATATTCCGTGCGATACGGAGCGCCCCCGTCATGGTCAACAAGGCGATTGCCGAAGTTATGCGCGTTTAGGCACGCAGCAATATTTTGTCACGGGCAAAGGAGCATAAGAAAGGGCGCGCCGCCGAAGCGACGCGCCCTTTCCTTCACGCGAAATCAGAATGCGGCCGAAAGGGAAAAGACCACCTGGCTGCGCGCGATCGACTTGCCTTCATTGTCGCCGTCGACGACCGAGAAGTTGGGACGGATGTAATTTTCCTCGACCCGCGCAATGTCGGTGTCGACATAGGCAATGCCCAGCGTCAGCGGCGTGCCGGGGATCGCAAGGTCCGCGCCCACCAGCCAGTCGAGATATTTGCCGGTCGGCGCGATCGAGGTGCCATTGGGGCCAAGGCCCGGATTGCCGTTCGACCAACCCACATGCGCTTTCAGCGACACCGGCGTGTTGGGGACGGCGCCGCTGATGTCGGTCCAGACATAGAGATTATCCTCCTTGTCGCCGAGGCGGCTTTGCGGCGTGTTCGACCAGTTGCCGAGCGCTTCTTGCTTTGGCGCATAGGCGACGCCGACCAGCCCCTTGACCGGGCCAAGCTCGCTCGACAGCTTCACATAGGGTTCGGCAAAGTCGGTCGTGTCGGCGCCCGAGGGATACATATACCAGGTCAGGCCGACGTCGAGCGTCGCATTGCCGAGCGGGACGGCATAGCCGGCATAAAGGTCCAGCTCCATATTGGCGCCGCCGAACGTGCCCCAGCCGGACAGGTTCGAAGCCCAGGTGCCGATATAGGCGCCGCTTTCATGCGTGGCGGTGAGGCCGCCCTGAATGGCCATGGCTCGGTCGGACTGGGAGACGCCGCGGAACCGATAGTCGGATACCAGCGCAACGCTGCCCGAGACGGTGACGGGGCCGGCAGGCTCTTCCTGAGCGAGAGCCGGAGCGCTGGAGAGAAGCGCCAGAGCGGCGCAGGCAAGTTTGATATTCATGAACATTCCCCTTTTACGAAAGAATGTTCCGTCCTGCATCCACCGGCCCGGCAGTCTGTTTGACGCCGCCAGTACCGTGCGAATGCAACAAGCCTAACCCGATGAAGAGCCGGGAGGAAAGGATTATTTGCCGCAGCTGCGAAGAAGGCGGCCGCTGTGGCATCGGAGGCACAGCGGGCGGCGGCGCCTCAACAGGCAACCGCCGCGCCTCCCTTTTCAGGAAACGCGGCGGCGGCTTGGGAGCCCGAAGGCTGGGAAGAGCGGCGGTCAGCTGGCCAGCTGGCGCATCCGGCCGGTGGCGCCGAACAGCTCGACCGGCATGCCGGCGCCGCGGCGACGGTCCAGCCACTCGCGCACCATTTCGGCGCAGGTATGGTCGATATGGCTCAGGCTCTCGACATTCAGGATCACCCGCTCGCCGGCCGGGATCGAGTCCAGCTTGGCCGACAGGCGCGGCAGGTTGAGGAAGGTGGCCGAACCGGCCAGCGCCACTTCCCGCGTGTCGTTGCGGCTGGCTTCGTCGATGTTGAAGCGCAGGCGGCGCAGATGCGGCACCAGCTCCAGCAGCGACAGGCCGATGCCGACCAGAACGCCGGTCAGCAGGTCGGTGGTGACGACGCAGATCAGCGTCGCGGCCCACACGATCGCCGGCAGCGGGCCATAGCGATGCAGCAGATGCTTCACATGGTCGAGGCTGACGAGGCGAACGCCGATGACGACCAGAATGCCGGCCAGCGCGGCCATCGGGATCTCGCGCAGCAGCCAGGGCAGCAGGGCGACGAAGCCGAGGATCCAGACGCCGTGCAGGATGGTCGACATGCGGGTCTTGGCGCCCGCCTGGACGTTGGCCGAGCTGCGGACGATGACGCCGGTCATCGGCAGCGCGCCGGCAAAGCCGCACAGCAGGTTGCCGACGCCCTGCGCGCTCAGTTCCCTGTTATAGTTGGTGCGCACACCGTCATGCATCCGGTCCACGGCCGCGGCCGACAGCAGCGTTTCGGCGCTGGCGATGAAGGCGATGGCGATGGCGGTGGCGATGATGCCGGGGTTCATCAACTGCGCGACAAAGCCCTGTTCGGGCAGGGTGACGGCGGCGACGATCGATTCGGGCACCGCAACCCGCGCGACCGGCAGGCCGAGCAGGAAGGCGACCAGCGTCGCCAACACGACGCCGACTAGCGCGCCGGGCACCAGCTTCAGCGAGGCGGGGCGGAATTTCTCCCAGCCCAGCATGCCGCCGATGGTGACGAGACCGACGGCGAAGGCGGTCGCGGCAGGCTGATTGTTGAGGCCGAGCAGCTGGCCCGGCATCGCGATCAGATTTTGCAGGCCGCTCGACAAGGGCTTGTCGTCGAAGAGAACATGGAACTGCCCCACGACGATGAGCACGCCGATGCCCGCAAGCATGCCGTGAACGACCGCCGGCGAAATGGCGCGGAACCAGCCGCCCACCCGGGCAAGACCGGCGATTACCTGGATCGCGCCGGCCAGGATCAGGATCGGGCCAAGCGCCGACAGGCCCTGTTCGCGGACGATTTCGAAAACGATGACGGCAAGGCCGGCGGCCGGGCCGCTGACCTGCAGCGGAGAACCCGCCAGCAGGCCGACGACCATGCCACCGATGATGCCGGTGATAAGCCCCTTTTCCGGCGGCACGCCGGACGCAACGGCAATACCCATACATAGTGGCATCGCCACCAGGAAAACAACGATAGAGGCGGTAAAGTCACGCGTGAACGTGCCGCCGGAAAGGCTTTTCAACATAATTTACTCCGCGGCCTGGGCGAAGCCGGCATCGCCGGCTAGGCGCCGTGCATGGGGTAGCGCGATGGGCATCGGCTGGCCTTCGCGCAGGGGCAGGAAGCGGCCTGTCTCGCCATCGAGGCCGAGAACCTGACCGGCATGAATGTCGACATACCAGCCGTGCAGGGCGATCTCGCCCCGCGCGATGCCGGATGCCACCGACGGATGGGTCCGCAGATGCGCGAGCTGGGCCACGACATTTTCCAGCGTCACGTTGCGGATCTTTTCCTCTTCGCTGATTGCGTCGGAATAGCTTTCGCGGGCGACCTTCTGCGCGGCGTGCGAGTGACGCAGCCAGGCGGCGACATTGGGCATGGAGGCCAGCGGGGTTTCATCGACCAGCGCCTTCATCGCGCCGCAGCCGCTATGGCCGCACACGATGATGTCGCGCACGCCGAGCGCCATCACGGCGAATTCGACCGTCGACGACACGCCGCCATTCTGGGTGGCGAAGGGCGGCACGATGTTGCCGGCGTTCCGGCACACGAACAGGTCGCCCGGCTGGGCCTGCATGATATGTTCGGGCACGATGCGCGAATCGGCGCAGGAAATCATCAGCGCCTTGGGGCTCTGGCCATCGCTTGCGAGCCGGTTGTAGAGTGCGCTTTCGTTCGGAAAGACATGCTTTTCGAAACTGAACACACGACCGATAAGCTCGTTCATGGATCTATCCTCTTTCTTATCTGCCGGCCGAGGGGGGACCAGCTGCCTATTCTGGATAGATGTCCGCCTTTGCTGCGTCGCAGCGGGATTGTTAAATTATATGTCTGGCGCAAATGGCGGCGCCCGGGTGCCGGGGCTGATGCGGTTCAGCGGCGCTCGACCTTCGCGCTGAACATATAGCCTGCGCCGCGCAGGGTGACGATCGGCGCCGGCCGGCCGCCATGGCTGAGCTTGCGGCGGATGCGGCTGACAAGCACGTCGACGCTGCGCGTGGTGGAAGCCCCGTCGCGCACCCCGGCCAGTTCCATCAGCCGCGCGCGGGCAATCGCCATCTGGGGATGATCGACCAGAACGGTCAGCAGGGCGAACTCGCCGGCGGTGAGCGCCACCTGCTCGCCGGCCGGATTGCTCAGCTCGCGCCGGGCGAAGTCCATGACCCAGCCGGCAAAGCGCGCCTCCGCCTCCGGCCGGGACGTCACTGCCCTGTCCCCCCTGCCCCGCCGCAGCACCGCGCGCAGCCGCGCCGCCAGCTCGCGGGTGGAATAGGGACGGTTCATATAATCGTCCGCGCCCAGCTCCAGCCCGACCACCCGGTCGACCTCGCTGCTGTCGGCGCCGATCAGGATGATGGGCACGTCACTGCGTTCCCGCACGTCGCGGCACAGATGCATGCCGTCGAGATTGCGCAGGCTGGCGTCGAGCACCACCGCGCCCACCGGCATATTGCCCACCGCGTTGAAGATATCGGCCGGCGACACCGCCGGCAGCGCGCGAAAACCGCTCTGTTCAAGATAGTCGCGGACGATGTGCCGCATGTCGTGCTGCGTCTCGGCGACGAGGATCAGCGGCGCGCTCATGCGGGCGAACGGGCCGCGCGGTCCGGCATGGCGTCGGGCGCATCGACATGCGCGCCAAGGAACAGAAACATTGCGCCCTCCGTCCAGCGGCAAAGGTCCGGCAACAGGCG
>DAMDPH010000132.1:0-219 GCA_032082785.1 Sphingobium sp. | reverse complement strand
CCGCCGGGGGGGGGGTCTTAAGTGGCGTCAATGTCTGGGCTATGGGTGCCCGGTTACAAAATATTGCTGCGCTGCAAAGCGCGGCGCCGCCGCGACGATCTGCCATGGCGCTGGCGCATCGGGCATGGCGCCCAGATGCGCGATCACCGCCGCCAGCCAGCCGGCGTCGCTGGCGGCGCGGTGGCGGTGCGGGTGGAGCCGGTCGGCATGGGTGACGGC
>DAMDPH010000131.1:0-9303 GCA_032082785.1 Sphingobium sp. | reverse complement strand
CTCATCCTTCGACAGGGCGCCATCATCCTGCGCCGGGCTCAGCCGGTCATAATTGGTGCCGACCCATTCGACCTGCGGCCGCAACAGCGCCAGCAGCGCGTCGCCATCGGGCAAGCCGTGCAGCCGCGCGACATTGTCGATCGATGCCGGCGTCTTGGGCAGTTCGTGGGTCTGGCGATCCTCCACCATCTGCAACCGATGCTCGATGGTGCGGAAGAGGACATAGGCCTCGTCCAGCCGCGCGGCGACCTCCGGCTCGATCACGCCGCCGGCGGCGAGCGCGGCCAGCGCCTCGCGCGTGTTGCCCGACCGCAGCGACTGGTCCCGCCCGCCATGGATCAGCTGATGCACCTGCGCGAAAAATTCGACTTCGCGAATGCCGCCGCGCCCGCGCTTGAGATCATAGCCGGGGCCAAAGGCCTGCCCCTGCGCATAATGATCGCGGATGCGGCGGGAGATGTCGACGATGGCGTCGATGGCGCCGAAGTCGAGGCTGCGCCGCCAGACGAAGGGGCGGATCGCGCGCATGAAATAATCGCCCAGCGCCTGATCGCCGGCGGCCGGGCGCGCGCGGATGAAGGCCGCCTGTTCCCAGCCGAGCGCGGTCGATTCATAATAGCCGATCGCCGCCTCCACCGGCAGCGCGATGGGAGTCGCTTCGGGCGAGGGCCGCAGGCGCAGGTCGACACGGAAGACATAGCCGTCGCCGTCGCGGGCGTTCAGCAGCTCGCTTACCCGCCGGCCGATCCGCACCGCCGCATCGGCAGGATCCTCGCGCGCGCCATGGGGCAGCGTCTTGGGGTCGAACAGCAGGATGGGATCGATATCTGACGAATAGTTGAGTTCGTGACTGCCATGCTTGCCGAGCGCCAGCACCAGAAAGCCCCGATGCGGTGCGTCGGGATAGCGTTCGGCCATGGCGGCGGCGAGCGCCTCCTCCAGCGCCTGATCGGCGAAGTCGGACAGGGTGCGCGTCACCCGGTCCAGCGTCCAGGCGCCGGCGAGATCGGCGCCCGCTATCGCCAGCGCCAGCGCACCCCGCCGCCGCCGCAGCGACCGGGCGACGCCATCGTCGGGCGATCCGGCGGCATGAGCCGCCGCCAGCGCCGCCTCCGCATCGCCGGCGGCCAGTGCGTCGGCGACGGTCGGAAAACGGTCCATCGCGCGCGCCAGAAAAGGCGAATGCGCGCGCATCCGGTCCAGCATGTCCGTCCAGTTATGCACCATCATCTCTCCCATTGCGGGACGATATCGCGCGCGACGGGAGCGAAGGCCAGAAACTTTTAACGATTTTGGCCGTTAATTGGAGCATGGAAATGTCGCGGAAACATCTCAGCCAATCGGCAGGCGGGCGAGACCGGGGTCAAGGCCATTTCGTCACTGTCGGCCTGCCCACGCCCTATGAAGGGGTCGGCCGGGCGCTGCGCAAGAGCTTCGCGCCGCGCGAGTCCCTGCCCGACGACATGATGCGCCTGCTGGCGAAGCTCCGCTAAGACCCGCAGGCATGTACCGGCTGTTCGCCATCGCCACGCTTCTCACCGCGCCGCTCATCATCATGGCGGTGCAAGCCTTCATGCCCCGCCCGCCCGCAGCGGAAGAGGCGGTGAATGGGACAGCGCCCATGCCGGCGGTGCCGCCCCCCGCTCCCGCTTCGGTTCAGCCGCCGCCGCCGCCGATGGCGGAACCCGTACCCGCAGCGCCGGACTATAGCGTTGCCGATTCCATCGATAGCGGCGCGGGACAACCGATGCCCGGCGCGGGGCAGCCGATGCTGAACCCCGTCGGCCAGTCACCGCAGGGCATGGGGGCGGGAGCGATCCCGCCCGAATTTCCCCAGTAGGTCAGAGCGCGCCCTTCAGCGTATCGCATTGTGCCGGATCGCCGGTCGACAGCCCCTTGCGCAGCCATTCCATGCGCTGAGCGCTGCTGCCATGGGTGAAGCTTTCGGGCACCGGCCGCTGTCCCGCCGCCTTTTGCAGCGTATCGTCGCCGATCGCCTCGGCGGCGCGCATGCCTTCCTCCAGATCACCCGGCTCCATCAAATTGGTGTCGCGCGCGGCCCAGACGCCGGCATAGCAGTCGGCCTGCAACTCCATCCGCACCTGAAGCGCATTGCCCTGCGCCTCCGACACGCGCTGCTGCGCCTGGCGGATGCGGTTGGCGTCGCCGGTGATGGTCTGGATATGGTGGCCGACCTCATGCGCGATAATATAGCCCATCGGGAAGTCGCCCGGCGCGTTGAAGCGGGTTTCCATCTCGCGGAAGAAATCGGTGTCGAGATAGATGCGCTGGTCGGCCGGGCAGTAGAATGGCCCCATGGCGGACATGGCCGCGCCGCAGCCCGACTGGCCCCGCTGGCTGTAGAAGACCAGCGTCGGCGGCGGGTAAGTCTCTCCCCGCTCGCGGAAAATTTCGGTCCAGCGTGCCTCGGTCGAGCCCAGAACCTTGAGCGCGGTTCGCTGCACTGCGGTAAGTTCCTGCGGACCCGGCCGTTCGCCCTGCACCTGCTGGCCGCCGCCCCCGCCGCCCAGCATGCTCATCGGGTTCATGCCCATGACCGCCATGATGATGATCAGGACGACGACGCCGCCGCAGCCGAAGCGGCTGGCCACCAGCGGGAGCAGCATGCCCAGTCCGCCGCCAAGCCCCCCGCCAAAGCCGCCGCCGCGGCCGTCCTGCACCTCATAATGGGTGCTTTCCCGTTCGTCGTCCAGCCGCATGGCGCCTCCCTTTCCTGTCCCGATTTAAGCGATCTTGTCCCGTTGGAAAACCATTTGGTGCGATGGAAGGTTGCGGCGCGCGCATAGCGGTTGGAATGCGCCGCCAAGCGACTATATTGCAGTGCGACATGGATATAGATGCGAAACCCCGCCGCCGGGCCAGCACGCCGCTGCCCCTCCCGCGCGAAGTCGTCCTGCTGTTGCAGGGCGGCGGCGCCCTTGGCTCCTTTCAGGCGGGGGTGTTTCAGCGACTCGATGAACTGGCGATCGACATCAGCTGGGTCGCGGGCATATCGATCGGTGCGGTCAACGCCGCCATCATCGCCGGCAACGAGCCGCATCGGCGCCTCAGTCGCCTCAAGAAATTCTGGCTGACCGTGTCGGGCGGCATTCCCAATATGGTGCTGCCGGAAATCGACCATATCCGCGAAGCCGCGCATCTGAGCGCCGCCGGCACGGTCGCGACCTTCGGCGTGCCGGGCATGTTCCGCCCGCGCCTCTGGCCTGCGCCGCTGATGCCGGAAGGGACGCCGGGGGCGATCAGCTTCTATGACAGCGCGCCGCTCAAGGATATGCTCGACGCCTGCATCGACTGGGATCTGCTGAATGACGGGCCGGTGCGCCTGTCGGTCGGCGCGGTCGATGTCGAGACGGGCAATTTCGCCTATTGGGACACGCGCGGGCCGGGCGGCAATACCCGCATCGACGCCCGCCACATCATGGCGTCGGGCGCGCTGCCGCCGGGCCTGCCGCCGATCGAGATCGATGGCCGCTGGTATTGGGACGGGGGCCTCGTCTCCAACACGCCGCTCGCCCATGTGCTCAATCACCAGACCGAGGACATGCTGGTCTTTCAGGTCGATCTGTTCGCCGCCGAAGGGCCGATGCCGCGCCAGATGACCGACGTCTATTCGCGCACCAAGGATATCCAATATAGCAGCCGCACCCGGCAGGTGACCGACCAATATCTGCGGCTGCGGCGGGAGCATGGCGCGATTCAGGCGCTGCTCGACAAGCTGCCGCCCGAATTTCAGGACGATCCCGATGCGCGCAAGCTGCGCGAATATCTGGACGAGGGGTCGGTCAATATCGTCCATCTCATCTACCGCACCCGCGCCTGGGAAAGCGGAGCGAAGGATTTCGAATTCTCCCGCTCCACCATGCTCGACCATTGGAGCCAGGGCGTGGAAGCGGTGGAGGAAGTCATGCACAAGGGCGACCTGATCGCGCGCAACATCCTGGACGGAAAGAGCGCGACCTTCGACCTCGACGCGCCGGATCATCTGAAGGAGAAAAAGGCATGAGCAAGTCGCTGACCGGCAAAACGGCGCTGATTACCGGTTCCACCTCCGGCATCGGCCTCGCCTATGCCAAGGCGCTGGCGGGCGAAGGCGCGCAGATCGTCATCAACGGCTTTGGCGATGCCGATGCGATCGAGCAGGAACGGCAGGGCCTGGAGCAGCTGTCGGGCGCCAAGGCGCTCTATAGCGGCCATGATCTCACCAAGGTGGACGAGATCGAGGCGATGATGGCGCAGGCGGCCGATGCCTTTGGCGGCGTCGACATTCTCATCAATAATGCCGGCATGCAGCATGTCGCCCCGGTCGACGAATTTCCGCTCGACAAATGGGACCTCATCCTCGCGCTGAATCTGACCGCGGCCTTCCACACCACCCGGCTGGCGCTGCCGCATATGAAGGCGAAGGGTTGGGGCCGCATCATCCAGACCGCGTCCGCCCACTCGCTGGTCGCCTCCCCGTTCAAGAGCGCCTATGTGACCGCCAAGCACGGCCTTGCCGGCTTCACCAAGACGGTGGCGCTGGAAGTCGCGGCCGATGGCATCACCGCCAACTGCATCTCGCCCGGCTATGTCTGGACGCCGCTGGTGGAAAATCAGATCCCCGACACGATGAAGGCGCGCGGTCTCACTCGCGAGCAGGTGATGAACGACGTGCTGCTGGCCGGGCAGCCGACCAAGCAGTTCGTGACCGCCGAGCAGGTCGCCGCCACCGCCCTCTATCTGTGCAGCGACGCGGCCGCCAATATCACCGGCGCCAATCTGTCGATCGACGGCGGCTGGACCGCGCAATAAGGCCGATCCGACCGGCCCGGCACATCGCCGGGCCGGCAACAGTATAATATCTCCCCTTTCCCCTGAGCGCGCAGGCGGCTAGCCAAGGCGGCATAGAGAAAAAGGGGAATCGAACCGATGCGTCTCACCACATCGCTGGCCGCCCTCGCGCTGGCCATATCGCCGCTGGCCCTCGCGCCGCTAGCCGCCCATGCCGAAGATAAGGGCAATAAGCAGGAGGAGGCCGCCGAAGCCCCCGTCCCCGCGCCCAACCGGTCCGTCACCAAGCATAGCGGTACCTTTGGCGGCAGCCGGATCAGCTATACCGCGACCACGGGCGAAACCTATCTCAAGGACAAGGATGGCAAGCCGCTCGCGGCGATCTTCGCCACCTCCTATGTCAAGGATGGCGGCGACAAGAGCCGGCCGGTCACCTTCCTCTATAATGGCGGGCCGGGTTCGGGTTCGCTGTGGCTGCACATGGGCGCGTTCGGTCCCAAGCGGGTCGTGCTGCCCGAGGCGCAGGATGACGGCGCCCCGCCCTATCCGCTGGTCGACAATCCCGAAAGCCTGCTCGACGTCACCGACCTGGTGTTCATCGACCCGGTCGGCACCGGCTTCTCCCACGCCATCGGCAAGAAGGACCCCAAGGATTATTGGGGCGTGTCGTCGGACGCCAAGTCGATCGCGGACTTCATCCGCCTGTGGCTGGGCGAAAATGGCCGCTGGTCCTCGCCCAAATATATTGGCGGCGAAAGCTATGGCACGACCCGCTCGGTCGCGCTCATCAACGAGCTGGAAGGCAGCTATAATGATGTCAGCGTCAACGGCATCATCCTGATTTCCGCCATTCTCGACTTCGGCGCCACCGCCGAGGTGCAGGGCAATGAAATGCCCTATATCCTCAACCTGCCGTCGATGGCGACCACCGCCTGGTATCACAAGAAGATGGGCAACCCGCCCGCCACCGCCGCCGAAGCCGCGCAGCAGGCGCGCGCCTTCGCCATCGGCCCCTATGCCGCCGCGCTGCTCAAGGGCAATGAACTGCCCGCCGACGAACGCGCATCGGTCCGTGCCGAGCTGGCGCGCCTGACCGGCCTGTCGGAGCAATTTGTGGACAATGCCGAGCTGCGCGTGCTGCCCGGCCGGTTCTACAAGGAATTGCTGCGCGACCGGGGCCTCAGCATCGGCCGGCTCGATACCCGCTATACCGGCAAGGATTATGACAGCGCCGGCGAAGAGCCGGACAATGATCCCAGCTTCTACGCCATCGACGGCGCCTATACCGCCGCGATGAACAGCTATGCGCGCGACATCCTTGGCTATGACACGGAGCGCCAATATGTGACCATCGGCGGCGTCAGCGGATGGGACTGGAAGCTCAAGGGCGCGGAAGGCCGCGACCTGGAAGTCTATGCCAATGTCGCGCCCTATCTCGGCAAGGCGCTGCGCGAGAATAGCGGGCTCAAGGTGTTCGTGGGTCAGGGCTGGTATGACTTCGCCACCCCCTTCTACGCGGCCGAATATAGCATGAACCGCACCGGATTCGACCCGTCGCGCATCCAGTTCCATTATTATGATGCCGGCCACATGATGTATGTCCGCCCGGACGACCTGCGCAAATTGAGCGCCGACGTCCGCGCCTTCATCCGGTCGCGCTGAGAGGCTGCATTTTTATCGAGGGGCTGCGGCGATCCGCTTGAGGGTCGCCGCGCCTCCTGAAGGAGTTTCAAGACATGCGTCTTTTGCCTGCCGCCCTGTTCGCCGCCGTCAGCTTTTCCTCCATCGCCGCTGCCCAGACGGTTCCGACCGATCCGGCGGCAGCGCCCGCCGCGCAGCAGAGCGTCATCGGCGGCGAGATCGCGAAGGATATGGAGGGGCTGATGGCCCTCTATCGCGATCTTCACGCCAATCCCGAATTGTCGGAAAAGGAAGTGAACACCGCCGCCAAGCTCGCCAAGCGGCTCAAGGCGCTGAAGTTCGACGTGACGGAGAAGGTCGGCGGGACCGGCGTCGTCGCGGTGATGGAAAATGGCAGCGGCCCGGTGCTGATGATCCGCGCCGACATGGACGGGCTGCCGGTGGTCGAGCAGACCGGTCTGGAATTCGCGTCCAAGGTGCGGACCAAGACGCCCGAAGGGGTCGAGACCGGGGTGATGCACGCCTGCGGCCATGACACGCACATGACCGCCTTCATCGCCACCGCCAAGCTGCTCGCCGCCCGCAAGAAGGAGTGGCAGGGGACGCTGGTCATGATCCTGCAACCGGCCGAGGAAGTCGGGCGCGGCGCGCGCAAGATGCTGGAGGACGGGCTGTACACCCGCTTCCCGCGGCCGACCCATGCCATCGCCTTCCACGACGCGGCCAATCTGGAGGCCGGCACCATCGGCTTCACCCCCGGCTATGCGCTGGCGAATGTCGACAGCGTGGACATCATCGTCAAGGGCGTGGGCGGCCATGGCGCCTATCCGCAGACCACGCGCGATCCGATCGTGCTCGGCTCGCGGATCGTCACCACGCTCCAGACGCTGATCAGCCGCGAGCAGAATCCGCAGGATCCCGCCGTCGTCACCGTCGGCAGCTTCCAGGCGGGCGCCAAGCATAATATCATCCCCGATCAGGCGACCTTGCTGCTGACCATCCGCAGCTATTCGGACGAGACGCGCGAAAAGCTCATCAGGGGGATCGAGCGGATCGCGCGGGGCGAGGCGATTGCCGCCGGCGTGCCCGATGACCGGATGCCGCAGGTGACGGTGAAGGATGAATTCACCCCCTCCACCTTCAACCCGCCCGAATTTGCCGAGCAGATGGGCGCGCTGCTGACCGCGCATTTCCCGCAGGGCCGCGTGACCAAGACGCCGGCGGTGATGGGCGGCGAGGATTTCAGCCGCTTCTACCGCGCGGACAAGAGCATCAAGAGCTTCATCTTCTGGGTCGGCGGCGTGCCGGCGGACAAGATGGCGCAGGCCAATGCCGGGCAGATCAGCCTGCCCTCGCTCCACAGCCCCTTCTGGGCGCCGGAAGCCGACAAGGTGATCGCCACCGCCAGCGAGGCGATGACGGTGATGGCGCTGGATATTCTGAAGAAGGACTGATGGCGTGGCCGGGGGGAGCGATCACCCCGGCCGATGCCCCTTGCGCCATTTGGTCCACAGGTGGCGCGCCAGCATCAGCGGCGGCATGCGCAGCCAGTGGGAGCGCAGATAGAAGGCGAAGACCAGCAGCTTGCGCGTCTCCCTTCCCCAACCGTCGCGGGCGAGCAGCCGGGCGCGGACCAGCCGGTCCCATAAGGTGAGCCGGCTGCCCTCGCCATAGAGCGCGTCCGCCAGCCGCCGCGCCTGCGCGACATGGCGGCTCAGCCCATGCCGCTGCGCCCGCGCGGCGAGAATGGCTGGATCGGCGTCGCGCAACAGCCAGTGAAGATCCCATAAATTGCGCAGCCCGCCCTGAAGATCGCCGTCCGCCAGCAGATGCGCGGCGGCATGGCAAACGCGATCCTCGGGCGAAAGAATATAGAGGCGCCGGTCGGGACTTTTCGCCTCAACCGTTCCCCGGCGCAGGCCGGGGCCCAGTGTGCCAAAAGGCGGCCTGGGGGATTCTGGATCCCGGCCTTCGCCGGGAAACATATCGTCATATGAGGCTTCTTCCGCATGACATAACCCGATGGCTATGGGTTGTGCCGCTTCGATCATGGCGGCGGCGTCGGGGCGCTGGCGGGCGGTCAGCGGCAGCACCGTATGATGCACGTCGATCAGCCGGTCGCGCTCCTGATGGATGAGCGGCGGCAGTTCGTGCATCCACTGGCGATAATAGGCGTCATCATAAGGGTCCGCCTTCACCCATTCCCAGCCCGCCGCCAGCAGCCGCGCCTCCACCTGGGACAAGGCATCGCGCGGCACCAATATGTCGAGATCGCCAATGAAGCGACCCTCTGCCGGCCGAAGCCCGGCGGCGGCATAGGCGGTGCCCTTGAGCAGCACGACCCGGCAGTCCAGCTCGGCCAATGCCCGTGCCGCGCGGTCCGCTTCCCACAAGGCCTGACGCGACTCCCGGGCGGCGTCGAGCAGGGCGTCGGCCATGATCGACCGCACCGCGTCCGGCAGCGCCAGCCCTTCCAGCCGGACCGCCAGCGTGCCGATCAGCCGCTCGGCCCGTGCCATGGCGATAAGGGCGTTCCAGCCCTCCGCCTCCAGCCGCAGCGTCGAGGCCGGGTCGCGCAGCGAACGGACGAGAAGCATCGCGCTCATGATTGCGCCGCCCAGAGCCGCTCGACCATGGCAATGCCGGCCTCTCCCGTCGGGAAGTCGATCGCCTGCGCGGGCACCTGCTTCACGAAGCGGGTGAGCGCGGCAAAGCCCGGCTCGCCCAGCGCGACATAATTGGTCGAGGCCTGGGTGAGCCGCATGAACAGCTCCCCCTGCCCGACCGGCCGCTGCGCCGGCGGATGGCCGAAACGCGGGAAGAGCAGCAGCGCCGGCGCCGCCCCCTCCCCCATGCGGGCGATGGCGTCGG
>DAMDPH010000130.1:0-9320 GCA_032082785.1 Sphingobium sp. | reverse complement strand
CGTCGGTCCGGCTGCGATAATCGGCCTTCACCACATTGCCGGGCAGCAGCACCGGCCGCATCTGCCGCGACCGGCCGCCGCGCACATAGCCGGGCAGCAGCCCATGGTCGGGCGTCAGCAGCCGGGCAATGGCGCCATGTTCGCCATGGGGCCGCAGCGCGCAGACGATGGCATAGCTGGTCAGGACCGGCACGACTGCGATGCTCCGCGCAACACTTTTCTGCCATGCGCGGCGGCGCGCATGGCGTTGCCGCAACGCGTTGCGCCGGCAGACGCATCCTGGGACGATCTCTCAGCCGTGGAAATGGTCATAAACCTGCTGCGCCACCGCACGGGAGACGCCGGGCGCCTTGAGCAGATCCTCCAGCGCCGCATCGCGGACCGCGCGCGCAGTGCCGAAATGCATCAGCAGCGCCCGCTTGCGCGCGGGGCCGATGCCCGGCACTTCATCCAGCGAACTGACCGTGATCGCCTTGCTGCGCTTCTGCCGGTGGGCGCCGATGGCGAAGCGGTGCGCCTCGTCCCGCAGGCGCTGCATGTAGAAAAGCAGCGGATGATTGAGCGGGAAGCTGATTTCCCGCCCGTCCATCAGATGAAAAATTTCGCGCCCTTCCCGCCCATGATGCGGCCCCTTGGCGATGCCGATCATGCAGACATCCTCGATGCCCATATCCTCCAATATGGCGCGGGCGGCGGACAACTGCCCCTTGCCGCCGTCGATCAGCACCAGATCGGGCCATTCGCCGCTGTCACGATCCGGATCCTCGCGCGCGGCGCGGCCGAAGCGGCGCTCAAACATCTCGCGCATCATCGCGAAATCGTCGCCGGCGGTCTCCGGATTCTTCATGTTGAACTTGCGATAGGCGTTCTTGCGGAACCCTTCCGGCCCCGCCACCACCATCGCGCCCAGCGCATGGGCGCCCTGAATATGGCTGTTGTCGTAAATCTCAATGCGGTCGGGCACGCCGTCCAGCCCGAACGTCTCGACCATCTCGTCCAGAATCTTGGCCTGGCTGGTCGTCTCCGCCAGCCGCCGGTCGAGCGCCTCGACCGCATTGCGCTGCGCCTGCTTGATCAGCCGCACGCGATCGCCGCGCTGCGGCACCTCGATCCGGACCTTCGCGCCGATCCGCTCCGCCAGCGCCTGCGCCAGCAAGTCGCATTCGGCCGGCGCGCGATCGGCGAGGATGAGCCGGGGCGGCGGCACTTCCTCGTAAAATTGCGCCATGAAGCTTTCGAGCACTTCATCGGTCGCGACATCGGCGGTGTGGACAGGGAAGAAGCTGCGATGGCCCCAATTCTGGCCGCCGCGGATGAAGAAGGCCTGGATGCACATCGCCCCGCCCTTTTCCGCCAGCGCGAAAATATCGGCATCGCCCAGCCCTTCGGCATTGATCGCCTGGCTGCCCTGGATGAAGGTCAGCGCCTTCAGCCGGTCGCGGATCACCGCCGCCTGCTCGAAATCCATCGCGTCCGACGCCGCCTGCATCGCCGCGCCCAGCTTCTGCTGCACCTTGGTCGATTTGCCGCCGAGAAAATCCTGCGCATCGCGCACCAGCTCGCCATAGTCGCCCTCATCGATGCGGCCCACGCAGGGCGCCGAGCAGCGCTTGATCTGGTAGAGCAGGCAGGGGCGCGAGCGATTGGCGAAGAAACTGTCGGTGCAGCTGCGCAGCAGGAAGAGTTTCTGCAAGGCGTTGATGGTCCGCGTCACCGATCCGGCGCTGGCGAAGGGGCCATAATAGCGCCCCTTATATTTGCGCGCGCCGCGATGCTTCTGCACGCGGGGGAAGCCATGATCCTCCCGCAACAGGATGAAGGGAAAGCTTTTGTCGTCGCGCAGCAGGACGTTGTAAGGCGGGCGGTAGCGCTTGATCAGCTGCGCCTCCAGCAGCAGCGCCTCCGCCTCGCTGTTGGTGGTGACGATGGTCATGCTGCGCGTCTGCGCAACCATGCGCTGCAACCGTTTGGGCAGCCGGTCGACCTGCGTATAATTGGCGACCCGGTTCTTGAGCGCCCGCGCCTTGCCCACATAGAGCACATCGCCGCGCGCATCCTGCATGCGATAGACGCCGGGGCGGATCGGCAGGGTGCGCAGCACGGTCCGGATCGCCGCCACGCCTGCGTCTATGTCCGGCTGGCTGCCGGTGACGGTGAAGCTGGCCTTGTCCTCATGAAAACGATCGGGCGATTGGGGATGCGACATGCGCCATGAGATAGCGGCGCGCGCGCGGATCGCAATGGCGGGGCGTGCAATCGGGCGCGTTCGCCAAACTGTCAGGATGTTAGCGCATGTCCGGGACGGAACGGGCATCGCGGATCGGGCTGTGGGTGAAATCATCACCGACGAACAGCAGCGGGCAGGCCCGCTCCTCCGCCAGCGCATAGGCGAAGCAGTCGCCGAAATTGAGGCCAGCGCGATGCGCGCCCTTGCCCCACTGCGCATAGATTTGCGCAATCCGTCTGGCCGCAGCGGGAGTTACAGGAACAATCTCCAGCCCAAGCCCGCCGAGAAGCCGTTCAGCCTCTGCACCGACGCCACGCCGGCTGGCGACGATCAGCGTCTCGGCCAATGTTCCCGCCGAGATGGCGAGATCGTCTGCCGCCTCGATGATCGCAGCGCAGGCATCCGCTTCTGGCTCGTCCAGCAGAATGGCCATGATCGCCGATGTGTCGAGAATGATCATTCGGGCAGGCCGTCTTCCCCATAGAGAAAGTCTTGGCTTCGGGCGGCCGCCGGCCCGGCCTTGGCCCGTGCCGACGCGCGCACGGCCAGAAGCAGATCTCGACGACTCTCACGCGTTACCGGAGCCTTGAGCGGAACCAGCCGCACCGCCCCCTGCCCGTGCCGTGTCAGAATGACCTCATCGCCTGCTTCCGCGCGACGAACCAGCTCGGTCAACTGACCCTTGGCTTCCGATACCGAAATCTTCATTCGAGCCTCCTGGCGGCATAAGAACGAGCATAGCAAATAATGGACTAACATATGGTCCAATTCAACAGCGATGTGCTTTGGTTAACCTTCCCGGTTCCGCCTTTTGTCGCATGGCGCCCATGCGCCCCTTCTTCGATGCGCCCCTGCTTCCTATATCTCTGGCAAGCGTCGGCATCCCTCCGCCGATGCCCATTCGACAATAATCAGGATGGACGGAAGGCAAGCGCGCGGGCGACCGTGTTGGCGCTTCTTCCAACCGTCATAATAAGGGACAATCAGCATGGCCGTAAAAGCCTTTGGCGCGCATGCCGCCGACACGCCGGTGGAAGCGATGGAGATTGAGCGCCGGCCGGTGGGCGCGCATGATGTGCAGATCGACATCGCCTATTGCGGCGTCTGCCATTCGGACCTGCATCAGGTCCGCTCCGAATGGGACGGGACGCTCTACCCCTGCGTGCCCGGCCACGAGATTGTCGGCCATGTGACCGCGGTCGGCGACCATGTCTCCAAGTTCAAGGTCGGCGACACGGTCGGCGTCGGCTGCATGGTCGACAGCTGCCAGCATTGCCCGGCCTGCGACGAAGGGCTGGAGCAATATTGCGAGACGGGCTTTGTCGGCACCTATAATGGCGCGACGCAGGACGCGCCGGGCCATACACTGGGCGGCTATTCGCAGAGCATCGTCGTCAAGGACGCCTTCGTGCTGAAAATCGCCCATGCGCCCGAACAGCTGGCCGCCGTGGCGCCCCTGCTGTGCGCTGGCATCACCACCTGGTCGCCGCTGCGCCACTGGAAGGTCGGGCCGGGCATGAAGGTCGGCATCGTCGGCATCGGCGGCCTTGGCCATATGGGCATCAAGCTCGCCCATGCGCTGGGCGCGCATGTCGTCGCCTTCACCACGTCGGAGAGCAAGCGGCAGGACGCGCATGAACTGGGCGCGGATGAAGTGGTGGTGTCCCGCGATGCGGAGCAGATGGCCGCCCATGCCAACAGCTTCGACTTCATCCTCAACACGGTGGCGGCCAGCCATGATCTGGACCAGTTCACCCTGCTGCTGAAACGGGACGGAACGCTGACGCTGGTGGGCGTGCCCGAACATGCGCACCCCTCGCCCAGCGTCGCCGCCCTGATCTTCAAGCGCCGGTCCATCGCCGGATCCCTGATCGGCGGCATTGCCGAGACGCAGGAGATGCTGGATTTCTGCGCCGAGAAGGGGATCGTCGCCGATATCGAGATGATCGCCGCGCAGGAGATCGAGACCGCCTATGCGCGCATGCAGAAGAGCGACGTCAAATATCGCTTCGTGATCGACATCGCGTCGATGGCGGCCTGAGGCTGTTAATGCGGGAGGGGGTGGCGGCTCCGCCGCCTCTCTCCGCACCGGGCGCGAGGACTGGGCTGCGACAGGCTCAGCCCTAACGGCTTTTAGATGCTCTAGCCGCTCAAATCCTGCGCATAGAAAAAGGGCCGGTGCGACGATCCGCACCGGCCCTTTTTCTGATCTTTAGCCTGGCGTCAGGCGACGGGGCCGAGGCTCCGGATGGCCGTGTCGACCAGCTGGCGGTCGGCCTGGGCATCATGACCCTGGGCGATCAGCGTGGCGGCGGCGCTGGTGGCGGCGTTCACCGCCTTGGCGCGGATGCCGGCAATTGCCGCCCGCTCCGCCGCGCCAATCTTGTCCTCCGCCATTTTCTGGCGACGGGCGACCAGCGCGGTCGCATTGGCCTGCGCGTCGGCGATCAGCGTTTCCGCTTCATGCTCGGCCGACTTGCGAATGGCCTCTGCCTCGCCAGCAGCGGCGGCAAGGCGCGCTTCATATTCGGCCTTGAGCGCTTCCGCTTCGGTGCGCAGCTTGGTCGCTTCGGCCAGCTGGCTCTTGATCGCGGCGATGCGGCCGTCCAGCGCGCCGCCGATCAGGGCGGGCACCTTCTTGACCAGCAGGATGATGATGAACACCGCCATGGCCAGGCTGACCCAGGCGGTCGCGTCCATGCCGATGGCTTTGGGGTCGGTGTGCGGAGCCACGCCCTCATGGGCGACGGTGCCGACCGGCTCCAGCCCTTCGGCGTGGATCGCCTCGTTGAGGTGCGGGGCTTCGCCGCCGCTATGCTGTGCTGCTGCCTCAGCCATGGGCCAGTGCCGCCTTTACTGCGTTGCGGGCCGCGTCGTCCGATGCATGAACGCCGGAAATACGCGCCACCATGTCGCGCGCCGCATCGGCGGCGACGGTTTCGATTTGTGCCATGGCCGCGCTGGTCGCGGCCTGGATGCGAGCCTCCGCCGCACCGATGGTGCCGGCGATTTCGGCATCGGCAGCGGCCAGCCGGGTCTCGGATGCCTTGGCGGCGTCCGCCTTGGCCTTGGCCAGCACCGCCTGCGCGGCGGCGCGGTTTTCGGCGTCGCGGGTCCGATATTCCGCCTCGACCTCATCGGCGCGGGCGAAAGCAGCCTTGGCCGCGTCCAGATCGCCAATGATCTTCGCGTCGCGCGCGTCGGCCGTCCCCTGCACCTTGGGCACCATGCCGAGGCCGATGACGAAGAAGACGAAGCCGAAAGTCAGCAGCAGCCAGAAAATCTGGCTGGAGTAGGTTTCGGCGATTTGCGCGATTTGAGGCATGGGATGAGTCCGTCCGATCAGGCGCTTGTCAGTCAGGGATGCGGGCGGGACGGCGTCGAGGCCGCCCTGCCCGCATACCAGCGGCTTGTTAGGCCACGAACACCAGGATCATGGCGATGACGAACGCCAGCAGACCCAGAAGTTCGGCGGCGGCGAAGCCGATGAACAGGCGGCCCTGCTGGCCGTCGGCGGCACCCGGATTGCGCAGCGCGCCTTCAAGGAACGCGCTGAAGACGTTGCCCACACCGAGGGCAGCGATGCCCGCACCGATCGCGGCCAGGCCAGCACCGAGCAGCTTTGCGGCTTCTGCGTCCATGTCGTAAACTCCCTTTTCTAAAACACTGAAAACTAGGTGGTAATTCAAAAACTTAGTGCAGATTCTCGGCGTCGTTAATGTAGACCGAGGTCAGCAGTGCGAAGACATAGGCCTGGATCACCGCCACCAGCACTTCAAGCGCGCTGATGCCGATCATCAGGATGAAGCTGGCCGCGCCCACCGTCAGACCCAGCGCCGGGCTGGCATTGGTGCTGTTGATGACGAAGCCGGCAAGCACCTTGAGCAGCACGTGGCCGGCGGTCATGGCGACGAACAGTCGCAGACCCAGGCTGAACGGGCGCACCATGAAGGACACCAGCTCGATGAAGAAAAGCGGCACCACCATCAGCATCGGCGTGCCATGGGGCACGAACAGCGAGAAAAAGTGCAGCTTATGCTTCCAGAAGCCAACGATCAGCACGATTGAGAAGCTCATGATCGCGAGGATGCCGGTGGCCGTGAAATGGCTGGTGAAAGTGAAGGGGTGCAGGCCCAGCAGGCCGAGCGGCAACAGGCCCAGCAGGTTGGCCAGCAGGATGAACATGAACAGCGAGAAGACGTAGGGGATATATTTCTTACCACCCTCGCCCACATTGGCGATCAGCAGGCTCTTGATGAAGCCGGTCATATATTCGACCGCCATCTGCCAGCGACCGGGAACCAGTTCCCGCTTCATGCCGCCGACCACGAAGATCCACAGCACCAGCGCGGCTGCCACCATGTAGAGCGCGCTATTGGTGAAGGCGATGTTGAAACCGCCGAGCGACAGATGATCGGTACCGAACAAGGGTTCGATCGCAAACTGGTGCATCGGATCGATTTTGCCGGATTCTGCCACGTTGACCCCTGTATCGTCGTGTATCGTCGTGCGTTCGGACTAAGACAAAAGCGTCCCTTTATGGATCGGAACGCTTTGTCGTCGTCAATCTGATGATGTTCCTGAACGCCGCCGCGATCCCAAGACCGAGAAAGGCGAGCAGGAGCCATGGGGATGTGCCGAACAGCCGGTCCAAGACCCACCCGATCAACGCACCACCAGCAAGACCCCCGATAAGTTCGGCAAGAACCCGGTTACCCAGGCGAGACCCATCGTCCGCCTGCTGTTCCCTGGCCCCCTGCCTGACCTTCTCGACCTGTTCGGCCTGCGCGATCCGCGCTTCTAGCGAAGCGATCCGCGCATCCTCCCTTGCCGGGTCCTGCCCGGGTGTATCCGCTGCCATCGCATCCTCCGTCCGGTTGTTGAAACCCAACGGCAGGGGGCATGGCGCTTGCGGCTGCACCCGTCAAGGCGCGGCCCGTTTAGAAAGGGCTTTGCGGATAGTCAACTCTCGTGACGCGATTGCCGCGCCATGGGTGAGCCGTCCCCGGACGGGCGCACGGCGACGGGCCGGTTCAGCCCGCCGTGGCGCAATAGCCGGGCAAGGCGATCGGGCCGGAACCCTTGGTCTGCCACGCCCCGGCGCCGATGCGATAGACCTGCCCCTCCTTCACACGGCTGCTCAACGTCTGGCATCCGGTGGCGGCGGCGACATCCTGCACCGTCACGCCACGCTTGCCGGCGAGATTGGTGTAAGCGGCGCGGCGCTTGATGTTGATCGATTCGACTTCGGCGCGGACGTCGCCGCTGACCGATCCGGCGATCCCCAGATAGCCGTCGGCCTGCTCGCCCACGGTTCCCGCGGCAATCGCGGAGGCGACGGCGCCCGACTGTGCGAGCGCCGGGACGGCGGTCATGGCGAGGCCCCCGGCCAGCGCGACGGCGAACCCTGCGGCGATCATCAGCATCTTGCGTGTCATTGCGGAAACAACTCCGGGTTATTCTGAATAAGATCCTGCGCGTCACGTTGCAGCTTGACTACAACTTCCTGCTGAACCTTTACATTAAGGTTAATCTCGATCGGTTTGTCGGGCGCCTTCACCTGAATGCATCCCCCCAATGCCGACATGGCCAGCCCGGCCATCATGATTTTATTTCTGGTCATCGCTTGTCCCATTTAGATGAGTGTCGCTTGCGGGAGGCTGAACCGCAACCCCTGGCGCCAATTCCTTTCGCATCTTGTCCTGAACCTCATTGCCGATGCTGTTCTGGATGAGCGCGCTCGGATCGATCAGCGACTGGGCGGTGCCCAGCAGCCCGCGGAAGGGCGCGGCGATCCGCACGTTGAAGATGAAGGGCAGGCCGATGAAACTGCGCGCAAAACCGGCCGGAGCGCTGCCGATCTGGCCACGATTGACGCCATTGAAGACGACATTCGTAACCATCTCTCCATCCAGCGCGCCATCCATCAATATGGTCAGACATTTATATTGAAGATTTTTGAGCGCGTCGAAGGCCAGCTTGCCCATCACCCCCAGTTCCTCATTGGAGACGGGGCCGACATAGGACAGCGTGCCCGACTGGCGCGTAGGGTCGCAGGGGATGGTCGGCAGCACGCCTTCGGGCATGATCAGCGCGGGCATGCCCTGTTGCCGCGCGACCAGTACGCCGCCCGCAACCCGGCCGCCCTTTGCATTGAAGATCAAGGGCATGATACCGTCGAACGTGCCGGTGGCGGAGACATTCTCCAGCTCCATCGCCTGGATGAAGGCGCCCGCGTCCAGGCCGACGACGCGGAAGGTCAGATAGCGGTCGACATCGGCGCTGAAGTCCATGGTGGTGGGAAGCAGCAGCAGATCGCCGCCCGAAAAGGGCCAGCCGCCTCCTTCGATCCGCACCTTCTGCCCCGGCTCCAGCCGGTAGCGGACGGTGCCGTTGCGCGCCTCTACACCCGGATTGACCGATGCGATCCGCACTTCCTGCCCCGGCGCACTCACCAGGTTCAGCAGGTCGGTAAAGCGAATCTCCCCGCTCAACCCCTGTACCGGGCCGAAGGCGGCGGCGAGATTGGCATTGTCAGTTCGGAAATTGCCGTCGCTGGTCACGTCGGAGCCGGTCCAGCGGATATGCCCCTCCCCCTTCACGGTCCCGTTGACATTGGCGATCACGCCGAGCGTGAGCGGCGTCACATCCTCGGGCTGCAAGGCCGGGCCGAAGGTCAGGCCGGGCACATCGAGATCCGCCTTGCCCCGGCCGCTGCCTAGATCATGGGCGATATCCACCCGCGCCACCAACTGATCGCCGCGCGGAGCCTTCAGGCTTCCGGTCGCGACAATGCCGCCATTTTTCAGGCTGAGCGCGAAATCGGGCACTTTGAGCGGGGTGAAGCGCGCGACGCTGGCCGCGTCCCGGACCGTCACCGCCGCCTTCAAATCCAGCGCGCCGCCGGCAAAGCGCCAATCCCCTTCGGCCTGCTCGACGATCAGCGGCACGGAGCCGATGCGACCGCCCGCTCCGCCGACCGTGCCGGCCAGCCCGTTCCTGCCCGCCTCGCCCTGCAAGCTGGCGGCGGTCAGGCGGACCGGTGCGTCGGCGGGGCCGATGGCGAAATCGACATTGGCGAGGGTGAAGCCCG
>DAMDPH010000129.1:0-9324 GCA_032082785.1 Sphingobium sp. | reverse complement strand
GCTGATCGTGCTGCTGGACGCGCATGACCTGCCGGCGGTGCCTGCGCTGATGGCGGCCGGCGCGACTCATTATCTGACCGCACCGCTCACCGATGTTGGATTGGAGGCCGTGCTGGCGGCGGCGCAGCGCATGGTCGAGCGGCTGATGGGCGGCACCGCCCATAATCAGCGCGCGCAGCGTATCCGCCGGGGCGACGCGCTGTTCTGGACGCTTGACCGGCGGGACAATCTGCTGCGGCTGAGCGAGCCGTTGGCCGCGCATCTCAACCTGTCGCAACAACTGATCGCGCCCTCGACGCTGCTGCGCCGGCTGGCGCGGACGGAGCGGCGCGACGTGCTGGCGACATTGCGCAACATGATGCGCTCCGGCCGTCCGAGCGCGGTCGCCCATGGCCTGCCCGACCGGCCCGACGGGCGGATGGTGCATCATCTGCGGCTGGAGGACGGGCAGGTCGCCGCCGATGTCGAATGGCTGTCCGACGCGCATGAGGCGGACGCGATCAGCCGCGATCCGCTCACCGGCCTGCGCTCGCGCGCGGCGGCGCTCGACTGGCTGGAGCGGCGATCGGGGCTGGCGACGACCATTCTCCTGCTGTCGATCAGCCAGTTCGACCGGATGAATGCCGCCTATGGCCAGCTGGTCGGCGACGCGCTGCTGGGGCGGATCGCCCGGCGGATCGAACGGATGGTGGAGGATGTGGCCGGCGGCGCGATGGTCGCGCGGATTGCGGGCACGGAATTTCTGGTCGGCCTGACCGGCGAAGCGGCGGCGGCGGATCGCGCCACCTTCCTTGCGCGCCAGCTGATCGCGGCGATCGGGCGTCCGTTCAGCGCGGGCGATCATCTGATCCGGCTCACCACCCGCTGCGGCATTGCCCAGGCGCGCAGCGGCGACGATGCGACCCAGATGCTGCGCCGGGCCGGCACCGCCTTGTCCGACGCGCGGCAGGGTGGGGAGGGCATCCGCATCCTGTCGGCCGAGAAACAGAGCCGGCAGGTCGATGTCGACCGGCTGGAAACCGATTTGCGGCTGGCGCTGGACCGGGGCGAGATCAGCATCGTCTTCCAGCCGCAATATCCCATGGCGAGCGAGCGGATCATCGGCGTGGAGGCGCTCGCGCGCTGGAGGCATCCGCATTATGGGCCGCTGGGCGCGGGCATCCTGTTTTCGACCGCCGAGCGATCCGATTTCCTGCTGCCGCTCTCCGCCCATATTCAGGCGGAGGCGTTGCGGCAGGCGGCAGCCTGGCCGGCGGCGCTGTCGGACCTGCGCCTGTCCATCAATGTGACCGCCGCCGACATCGCCCAGCCCGATTTCATGGCGGGCCTGCTGCATCAGGTGGACAAAAGCGGCTTTCCGCGCCAGCGGCTGACGGTCGAGATTACCGAAAGCGGGCTGATCCATCGCGTCGATGCCGCCGCCGCGCTGCTGTCGGCGCTGCGGGCGGAGGGGCTGGCCGTCGCCATCGACGATTTCGGCACCGGCTATTCAAGCCTTGCCTATCTCAAAAGCCTGCCGCTCGATTATCTCAAGATCGACAGCGGGCTGGCGCAGGATATTGCCGGCAGCGCGCGCGACCGCATCATCGTGCGCGGCGTCATCCATATGGCCAAGTCCCTGGGCCTGCGGATCATCGCCGAAGGGGTGGAGACGGAGCAGCAGCGCGAATTGCTCGCGCATGAAGGTTGCGATTTCTATCAGGGCTTCCTGCGGTCGGCGGGCATCGCCTCGGCCGATCTGGTGGCGCTGGTGCTGGCGCCCTGAGCCTTCACCCCAACAAGGGCGACAGGACGAAGAGCAGCCCGATCAGGCTCGCCAGGAACAGGATGGTGCGCACCACCGGAATGCCCAAGCCATAGACCGGCAGGTAGAGCAGCCGCGCGCCGAGCCAGATCCAGCCGCCCATAGCCGTCCATTCGCTGGTCCGGTCCGCCACCACGACGCTGATCAGGGCGACGATGGCGATCGGCAGCGTCTCCATGAAATTGGCCTGCGCCCGCACCAGTCGCCCGGCCAGCGGGTTGAGCGGCGGCAGGCTCTCGTCGCGCGCGCCCATATTCCACTTTGCGCCATATTGCCGCGTCTTGGCATGGCCTGCCGCGAAGATGTGGACGAGCAGCAGGGCCATGCCCCAGGCGATGATGGTGAGTTCGACGGGCATGATGATCCTCCTGCGCGGGTCAGGCGTGATTAGCCCAGAAGCGCGCAGGGGAACAGGCCCGGCTCTGCCCGATCAGAGGGTGAAGCCGAGCCGGCCGATCAGGGTCGCGCCGGCATGGCGGCTGCCCGGGCCGTCGATGCTGCTATTGGCGTAGCGCAGGCCCGCCGACCAGCGGCCCTGGAGATAATCGACCGCCACGCCATGATCCCAATAGCTGCCGTCCGGACGCAGGCGCGCCGCCGTCACGGGATCGCGCACATCGCCCGAGGACCGGCCGATGCGGGCCGACACGGTGAAGGGCGTGCCGGGCAGGGCGGTGGAGGCGGAGGCGGACAGATAGAGATTGTCGCCGCCTATCGCCGACTGGCGCGGCGCATAGCTGGCGAACAGGTCGACGCTGGCCGGGCCGAGCAGAAAGCCGGCGCCCGCGCCCACTTCGCCATAGCCCTGTCCCTCGGACGCGCCGGGGAAGAGATGATAGCGTCCCTCGGCCGACAGGCGCCAGCCGCCCAGCTGCCGCACATAGGTGGCGCCAAGATCGGCAACCGCGTCGGCGCCGCCATGCCGGTCGCTGCCCCAGAGGGAGACGGCGGCGGCGTCGAGGCTCAGCCCCTCGGCCACCGGCACGGACAGCGTGCCGCGCAGCACCGGATCGCCGTCGCTCCAGCTGAGGCCACGGCGCCGCTCGTCGCTGGCGACTTCGACCGTTGCCGTCGGCCCGGCGGCATATTGGGCGGCGGCGGGAACGGCCTGACCGGCGGCGATAACCGCCGCCAGCCAGACAAAAGCCTTGCGCGGATCAGTTTGCGGCAAGGTTGCGCACCGCGTCGAGTTCGGCCAGCAGCGGCGCCCGGTCGGCCTCCGCCACCGCGACCACATGCGCCTGAATGGCGTCATCATGCTGGGCTAGATGGCGCTCGGCCGCATCGTCGCTCCGCGAACAGGCGCCCGGCGCACTGCCGGAGAAACGGCGCTCGCCCGGCAGGGTGCGGGTCAGGGCGGGGCCGTGACCGTCAAGGCTGCGCTCGACCCGCACGGTCGCGGTCCAGTTGCACCGCTGCATGTCCATGCGGTTGGGCGTATGCGCGCCGACCGTCTTGCTGCGCATGTCGGTCTGGGCGCTATAGGTGGCGTTGAGTTGGCTGCCATGATGCTCGATGGCAATATTATGGCTCGCGGCACCGGCCGCGAGCGCGATAAGGCTCAAAAACATATCATCCTCCTGCTCGCGACGCCCGGCTGTGTCGCCGGGTCGTCACGATGATTAGATAGGATGGGACCATTTCCGCTTCATTGCCAAGCAATAACAAAGCGCGGCCTCTCATCCTGCCGCCTTGGCAAGGCCTTTGGACAGTTGCAGCACGCCGTTGAGGCGCGCGCCCGGATCGCCCCAGTTGCGGTTCAGCACCAGCTTGCTGTCGGGGCGCAGGCGGGCGACGCCGTCGAGCCGCTGCACATAGGCGATCAGCCCTTCCGGCCGGGGGAAGCGATCCTCGAAGAAGGATACCAGCGCGCCCTTTGCCCCCACATCGACCTTGGCGATATTGGCCTTCATGCAATTCTGCTTGATCTCGATGATCTTGAGCAGGTTCTGCGTCGGCGGCGGCAGCTTGCCGAAACGGTCGATCAGCTCGGCCGCGAAGGCCTCCAGCCCCTGACGATCCTCCAGTTCGTTGATGCGGCGATACAGCGCCATGCGCAGGTCGAGGTCGGGAACATAATCGTCCGGGATCATGATCGGCGCGTCGACGCTGATCTGCGGCGAGAAGCTGTCGCGGCGAGGCTCCAGCCCAGCACCGCCGGCCTTGGCGTCCATGATCGCCTCCTCCAGCATCGACTGGTAGAGTTCGAACCCGACTTCCTTGATATGGCCCGATTGTTCGTCGCCGACCAGATTGCCCGCGCCGCGAATGTCGAGATCGTGGCTCGCCAGCTGGAAACCGGCGCCCAGCGTGTCGAGGTCGGACAGCACTTTGAGCCGCTTTTCCGCCGTATCGGTGATGATGCGGTTGGCGGGCGTGGTGAAATAGGCATAGGCGCGCGTCTTCGCCCGCCCGACGCGCCCGCGCAGCTGATAGAGCTGGGCCAGGCCGAACCGGTCGGCGCGGTGGATGATGAGCGTGTTGGCGCTCGGAATATCCAGCCCGCTCTCAACGATGGTGGTCGACAGCAGCACGTCGTATCGCTTGTCGTAGAAGGCCGACATGCGCTCCTCGACATCGCCGGCCGCCATCTGGCCATGGGCGACGATGGGGCGGACTTCGGGCACTTCGGTGCGGAGGAACTCCTCCACCTCGGTCAGGTCGGAGATGCGCGGAACGACGAAGAAGCTCTGCCCGCCGCGATAATGTTCGCGCAGCAGCGCCTCGCGGATCACCACCCCGTCCCAGGGCATGATATAGGTCCGCACCGCCAGCCGATCGACCGGCGGGGTCTGGATCACCGACAGCTCGCGCAGGCCCGACATCGCCATTTGCAGCGTGCGCGGGATCGGCGTCGCGGTCAGGGTCAGCACATGGACATCGGTCTTGAGGCTTTTCAGCCTTTCCTTGTGGGTGACGCCGAACCTCTGCTCCTCATCGACGATGACGAGGCCCAGCCGTTTGAAGCTCAACCCCTTGGCGAGCAGGGCATGGGTGCCGACGACAATGTCGACCGTGCCGTCCGCCAGCCCGGCCTTCACCGCTTTCGCCTCCTTGTCGGGCACCAGTCGGGAGAGGCGACCGATATTGACGGGGAAGCCCCGGAACCGCTCCTCGAAATTCATATGATGCTGACGCGCGAGCAGGGTGGTGGGGCAGATTACCACCACCTGCATGCCCGCCAGTGCTGCGACGAAGGCGGCGCGCAGCGCCACTTCGGTCTTGCCGAACCCGACATCGCCGCAGACCAGCCGGTCCATCGGCCGGCCGGCGCCCAGATCCTCGATCACGTCGCTGATCGCGCGATCCTGATCGTCGGTTTCCTGATAGGGGAAGCGGTCGACGAAAGCGGGGTAGCCGGCGCTGTCCGGCTCGGCCACCTGCGCGGGACGCAGCGCGCGGGCGGCGGCGGTCTTGAGCAATTCGCCCGCGATTTCGCGGATCCGCTCCTTCATCCGCGCCTTGCGTCGCTGCCAGGCCTCGCCGCCCAGCTTGTCGAGGCTCACCCCGTCGCTTTCGGAGCCGTAGCGGGAGAGGACTTCCAGATTCTCGACCGGCACATAAAGCTTGTCGCCGCCGGCATATTCCAGCGCCACGCAGTCATGCGCCGCCTTCGCCACCGGGATCTGCGTCAGCCCTTCATAGCGGCCGATGCCATGGTCCATATGGACCACCAGATCGCCGGGGGTGAGGGTGGCGAGTTCGGCAAGGAAGGCGTCGGCATTTTTCTTGCGCTTGGCCCGGCGCACCAGCCGGTCGCCCAGCATGTCCTGTTCGGTCAGCACCGCCACATCGGGCGCGGTGAAACCATGGTCGAGCGCGAGGACGGTCAGCTGGACGCTGCCGCCCGCCGCCGCGCCCAGCGCTTCCTGCCAGCTGTCGGCGGCGGCGATCCGCTTGACGCCATGGTCGGCGAGCAGGCCCGACAGCCGTTCCCGCGCGCCGCCCGAATAGCTGGCGATCACCACCTTTTTCTTCGTGCGTTGAAGCGCGGCTATATGCTTGGCGACGGCGTCATAGACATTGCTGTTCTGCGCCCGCTCTGGCGCGAAGTCGCGCGGCCCGTCGACGGCGAAGTCGAGAACGGTCGCGCTTTCCGGCTCGTGAAAGGGGGTGGTGGCATGCATCGGCCATTGCCCCACCAGCGCATCCCATTCGCCCGCATCCAGATAGAGCGCCTCGGGCG
Organism: Sphingobium sp.; assembly: GCA_032082785.1. Classification (GTDB taxonomy): domain Bacteria; phylum Pseudomonadota; class Alphaproteobacteria; order Sphingomonadales; family Sphingomonadaceae; genus Sphingobium. Next base: position 3,334 of record DAMDPH010000129.1, on the reverse strand, counting down.
GCAGCGGCCGGTAGGCGCCGGGGTCGGCGGATTTCGCCTGCGTGCGATTGGCATGGTAGTCGCGGATCGCCTCGAACCGGGAGTCGGCCGCGCCCGCCACGCCATGGTCGAGCAGCAGCACCGCATCCTCGCCCAGATGATCGGTCAGCGGCACCAGCCGCTCCTCGAACAGCGGCAGCCAATGTTCCATGCCGGCCAGCCGCCGCCCGTCGCTCACCGCCTGATAGAGCGGGTCGCCCGTCGCCGTCGCGCCGAATGTCTCGCGGTAGCGGCCGCGAAAGCGCTTGATCGTCTCTTCGTCCAGCAGCGCTTCGGACGCGGGCAGCAGGGTGAAGCTCTCGACGCTGCCGCTGGTGCGCTGATCGACCGGGTCGAAACGGCGCACCGTTTCGATCTCGTCGCCGAAAAAGTCGAGGCGCAGCGGCTGTTCCTCGCCGCCGGGGAACAGATCGACAATGCCGCCGCGAATGGCGAACTCGCCCCGGTCATGCACCGTGTCGGTGCGGACATAGCCATTGGCCTGCAACATGTCGGCCAGCCGCTGGATCGCGATCCGCTCCTTGGGCGCAAGCCGCGCGACCAGCTGCCGCACGCGAAAGGGGGTGAGCGTGCGCTGGGTGAGGGCGTTGAGCGTGGTCAGCACCAGCTGCGGCGCCTTGAGGCTGCCTTGCAGCGCATGCAGCCCCGCCAGCCGGGCCGATGCCGCCCGCAAAGAGGGGCTGGCCCGGTCATAGGGCAGGCAGTCCCAGGCGGGAATCTCGACCAGCTCGACCTCCGGCGCGAAATAGCGCACCGTTTCCGCCATCGCGCGCATCAGCTGATCGTCGGGCGCCACGAACACGGCGCGGCGCGCGCCGGATGCTGCCGCGCGCGCGATATCGGCCAGCAGCCAGGGCTGGAAGCCCGCCGGCACCCCGGACAGGGTAAGAGGCGCCTTGGCGCGAAGGATTTTCTGCAGGTCGGTCATTCTATCTGGTCATCCCATGCGGCGACGCGCGCGCCTCCGGCGTCCTGCCGGGCTGGTGGATCGGGTGGGGCGTCAAACGATCTTCACGAAGTCGAGCTTGAGAAACCTGTCCATCATCGCGCCTTTCCAACTATCCGGCACGTCTATGGTGCCAAGCGCCCAACCCATGATGTCGGCATCCTGTTCATCCATGAACCGTTCGAACCAGGCGATTTCTTCCTCATTCCACTCATCATGATAGCGATCGAAGAAGCCGCCGACCGTATAGTCCGCCTCGCGCGTGCCCCGATGCCAGGCGCGAAATTTGATGCGGCGCATGCGGGGATCGTCGTTCACAATTTGTTCCTTTTGGCGGCATGACCATATCGCCGATCAGGTATTTGTATCCCCGTCCCGGCTGCGATAGAGGCACCGCAGATAGCCATGCGACCCGATATTCTCAATCCGCTCTTTGCCGAAATCTCCCTGTTCAAGGGCATCGGCCCCGCTTTGGCGCGACCGCTGGAGCGGCTGGGCCTTGCGCGGGCGGTGGACGTCGCCTTTCACCTGCCGGTGAGCTGGGTCGACCGCCTGCTGACCGACAGGCTCGACATGGCGGATGCCGGGCGGGTGATCGGCATCGAGCTGACGCCGGTCGACTATCGCGCCGGCGGCAGCGCCCGCGCGCCCTTTCGCGTGCAGGCGACCGACGCGCAGGGGACGGTCGTCTCGCTCGTCTATTTCGGCCGCAACAGCGGCTGGCCGCGCAAGCTGCTGCCGCTGAACGAGCCCAAATTCATTTCCGGCAAGCTGGAAAGCTATGGCGAAAACCTCCAGATCGTCCATCCCGACCATGTGCTGCCGCCCGAAGAGGCCGCGACCATTCCCCCGCGCGAGCCGGTCTATGGCCTGTCCGAAGGGCTGACCAACAACCGCATGCGCGACCTTGTGGAGCAGGCGCTGGCGCGGGCGCCGGACCTGCCCGAATGGATTGAGCCGAGCCTGCTGGACCGCAAGGGCTGGCCGGGCTGGCGGGAGGCGCTGGCCCGCGTCCATGCCGATCCTTCCGACGCGCTGGCGCGGGAGCGGCTCGCCTATGACGAGATTTTCGCGGGGCAACTGGCGCTGATGCTGGTGCGGCAATCGTCGCGCAAGCGGCGGGGCGTGCTGATCCAGGGCGACGGGCGGCTGCGCGACATGCTGAAGCTGCCCTTCGCGCCGACCGGGGCGCAGCGGCGCGCGATCGGCGAGATTGAGGGCGACATGGCGCAAGCAACGCCGATGCTGCGCCTGCTTCAGGGCGATGTCGGGTCGGGCAAGACGCTGGTGGCGCTGATGGCGCTGCTGAATGCGGTGGAGGCGGGGATGCAGGGCGCGCTGCTGGCGCCGACCGAAATCCTCGCCCGCCAGCATTATGAGACGCTGCGCAAGATGGCGGCCGGGCTGCCGGTGGAGATCGCCATCCTCACCGGCCGCGAAAAGGGCAAGGTGCGCGAAGCGACGCTCATGGGGCTGGCTGATGGGAGCATCGACATATTGGTCGGCACCCATGCGATCTTTCAGGAGGCGGTGCAGTATAAGAAGCTCGGCCTCGCCGTCATCGACGAGCAACACCGGTTCGGCGTGGCGCAGCGCATGCTCCTTGCCTCCAAGGCCGCGCAGGCGCCGCATCTGCTGGTGATGACCGCAACCCCCATACCGCGCACGCTGACGCTCACTTATTATGGCGAGATGGACGTGTCGCGGCTGGACGAGATGCCGCCGGGGCGGCAGCCGATCCAGACGCTGGTGATGGCCGCCAGCCGCGTTGACGAAGTGGCGGATGCGCTCGCCCGGCATGTGGAGGGCGGCGGCCAGGCCTATTGGGTCTGCCCGCTGGTCGAGGAAAGCGAAACCAGCGATCAGGCCGCGGCCGAGGCCCGGGCCGAATCGCTGCGGCTGCGCTTCGGCGAGCGGGTCGGGCTGGTCCATGGCCGGATGAAGGGGGCGGAGAAGGACGCGGCGATGGAGGCCTTCGCCGCCAACCGCACCCAGATATTGGTTGCCACCACCGTGATCGAAGTGGGCGTGGATGTGCCCAACAGCAGCCTCATCATCATCGAGGGCGCCGACCGGTTCGGCCTTGCCCAGCTGCACCAGCTGCGCGGCCGCGTCGGGCGCGGCGACAAGCCCTCCGTCTGCCTGCTGCTGCGCGGCAACGCGCTGGGCGAGACATCGCGCGCGCGGCTGGCGCTGATGCGGGAAACCAATGACGGATTTCGCATTGCCGAGGAGGATCTCAAGCTACGCGGCGCGGGCGAAGTGCTGGGCACGCGCCAGTCGGGCGAGCAGCAGCTTAAGCTCGCAACGCCCGAGCATCTGGCCGCGCTGCTGGATGCCGCCCGGGAC
>DAMDPH010000128.1:0-9346 GCA_032082785.1 Sphingobium sp. | reverse complement strand
GCGCAAGGCCGCGCGCAAGAATGACGAGGGCGGCGACGCCGCTCCGGCCAAGGCTGCCAAGGCACCCGCCAAGCGCGGCCGCCGCAAGAGCGAAGAGGCCGCGCCGGCCGCCAGCGAGGGCTGATCTACCCCTGCCTTCGCTTGATATAAACAGGATAGCCACCGCCGCATGGCCCGATTTTCTTCGGCAGTGCGGCGGTGACTTGAAAGCGGCGCGGCGCTGATCCATCTGAACCTCCTCGGATCATCAAGGAGGATTTGGATCAACGCCATGACGACGGAAACCGAAGCTGCGCCGCAAAGCCGGGCTTTCGAGGCTGATGTAGCCAAATTGCTGCACCTGATGGTGCATTCGGTCTATTCCGACAAGGATGTGTTCCTGCGCGAACTCATCTCGAACGCCGCCGATGCGTGCGAGAAGCTGCGCTACGAAATGCTGAGCGACGCCGCGCTCGGATCGGGCGAACCGCCCCGCATCACCGTAACGCTCGACCCCGACGCCCGCCGCCTTACCATCGAGGATAATGGCATCGGCATGACCGAGGCGGAGATGGTCGAGGCGCTCGGCACCATTGCCCGCTCCGGCACGAAAGCCTTCATGGAACGCGTCGCCTCCGCCAAGGATGCGGAGGAAAGCCGGCTGATTGGCCAGTTCGGCGTCGGCTTCTATTCCGCCTTCATGGTCGCCGATCATGTCGATGTTGTTTCCCGCCGCGCCGGCGCCGATCAGGCGTCGCGCTGGTCATCCGATGGTCAGGGCAGCTTCACCATTGCCCCCGCCGACCTCGACGATGCGCCCGCCCATGGCACCCGCGTGCTGCTGCACCTCAAGGAAGACGCCGCCAGCTATGCCGAGCGCTTCAATGCGGAGCGCATCATCAAGGCGCAGTCGGGCCATGTGCCGGTGCCGCTCTTCCTCAAGGACAAGCCCGATGGCGAGGCGGAGCAGATCGCCGACGGCGCCGCGCTCTGGACCAAGCCCAAGAGCGAGATCAGCGCCGAGGATTATGCCGACTTCTACCGCAATGTCGCAGGCCAATATGACCAGCCGGCGCTGACGCTCCATTATCGGGCCGAAGGATTGCACGAATATTCGGTGCTGGCCTTCGTGCCGGAGAATAAGCCCTTCGACCTGTTCGATCCCGATCGTCAGGGGCGGATGAAACTCTATGTCCGCCGCGTCTTCATCACCGACGAGGCGGAGATTGTGCCGCGTTACCTGCGCTTTGTGCGCGGGCTGGTGGATAGCAACGACCTGCCGCTCAACGTCTCGCGCGAGATGATCCAGGAAAGCCCGGCGCTGGCCGCGATCCAGAAGGGCGTGACCAACCGCGTCCTGTCCGAACTGGACAAGCTCGCCGTCAATGATGCCGATGCCTATATGAAATTCTGGGACAATTTCGGCGCGGTGCTCAAGGAAGGCCTATATGAGGATTATGGCCGGCGCGAAACGCTGCTCGGCCTGGCGCGCTTCCGGTCGACGGCGGGCGATGGCTGGCGCTCGCTCAAAGATTATGCCGCGGCGATGAAGGATAATCAGACCGCCATCTATTATGCCACCGGCACCGATCTCGACCGGCTCGCCGCCTCGCCCCAGCTGGAAGGCTTTCGCGCGCGCGGCATAGAGGTGCTGCTTCTGACCGATCAGGTCGACAGTTTCTGGGTCACGGCGGGCGTCGACCATGACGGCAAGCCGTTCAAGTCGGTGACGCAGGGGCTGGCCGACCTGTCGCTGATCCCCCTCGAGGATGGCGAGGCTGCCGCGCCCGAAGCATCGGAAGCGGTCACCGCCTTCATCGCCTATGCCAAGGATCTGTTGCAGGAGGATGTGTCGGACGTGCGCGCGTCCGAACGACTGACCGAAAGCGCGGTCTGTCTGGTGGCGCCCGACCATGGCATGGACCGGCAGCTGGAAAAGCTGCTCGCCGCCTCGGGCCGGGGCGGGGCCGGGATCAAGCCGGTGCTGGAACTTAACCCGCGTCACGACCTGATCGCCCGGTTGAGCGCGCTGCCGCAGGATGCCGCCCTGCGGGAGGATGCGGCGCGGCTGTTGCTCGACGAAGCACGCATCGCCGATGGCGAAGTGCCCGCCGACCCGCGCGCCTTCTCCGCCCGGCTCGGCCGCCTGTTCGCCAAGGCGCTGGACTGACGAATGGGGCGGGGGCCGCCCCCAAGCCGGCCCCCGCCCCAGACGCCCCCAATAGGACGCCCCCCGATCAGAAGCGATAATTGGCGCTGATGGTGAAGTTGCGCGGGCGGCCGTAGCGATATTGGCTGAAAAAACCCATCTGGCTATAATAGGTCTTGTCGAACAGATTTTCGACATTGGCCTGCAAGCGCAGCTGCTCCGTCACCGCATAGCGGGCCATCAGGTTGACCAGCGTATAGCCGTCCTGCTGGAAGCGGAAGGGCGCGGCGGTGACGGGGTTGGCGCCGTCCGAATAGGCCTTGCTGCGATAATTGATGCCGCCGCCGATGGTGATGCCGGTCAAGGCGCCCGGCAGGTCGTAGGTGGTGAAGATTTTCAGCAGCTTGCGCGGCTGGTTGGTGTTGGCCGGAACGTCATTTTCATCCTCGGCCTTGAACTGGCTGTAGCTGGCGTTGATGTTCCAGCCGGGCAGCGGCTGGCCGGTCGCTTCCAGTTCGAACCCCCGGCTCTTCACGCCCTGCGCCGCGAAATAGGGTTGGACGGGACCGCTGGGCGTCTGGATCGGCTCGGCGTCATTGTCGATCTGGCCGACATTATCCTGCTCGATCTGGAACAGCGCAATCGACGTTTGCAGCGCGTCGCCGAAAAAGCTGCTCTTGAGACCGATTTCATAGGAATGGCCGTCGAGCGGGTCGAGCAGCCTGCCCTCGCGGTCGAAGAGGTTCTGCGGCTGGAAAATCTTGGTATAGCTTGCATAGACGCGATGATTGGGCGTCAGGTCGTAAAGCGCGCCAACATAGGGGATGAACACATTGTCGTCGCCATAGTCGCTGGGGCCGCTCCAGGCGAAACCGCGCTGGTTCCAGCTCGACAGCCGCCCGCCCAGGATCAGCTTGAACGGATCAGCGATGTTCAGGCGAACCGCGCCATAATAGCCGGTCTGCTCGATCCGCTCCTGCTCATTACGGACCGCCTCCGTGCCCCAGGTCGGTTCGGGAAAGGGGACGCCATTCTGGCCGATCAGCGGCACGTTGCGCGCCCAGCCGATCGCGGTCGGGTCGGCCGTTGCCGGATCGTCATAGGTGAAGGGGGCGACATAATTGTCGGTATGGCGCTTGAGCACGCTGTGCAGCGCGCCGACCACGACTTCATGATCGCGGCCGAACAGGCCGACTTCGCCTTTCAGCTGCGCGTCGATGCTGTTCTGGACGCTGATGCCCTTCGACTTGTAGGGATTGCTGAACTGGATGGTCCCGCTGTCCTTGTCGACATTGCCGTAGAGATAAAGAAGCTGAGTGTCGCCGGTGTTGCGCAGCCGGTTGTAATTGACCGTCAGGTTCCATTTCTCGCCCATCTGCTGGCGCAGGGTGGCGAAGATATTCTGGTTGGTTGAATTCCAGTAGGTCCAGTCCGCCGCCGTGCTTTGCGACCGCGGCAGGTCGGTGGTGGTGCCGTCGGTGTAGAAGGTGGGCAGCGCGCCCCAGGTCGCGCCCTTGGGCTTGCTGTCTTGATGGCTCATGCCGACGCGCAGCAGGGTGGTGTCGGTCAGGTCCGCATCAACCACGCCATAGAGGACCCATTTGGTCTTGTCCTGGATGTCGATATAGCTTTCGCCTTCCTCATAGCGGCCGACCAGCCGGGCACGGATGCGGCCGTCCGCCGTCAGCGCCCCGCCGATGTCGGCCGACACGCGCCAGGTGTTCCAGCTGCCGATGCTGGCGTCGACATAGCCGCTGAGGTCGGTGGCGTCGGCATGTTTGCGGACCAGATTGACCGATGCGGACGGATCGCCCGCGCCCGACAGCAGACCGGTGGCGCCGCGCACGATTTCGACCCGCTCATAAATGGATACGTCGATGCTGGTTTCGCCATTGCCGCCCGACAGCGTCCAGGCGGCGGGCACGCCGTCAATCTGCGTGTTGCGGATTTCGAAGCCGCGCGCGAAAAATTCGTTGCGCACATCGTCAACTTCATTGGCGGATACGCCGACGCTGTTGACGACGACATCCTTCACGCTGATCAGATTCTGATCGAGGATGCGCTGGGCCGTCATGATGCTGACCGACTGCGGCGTTTCGCGGATGGTGAGGCCAAGACCGGTGGCGGTGTCGATCCGGTCGGGCAGCGTATAGGTGCCGGTGACGATAATCTGGTCTTCGCTCGCGGCGTCGGCAGGAGTCTGGGCGGCGGCCGGCGCGGCGATGGCGGCCAGAGCGACGCCGAGCGAAAGCAAGGATTTCAAAGTCATGCGAATCTTCCTGTTGCGGACGGGCCGCTGATGAGGGGCGACCGCTCCGCTAATGGGAATGTAACTCATTCGCAATAACTGCTTTTCACTTTCTCCTGCGATGATGGCGCCGCGGCAACAGGGTGACGCGCAAAAGGGCGCCCCGTCGAGTGGTGCCCGTCAGATCAATAGCTTGGCTGTTGGAAAAAAGGCTTACACCTGTCTCACCCCTGTAGCAGTTAAGCCCAGAAACGAACGCAGCGGCGAACGCAGGGGCGGGGTCGCGTCAGAAACCCTCTTCGCCCTTATGATCGCCATGGCCGCTGGCGCGCATCGCGTCCCGGTCGGCTTCCGCTGTGGTGCGGGCGTCGGCGATCTCCCGCTTTTCCGCGTCGCCTGGCGGTTGCGGCCGGGGCGCCGCGCGGAGATAGACGTCCGCTTCGGGCTGCTTCCGTTCGCCTTCGGGATGCTGGCCTTTGCGCTTCTCTTCCATGCTTCTTCTCCTAAGGTTCGTCCGCCAGTTCGACCCAGACCGGCGCATGATCGCTTGTCTTCTCCCAGCCGCGCACATGGCTGTCGACGCCGGCGCGCAGCAGTCGTCGGGCGAGCGGGGGGCTGAGCAGCAGATGGTCGATGCGCAGCCCCGCGTCGCGGGCGAAGGCGTTTCGGAAATAATCCCAGAAGGTGTAGATGGTTTCGTCCGGGTGCAGATGGCGCAGCGCGTCGGTCCAGCCCTGCGCCAGCAGCCGGGCATAGGCGGCGCGCACTTCCGGCGCGAACAGCGCGTCATCGAGCCAGCGTTCGGGCTTATAGACATCGCGCTCGGTCGGCATCACGTTGAAATCGCCGGCCAGCATGACCGGCAGGCCGGAGTCGATCAGCCCGGCGGCATGATCGATCAGCCGGTCGAACCAGCGCAGCTTATAGTCGAATTTGGGACCGGGCCGGGGATTGCCGTTGGGCAGGTACAGGCCGCCGACCAGCACGCCCGCGACCGCCGCCTCGATATAGCGGCTCTGGCTGTCCGCCGCCTCGCCGGGAAGGCCGCGCCGCGTTTCCTGGATCGACCCGCGCCGACTGAGCAGCGCAACGCCGTTCCAGCTTTTCTGCCCATGCCAGATGGCGCGATAGCCCAGCTCGCCAATCGGCCCTTCGGGAAATTTCTCGTCCGGCGCCTTCAGCTCCTGCAGGCAGACAATGTCGGGCGCGGCCTCTTCCAGCCAGCGCAGCAGCACCGGCAGCCGGCCATTGACGCCATTCACATTATAGGTGGCGACCTTCATCTACCCGGCGCGCCTTATCCGCGCGCGCCGGCAATGGCGTCGGGCGCCCGTGTCACCGGGGTCGCTTCCTCCTCCATCGGCGCGGTGACATTGTAGCGGGCGAGCCGCAGCCCGCCGTCCCTGCCCAGATCAGGGTCATAGACATAATCAGTAATCGCGCAGTTGGCGACGTCGGCGGCGCGATCCACTGCCAATATCTCCGCCTCGCTCATCGTCTCGATAATGTAGCGCAGGCATAGCACCACCACCTGATGCGTGAAGATCATCACCCGCCGTCCGGCATAATGGAGCGCGATCGTGTCCATGACCGAACGCAGGCGCAGGATGACATCGCACCAGCTTTCGCCGCCCGGCGGACGGTGGTAGAATTTGCCCAGCAAGGCGCGGAACGCTGCCTGATCCGGCTCGATATTATGGATGCCATGGGTGGTCAGCCCATCCAATATGCCGAATTCCTTCTCGCGCAGCCGTTCATCCTGGCAGATCGGCTCGCCGGCGTCGCAGCCGCCCGCCGCGCGGAACAGCTCGGCCGTCTGGCGCGCGCGCAAATAGGGGGAGGCGAGCATCACCTCGGGCCGTTCGGTCGCCGGCCCCTGCGCATAGCAATGGCCCAGCGCCCGCGCCTGCCGCTCGCCTAGGGGGCTGAGCGGCACATCGGCATCCCGCACCGTCAGCGCAATCCGGTCTGCCTGCGCCTCCATTGCCAGATCGCGCGCGACATTGCCCGCGCTCTGGCCGTGGCGGATGATGACGAGACGGCTGGGCCAGTGGATGGACGGCATCGGCCGCGCGCTATTGCTCGCCGTCGGCGTCGTTGTCGGCGCCGACCTGCAACTCATCCTCCTCCACCCGGTCGAGCAGATCGTCGATCGCCTCGGCCATGAGGTCGAGCTGGTCATAGCTTGCCACGAGGCTCAGCGTCTCGCCATCCTCCTGGGTGATCTCCAGCAGATAGCCATCCTGGGCGGGGCTGATCTTGAAGGCGGAAAGCGTGCTGGCCATGACAATTCCTTGTTTTGAGGGAGCGCGTTCAGGGGAATGGCCGGGCGCGCGGGAAGTTCCTGCCACCGCCGACGCATCGCGACCGGCGGAGCAGGGGGTGCGGCTCGCGGTGCTTCGGGAAAATGGCCGGTCGGCGGAACCCCTGCCATTGTTTCTCATTTGTTAATGAGCCCGCCTCTGACCTACCCTTCAAAAAGAGTCCTGCCCATGTTCTCATCCTCCGCCCGGCGCCCGATCGCGGCCATGATCCTTGGCGCCCTGATCGGTCTCATCGGCATCGTCCTGGCCATTGGCGGGGCGTGGCTGCTGCTGGAGGGCGGATCGCCTTATTATGTGGTCACGGGCGTCGCGATGATCGCAGCGGGCGTGCTGTTGCTGCGGGGACGCACGAGCGGTGTCTGGCTCTATATCGCCATTTTCGCGGCGACTTTGGTCTGGGCCTTGTGGGAGGTTGGGCTTAGTCCCTGGGCATTGGTGCCGCGTCTGGTGGCGCCGCTGGTGCTGCTGATCGCGGCATTGCTGGTGCTGCCGACATTGACCGGCGGCCGGTATCGCTGGCGTCATGCGGGGATCAGTGTCTGTGCCGTCCTGCTCGTCGCCATCCTCTTTGGCTGGAGCATCGCCGGTCGCTATATTCCGCCGGTGCAGCAGGCGCTGCCGGGGGATCGCTATGCCATGGCCGATCCGTCGCTCGGCACCACCGGCGCGGACTGGCCGGCCTATGGCGGCACCAACAGCGCGCGCCGCTATTCGCCGCTGGCGCAGATTACCCCCGCCAATGTCGGCAAGCTCAAGCGCGCCTGGCTGTTCCACACCGGCGACCTGCCCCAGTCGCAGGAGATACGCGACACCTATGGCGCGGAAAATACGCCGCTCAAGATCGGCAACATGCTCTATGCCTGCACGCCCAAGAGCATCGTCATCGCGCTCGATCCCGCCACCGGGCGGGAGAAGTGGCGCTTCGATCCCAAGGTGCCGGACACGGCGATCCCCTATACCGCCGCCTGCCGGGGCGTGAGCTATTATGCCGTGCCCGATGCGGCCGCTGATGCGCCCTGTGCGCGCCGGATCATCCTTGCGACGCTGGACGGGCGGATCATGGCGCTCGACGCGCGCAATGGTCGGCAATGCGGCGGCTTCGGTACGCGGGGGCAGGTGTCCATCACCGAGGGCATGGGGAAGGTGCGGCCGGGCTATGTCTCCATCACTTCGCCGCCGACCATCGTGCGCGGGGTGATCGTCACCGGGCATCAGGTGCTCGACGGACAGGATCGCTGGGCACCATCGGGCGTGATCCAGGCTTACGACGCGGTCACGGGCGAGCTGCGCTGGGCATGGGACATGATGCACCCCGAACGCAGCGGCCGCCCGCCCGAAGGCCAGACCTATGCGCGCGGCACGCCCAATATGTGGACCATCGCCTCGGGTGACGAGCAGCTGGGCCTTGTCTACCTGCCGATGGGCAATGCGGCGGCGGATTATTATAGCAGCCTGCGCCGGCCGGAGGAAAATCGCTACGCCACCTCGCTCGTCGCCATCGACGTCGTGACCGGCAAGCCGCGCTGGACCTTCCAGGCGGTGGAAAAGGATGTGTGGGATTATGATTTCGGCGCACAGGCGACGCTGGTCGATTTCCCGACCCCGCGCGGGTCGGTGCCCGCCATGGTGCTGCCGAGCAAGCAGGGCGACATCTACATACTCGATCGTCGCACCGGCCGGCCGCTGACGCCGGTGGGCCGTATCCCCGCGCCACGCAGCGGTGTCGAGCCGGAGGAGCGGGCGCCCACGCAGCGCGTGTCGCTCTACCACACGCTGCGCAAGCCCGACCTTACCGAGCGGGACATGTGGGGCATGTCGCCGATCGACCAGATGATCTGCCGCATCCAGTTCCGCCGCGCGAGTTACAAGGGCTTTTTCACTCCGCCGGAGAGCGAGCGCCGGTCGATCGAATATCCCGGCTATAACGGCGGAACCGACTGGGGCGGCGTCGCGGTCGATCCGGTGCGCGGGGTGATCGTCGCCAATTATAACGACATGCCCAATTATGTGCGGCTGGTGCCGCGGGCGGAAGCCGATAAGCGGGGCTGGGCGCCGCGCGATCAGGCACGGGGCGAGATTGGCGGCGCGGAAGGCGCGGGCGATCCGCAGGCGCACACCCCCTATGCCATCGACGTCAATGCCGGCTGGCGGCTCAAATATACCGGCATGCTGTGCAAGCAGCCCCCTTATGGCGGCATCCGCGCCATCGACATGGCGAGCGGCAAGACGGTATGGGATCGCCCCTTCGGCACCGCACGCACCAACGGGCCGTTCGGCATCCCGTCCATGCTGCCGCTGACCATCGGCACGCCCAATAATGGCGGATCGGTGGTGACCGCCGGTGGTATTATCTTCATCGCGGCGGCGACCGACAATCTGGTCCGCGCCATCGACCTGCGCACCGGCAAGACGCTGTGGACCGACACGCTGCCCGGTGGCGGGCAGGCCACGCCAATGACCTATAGCCAGAATGGCAAACAATATCTGGTCATCATGGCGGGCGGCCATCATTTCATGGAGACGCCGGTCAGCGACGCGCTGATCGCCTATGCGCTGCCCTGATCAGGGCACCTTGGCGGCCTTCGCGGGTTATCGTCGCCATGGCCACCTCCTTCGCTCCCGCAACCCGCCCCGAACGCGCCGGCC
>DAMDPH010000127.1:0-9395 GCA_032082785.1 Sphingobium sp. | reverse complement strand
CAGCGCGCCCAGCCCGGCCAGAAGGCCGGTGCTCAGGCCGCCCGCGCCGCCTGCCGCCGCGAAGGAGGATACAGCGCCGGCGCCGGCCACCGGGGACAGCGAATAATTGACCGGCTGGCTGCTGGTGTCGGTCGGCAGGGCGCAGGATGATTCGCTCAGGCTGACGAGCAGGTCGGAGCCACCCGTGGGCGGCTCGATGAAGAGCTGGCTGATGTCGCTGGCAGGGCAGGCGAAATATTTCTCAAGGCGAATGACCGACCCATCGGCGAAGCGCATGATGAGGTCTTCGCCTTCACGGATCATGCCCGCAATGTCTTCGGCGGCCGCAATGATCTTGATGTTGGAATGAGGGCTGACGGCGACGGAAGCGTTGCCTGTGGTTACGTTTGTGGTCTGAACCGCTGTCGAACCGGGCTGCTGGATTTCAATACGCTTGTCCATTTATCGTCTCCATCAGAACGATAAGGCGCGTCCACTCCCCATTTCCCCCATGGGCGCTCTCCCTAATGTTTTTATGTAGTTAGACCTATGACTCAAATAGTGTCGGAGCAAATAGAAAAGGAGTTAATGGTCTGGAAACCATGACCCGAACTTCGTATCGGATTTCGTATACTGTAACTGCAACAGAATATACTTGAGAGGCGCTCGCAAATATTGCGGCGTAATTTGAAGTCGTCGTTGCGCTCCCGTCCGGGGCGCTGTGCGAATCAATCTGGCATCGGCCCGCGGGCGGATGGCAGCAGGTGAACGCCTGCCTCTGGTCGAGGTTCCGTCGCGAGCCGTCCAGGCGCCGCAAACGGGCAGTGGTCCGTTATGTGGGACGTTACGGTTTGAAAACCGGCAAGTCATTGCTTTTTAGCGCCGATTTCCCTCCACTCGTCGCAAATTTCTATCCTTGGATAGCTGCTGACGCCCATATATCGCGAGTAAGGTTCATTATATGGGACTGGCTTGGGCAAGAGCCCGTCAGCACAGAAAGGTATGGATAGGGTGTCGTTTTCCAACGCGTTGGGTTTTGCTTCCACTTCGGTTATCGCCATGCTCATGCTTGCCCCTGCGGCGGGCGCGCAGCAGGCCGCCGAACAGGCGCCCGCACAGGCTGATTCCGCGCCGCAATCGGGGCAGGACGGAACCAGCAGCACCGACATCATCGTCACCGGCATCCGCAGCAGCCTTCAGGGCGCGCTGAACGCCAAGCGCAACGCGCCGCAGGTTCTGGACGCGATTTCGGCCGAGGATATCGGCAAGTTCCCGGACAAGAATGTCGGCGAAGCGCTGCAGCGCGTCACCGGCGTTCAGCTCAACCGCGCCGATGGCGAAGGCTCCGGCGTGACCATCCGTGGCGCCGATCCGTCACTGAACCGCGTTGAAATCAACGGCACGACCGCGCTGTCCACCACCGTGGGCGGCGGCCGCGACGTCGACTTCCGCGATCTGCCGTCGGAATTCGTCAACCGTCTCGAAGTGGTGAAGTCCGCCACCGCCGACATGACCGAAGGCGGCGTCGGCGGCACCGTGCGCGTCATCACGCGCCGGCCGTTCGACAATGGCGGCAAGCCCTATCTGGCCGGCTCGGCCCAGGCCATCTATGCCGACATCGGCGACCATATGGACCCGCGCCTCGCGCTGATCGGCTCCAACACCTTTGCCGATGGCACGCTCGGCGTGCTGCTGTCGGGCACGTTCGAAAACCGCAATGTCGAAAGCCATCAGGCCCGCACCACCGGCTGGGTGCAGCTGGACAGCAATTCCGCCCTTCCGGGTCTGCAACCCTATGACCTCAATGAGGACGGGGTCGGCGATTTCTTCCCCGACATTCCGCGCTATGCCATCAACCGTCTGGAAACGCGCCGCTATGCGCTGAACGGCATTGTCGAGTGGCAGCCGAGCGACGCGCTCAAGGCCTATGTCGAGGGTAACTGGACCAAGTCGATCCAGTCGGTCACCTCGCAGTTCCTGCAGACCGGCACCAGCGGCGGTATCGTCGATACCAGCAAGACCGTGATCGGCCCGGACAACACCGTCCAGCATCTGGAAATGACCAATAACCCGACGCTGGCGCAGGGCAGCCAGCTCGGCGTGTCCTACCGGAACATTCTGGGCGACATCAAGCGCACCACCTATAATCTGGCGGTCGGCGCCGACTGGACCAGCGGCAATCTGACGCTGACGCCGAAAGTCTCCTACGCCAAGGCCAAGGCCTATAATAATGAGATCAACGCCACGGCCGCCGTCACCGGCATGCCCAGCCTGATCGTCGATTATGCCAATGGTCAGAATGCGCCGCAGATCATCCTGCCCAACGATCCCACCACCACCAGCGGCATCAACCAGCTGACCGTCCTGCGCCGCCCGCGCTACGACGATCAGACGGAGAAGATGGCGAAGCTGGACGCGGAATATAAGCCCGACGCCGGCCTGTTCACCTCCTTCAAGGTGGGTGGCCAGTATCGCGACCTGACGGTGAAGTCGAAATTCTTCACCCGCACCACGACCCTCAACGGCGTTACCGATCCGTCGGTGCAGGACCGCATCACCAGCATCGTCGGCGGCAATGCTGCGCTGGGCACCTCGCCCTTCTTCGACACCGGCACGCTGGGCTTCAGCGACGGCTATACCGGCTGGCTGAACATGACGCAGGGCGTGGCCGACGCGGTCGGCATCCCCGATCCGTTCGAGCCGGGCGCCTGCCCGACCAGCAACACCTCGGCGGATGGCAGCTGCCAGTCCTTCACCGACACCTGGCGCGTGGGTGAGCGCAACTTTGCCGGCTTCGCGCAGGCCGCCTTCGCCTTCGACGTCGGCGCGGTTCCGGTCAGCGGCGTGATCGGCGCGCGCGTCGTCAACACCAAGGTCCGCACCTCCGGCTATCAGGCCGAAGTCCAGCCGCGCGACGCCGATGGCAACTTCGTCTCGCCGATCGTCACGCCGGTCGAATATCGCAGCAAGAACACCGAATTCCTGCCCTCCATCAACCTGAAGGCGGAACTCATCCCCAACAAGCTGCTGGCGCGTGCCACCGCGACCGAAGTGATGGCGCGTCCGCTGCCGCAGCAGCTCGCCCCGCGCTTCACCATCGACGTGGTGGGCCTGACCGGGTCGCGCGGCAATCCCGACCTCCAGCCCTTCCGCGCGCGTCAATATGATGCGGGTCTGGAATATTATATCAACCGCACCAGCTTCGCGTCGGTGACCTATTTCCGTAAGGAAATCAGCAGCTTCATCCAGAACACGACCGAGCCTTTCCAGGCATCGGACGGCACCGTCTACACCATCACCGTGCCCAGCAACGGCACGCAGAAGGTGACGATCAACGGTGTCGAAGCCGGCGCGCAGCTCGCCTTCGACTTCCTCAACGTCCCCGTCATCAAGAATATGGGTGTGATCGCCAACTACACCTATTCCAAGGACAGCGGCTATGAGGAGCGGGATCGCTTCACCGGCTCGAACCTGCCCTTCCAGGGCCTTTCGCGCCACGCCTATAATATCTCGGCTTATTATGAGGATGATGTCATCAGCCTGCGGGGCGCCTATAACTGGCGGTCCAAATATCTGATCACCTCGGTCGGCCGTGGCGGCAATCCGGAGTTCGGCGAAGCCTATGGCCAGCTGGACGCCTCGCTCAACGTGACGCTGATGCCGGGCATCTCGCTCTTCCTGGAAGGCGTCAACCTGACCGACGCCACCCGCAAGGAAAATGCGAACAGCGTCTATCGCCGCACGATCATCGAGACCTTCGGTCGCCGCGTCTATGGCGGCATCCGCTTCAAGCTCTGATCCAACAGGGATGCGGGCCGCCTGTCGGGTGGCCCGCATCCGCTTATCGGGCGGCATCCGGCCGCTCCTCATGCTATCGGACCGGATATGCTGAACCGCCGTACCTTCGCCGCGTCGCTTGCTCTGGCGCCGCTTGCCGCGCGGGCGGCGCCCCGCCGCCTGTTTAAAGATGATTTCCGCCATGGCCTGCGCCAGTGGCGCGTCGAGGCCGCCTCGCCGCAGGCGCGCGTTCGCGCAAAGGACGGCATCCTCGACATCGACACCGCCGCCGGCCTCACCGTCTGGTTCCTGCCCGAACTGGTCGGCCCGGTCGCCATCGATTATGAGGTGCGCGCCGTCAGCCGGGGCGGGGCCAATGACCATGTCAGCGACGTCAACGCCTTCTGGATGGCGCGCGACCCGCAGGCGCCCGGCGGCTCGGTGCTGGCGCAGCGCCGCAGCGGCCTGTTCGAGGCGTATGACGACCTCACCACTTATTATGTCGGCATCGGCGGCAACCGGAACAGCACCACGCGCATGCGCCGCTATGTCGGCCGCGCGGGCGACCGGCCGCTGCTGCCCGACCATGACCGCACCGCCCCGGCCGACATGCTGGTCCCGGACCGCTGGTTCCGCCTGCGCCTGATCGCCGACGGCCGCCGCATCGCGGTGGAGCGCGACGGGGCGACCCTGTTCACGATGACCGATCCCGCGCCCTATGAGCGCGGCCATTTTGGCCTGCGCACGACGCTGAGCCACATACAGATACGCAATTTTCAGATCGTCCGCCCCTGACAAGCGGACCCAGGAAACGGAGAGAGTTGATGAGCCCGACGATGAAGAGCATGCGCGGCGCGGCGGCGCTTCTGGCGGCGGGCGCCTGCCTCTCCGCCATGGTCGCCTTCGCCAAGCCGGTGAAGCAGTGGACCGATCCGCTCACCGGGCATGAGATCGTCCGCATCACCGATCAGCCGGGCGCGGCCAGCCTCTATTTCCACCAGAACAGCTACACGCCGCAGGGCGACAAGATGGTGATCTCCACCCCCGATGGCATTTCGGTGGTGACGCTGGCCGACTGGAGCGTGAAGCCGCTGGTCAAGGGCAAGGACATCCAGCTGCTCTTCACCGGCCACAAGACCCGCACGGCCTATTATGCCGGCCGCCGGCGCGACGATGCGGCGGGCGCGACCACCATCTTCGCCGCCGACATCGACAGCGGCAAGGTGCGCAAGATCGCCACGGTGGAGAAAGGCTCGATCGGCTCGATCAACGCGGACGAGACGCTGCTGCTCGGCCAATGGGCGGCGAGCGACCGGCCGCTTCAGCCCGACGGCACGCAGAAGGCCAAGGGATCGCCCGAAATCAAGCAGCAGTTCGGCCAGGCCCATTATGCCGCCACCGGCCCGGACGGCAAGCCGCTGAGCTTTGCCGAGGCCAAGGAAGTGCGGCTCAACGAGCGGCTGGAGGCGAAGATCCCGATGGAGATCTTCACCATCGACATCCGCACCGGCGCGCGCAAGGTGGTGGTCGCCTCGACCGACTGGCTCAACCATGTCCAATTCTCGCCCACCGATCCCGGCCTCATCATGTATTGCCATGAAGGGCCGTGGCATAAGGTCGACCGTATCTGGACCGTCCGCACCGATGGCACCGGCCAGCAACTGGTCCACAAGCGGATGATGAACATGGAAATTGCCGGCCATGAATTCTTCTCACCCGACGGCAAGTGGATCTGGTATGATCTGCAGACGCCGCGCGGCGAAGTCTTCTGGCTCGCCGGCTATGAACTCGCGACCGGCAAGCGCAAATGGTATAATCTCGACCGCAACCAGTGGTCGGTCCATTTCAACCAGTCACCCGACCTTCAGCGCTTCTCCGGCGATGGCGGCGACAGCGAGATGGTCGCCCATGCGCCCGACGGCAAATATCTCTACCTCTTCACCCCGCGCGATATTCCCGACGTGGCCGGCATCCATGCCGACAATGCCGCCGATCTGGTGTCGCCCGGCACGTTCGAGGCGGAAAAGATCGTCGACATGCGCAAGCATGACTATCGGCTGGAGCCGAACATCACCTTCACGCCCGACGGCAAATGGATGGTTTTCCGCTCCAATATGGAGGGCGAGAATCATGTCTACGCCGCGAAACTGGCCCGCTGAACGATAAAATGCCGGGAAGAAGAGCATTTTTCGCGCTTTTCCGGCGTCTGGACAGCGTTTGACCGATAGACCGGGCCTTTCGGCCTCGCTATGTCGGGCTCACCGATTTAATTGGGAGTCTTTCGAATGAACAATAGCGATCTCGCAGAAACCCTGGCCGCCGCCCATGGCGTGTCGAAGGCCGACGCCCGCAAGCTGGTCGACGGCGTCTTCGCCGCCATCGCCGATGCCGCTGCCAAGGGCGACGAAGTCTCGCTCAACGGTTTCGGCAAGTTCAAGGTCAAGGAAAGCGCCGCGCGCGAAGGCCGCAACCCGGCCACCGGCGAGACGATCCAGATCGCTGCCTCCAAGAAGCTGAGCTTCACCGCTGCCAAGGCGGTCAAGGACAAGCTGAACGGCTGATGCCGGCGCGCGTCGCCTGGCGGCGCGCGAGCAGACGGGAAACGGGGCGGGGCCGCACAGGCTTTCCGCCCCTTTTTCGTGGAGGATCATCGCTGGTCCGTCCGTCAGGATCGGCCCAGCCCCAACGGTGTCTAGCGGATGCCCGGTCCCTCGGGCGCCGGACCCGAGCTGGATCGCGGCACCAGCGTGAAGACCAGCGGCGCCGGCCGCGACGCGCCGTCGACCAGCGCCTCGATCGCCGCTCGGCCCATCGCTTCCAGCGGCTGCCGCACCGTGGTGAGCGGCGGCCAGCTGCTCAGCCCCGCGGGCGTATCGTCGAAGCCGACGACCGACAGATCCTCGGGCACCTTATATTCCATCCGGTGCGCCAGCGTCAGCGCGCCCAGCGCCATATCGTCATTGGTGGCGAAGATGGCGGTCGGCCGGTCATCCCGGCGCAGCAGCTGCTCCGCCGCCTCTATGCCCGATGCGAAATCGAACCGGCCCTGCACGAACAAGGCCTCTTCCACGGCGATGCCGGCGGCGGCCAGCCCGTCGCGAAAGCCGTCCACCCGCTGAAGCGCGGCATGGTGGCTGGACGGCGGGGTGATGACGCCGATGCGGCGATGGCCGAGCGCGACCAGATGATCGGCGACCATGCGCCCGCCGGCGCGCTCGGGCGTTTCCAGGTTGAAGCCGGCGGCATCGGCCGACCCGGCGATCCGCGCGCAGGGCAGGGCGAGATCGGCCAGCCGCCTGAGCAAGGGCGCATCATCCGACAGCGGCGGCACCAGCAGCACGCCATCGGGCCGCAGCGTCGCGACCAGCCGGTCCAGCACGTCCAGCCGCTCCTCGCCGCTGTCGGTGATCGGCTCCACCACCAGATGATAGCCAAGGTCGCGGCAACGGGCGGCGGCGCCCGACTGGATGCCGCCGGTATAGCTGGGCGCGGGATTGCTGTAGACATAGGCGATCATGAAGGACCGCCCGCCCGCCAGCCGCCGCGCCGACTGGTTGGGGCGATAGTCCAGCTGCTCGATGGCGGCCTGCACCCGCTCGCGCAGTTCGACGCTGACATGCGGCACCTTGTTGACGACGCGGGACACCGTCTTGATCGACACGCCGGCCAGCTTGGCGACATCATGAATGCTCGGCATGGCTCAGATCCGCCGGGCGATGGCGCCGGCGGTCCAGCCCATCGCGCCCGCCAGCGCGATCGCCGCCAGCCCGTAGAGGAAGGACCATTGGCTCGCCGCCACCGCCATAAATTGTTCGAAGCCCGACTTGCGCACGGTGATGTCGCGCACCGCGGCGGCCACTACGCGGCCATTTTGCACCAGAAAGGTCTCGGCCGTATAATCGCCGACGATCACGCGGGCCGACAGCGGCAGCCGCGCGCGATAGAGGACGCCGTCGGTAATCTCCACCGTGCCCGGCCGCTCCACGAACAGGCCCGACCGCTTGCGCAAATCGACCAGCCCCGCCTGAAACCGGTCCAGCTCCGCGCTTTCGTTGAGCGAGGAGGGGGAAAGTTGCAGCTTGTCGACGCCCAGCTCGTAAATGGCGGCGGTGCGCTCGTCGACGATCTGCGCGATCGGCCGCGACGATGCCATGGCGTAGAAGCTGGGGGCGGAACGGAAATTGGCCTCATCGGCATTGACCCAGATGCCGGCGACCTTCTGCTTTTCGCGCATGATGATCGATTCTTCGGGGCCTTTGAGCACGACGACGATGTCGGCCGGCCCTTCCGGGCGGCGGCCGTCGGGATAGACGATGGCCCCGAACAGCAGCAGGTCCGCGCCGGTGAAACTATATTGTATCTCCACCTCGCGCTGCGACACGTCGGGCACCAGCTGCGGCTCGCCCGCGCCCAGCAGCAGCAGGACCGGCAGCAGCAGCGTGGATCGCCGCAGGGGGAGGAGCAGGCGCGGCCTCATTGCACCTCGATCGTGTAGATTTCATCAGGCCGCCAGCCAAGGCCGAGCGCCATGCGCGCCGCCACCAGCAGCACGATCGCCGCAAGCAGGATGCGCAGATATTCCGGCCGGATCGACATGGACAGCCGCGTTCCCACCTGCGCGCCGGTGACGCTGCCGATCAGCAGCAGCAGCGCCAGCACCAGATCGACCGCCTTGGTCGTCATGGCGTGCATCATCGTCGTCGCCATGGTCACGAACAGGATCTGGAACAGCGACGTGCCGACCACCGACTGCGTCGTCATGCCCAGCAGATAGAGCATGGCGGGCACGAGGATGAAGCCGCCGCCCACGCCCAGCAACATGGTGAGGATGCCGGTCGCCATCCCCAGCAGCAGCGGCGCCAGCGGCGAGATATACAGGCCCGACCGATAGAAGCGCCAGCGCATCGGCAGCGCGGCAACCAGCGGATGGTGCCGCCGCTTGCGCGCTTCGGGACGCTTGCCGGTCTTGAGCGCGATCAGCGCCTGGATCGACTCCTTGGCCATCAGCGAACCGATCCCGCCCAGCATCAGCACATAGAGGATGCCGATCACCGTATCGATCTGCCCCAGAGCCTGGAGCAGGCGGAAGATCAGCACGCCCAGTCCCGCGCCCACGACGCCGCCCGCGATCAGCACGCCGCCCATCCGCACATCCACCGTGCCGCGCGCGAAATGGGTGACGACGCTCGACACGCTGGCGCCCGTCACCTGCGAGGCGGCCGATGCGGCGGCGACCGTGGGGGGAATGCCGTAGAAAATCAGCAGCGGCGTCGTCAGAAAGCCGCCGCCCACGCCGAACATCCCCGACAGCAGACCCACCAGCCCACCCAGGCCTACAATGACCAGTGCGTTGACCGACAGGTTCGCAATCGGCAGGTAAAGATCCATGACAGGTCCGGCCTAATGCGAAACGCGCCAATAAGAAAGCTGCACGGGCGGTTCCGGCGTCAAAAATCTGCGGCGATCGTGACCGCCAGCCCCGACGCGGGCGCGGCCTTGCCCGCAATCTTCTGACGCCATTCGACATTCAGCCGCGCGGCGACGTGGGGCAGGGGCAGTCGCCATTGCAGGTCAGGGCCGGCGTCCAGCCGCTCCGCCCCCGGCTGCGCCGCGCCCGACAGGCTGAGGCCGACGCGCAG
>DAMDPH010000126.1:0-9402 GCA_032082785.1 Sphingobium sp. | reverse complement strand
GCCGCAATCCCATCGCCGCAGCAGCGCCACCGCCGCCGCCGCGCCGGCGGAGGGCCGCGCCGGCAACAGCCCCAGCAGCGCCCGCGCCGGCAGGGACTGCACATCATGTTGCAGCGCCACGCTCTGCGCCACGCTGTGCCGCGGCTGCGCGCGCAGCACTTCGGCCACCCGGTCATAGCGGAACGGATCGCTCCAGCTGAAACTGATGATCCGCTCCTTATAGGGATAGTCGGCGGGCAGGTTCATCTGGTTGGCGGAGGCGAACCAGCCTTCGGGCGGGTTATAGACATGGGGCATCTCCTCCACCTTGAGGATGCCGGTCCAGTCGAAACTGCCGTCGCCCGGCGCCGGGAACAGGCCGTCATGCCTGGGCCGCCGGGGCGCAAAGCCGATCGTGTGCCAGCCGGTATTGCCGTCGATATCGGCATAATGGAAATTGGTCGGCGACACATGGATGGCGAAGGCCTGACGCAGCGAGGCCCAGTCCCGCGCCAGATTGATGGCGATGATCGCGAACTGCATATTGGCGCCGGGCAGCATCGACACGGTGGCAAAGGCGATGGCGCGCTGACGCGCCGGATCCTGCGCGATCACCGGCCGCCCCTGCGCATAGCGCAGCACCAGCCGCTCGGCCGGGCCGTCCTTGACCGGGATGCTTTCCTCCACCCGCTCGAACGCCTTCCACTGGCCGTCATGCCAATAGCGTTCCGGGTCGGCGGGGTCGGTGCGCAGTATGAACAGGTCGGTCTGGTCAATGTGGAAATTGGTGCGGCCAAAGGCGAAGCGGTCGGTATGGCCCTGCATGATGCCGGGCAGACCGGGATAGCCCGCCCCTATCACGTCCAGCCCCGGCGCGGTCAGATGCACGACATGACGCGGGCTGGCGCCGCCAATGGCCAGATGCGGATCATTGGCCAGGATCGGCCGGCCGGTGGCGGTGCGCGATCCCGCGACGGTCCAGGCATTGCTCCCCTGTCCCGCCTGATCCACTCGCGCCATGTCGCGGTCGAACCAGGCCAGTTCCAGATCGCTGAACGGCAAGGGCCGCGCCGCTTCGGCGAGGATGCCCAGATCGGCTTCCGACACGGCGGCGCAATCCAGCCCCTCGGGCGGGCTGTAGGACCAGGCCGGGCGCAGCGGCGCGGTCAGCTGGTCATGCTCCAGCAGCCCGCGCGCCTGCAATTGGGCGCGGCGGATCTCGTCATCGGCATCGCCCATGCCGCCGCCCCGTATCCGCACCAGATCGCGCACGTCCCAGCGCAGCGGCTCGATGCCGAACAGCCCATATTCGAGCGGCATCTGCGCCGGATCGGCGGCCAGCTCATCGATCCGCGCATTGACCCCGGCGACATAGCCGCGCGCGCAGTCCAGCACGTCAGCGGGCAGCGATGCCAGCTCCGCGTCGATATCGCCGCGATAATGGAACAGCCGCGCCGCCCGGTCGGCCACGGCGAAACGCGCCCCGAACGCTTCGGCCATGCGCCCCAGCGCGCGGCGATGGCTCAGGTCCATCTGGAACAGGCGGTCGCGCGCGACCAGATAGCCCTGCCCGAAAAAAGCGTCATGCCGCGACTGCGCCCGCACATGCGGCACGCCCAGCCGGTCCTCGACAATCTCGATCGGCGCCCGCGCGCCCTTCAGCCGCACCGTCCGCCCCGCCGCCGCCCCGCCCCGAATGCGCGGCTTGGCCAGGCTGGCCGCCTCCATCAACAGGGTCGCGGCCGATGCCAGGAGGAAGGAACGGCGCTGGATCATCGATGACTCCCTGAAAATACGGCCTTATAGGCGCAGCCTTATCGCAGCCGCCCAATGACCGGCCTATAGCAAGCCGGACGGCGCCCATAGCCTCAGGCTATCCGCACTTCGCGACAGGGGAAAGCCTGCAATAACTGCCATACCCTTTGGCTATAGCTTTGTTAAAACAGAGTGGCATCAATACTATTGACCCGCCTTGTTCGGCCCGTACATTCATGACGTGCAGATGACAAAAGATGCAAGGCGGCAAAGCCGCGCTGCATCGAACTTGAGTGTCGGCAGGGCCGTCGGCGACCTTGCCTGATCAGGGGGACGCGTGACGTCGGACATGGCCAGCACCACGCAACCCTCAGCCGTGCAACAAAAATCAGTCCGTGGCGGTGCGACGCCGCGCACATTCGGAGTGCGCCCTGCAAAGGCTGAAACAGATAAAGGGGGTTCTTCATGACGATGATTTTCGGGCAGACCGGCGACATCCTGCCTCGGGCGCGGGCGCTGGGCCTTGCCATGACCGCGCTGGCGCTGGTGCAGACCGCGCCGCTGATGGCGCAGACGCAGCAAGCCGCTGGCGCTGGCGAGGAATTGCCCGCCACCACCAACATCATCGTCACCGGCACCCGCGTGGTCCGCGACGGCTTTCAGTCGCCGACGCCGCTCACCGTCTTGTCGCAGCAGGAAATCCTCAACCAGTCGCCGACGAATAATATCGCCGACTTCGTCAACCAGATCCCGGCGCTGGCGGGCAGCACCCGTCCCGCCAACTCGCGCCTGGCGATCAGCAGCGGTCTGGCTGGCGTCAACACCATGAACCTGCGCAATCTGGGCGAGGTGCGCACGCTGGTGCTGCTCGACGGGCGCCGCTCGGTCGGCTCCACCATCACCGGGCTGGTCGATATCAACACCTTCCCGCAATCGCTGATCCGCAGCGTGGAAATCGTGACCGGCGGCGCATCGGCCGCTTATGGCTCGGACGCGGTCGCCGGCGTGGTCAACTATGTCCTCGACAAGAAATATACCGGGTTCAAGCTCGACCTTGATTCCGGCATCACCGACAAGGGCGACGGCTTCAACTATTCCGCCTCCGCCGCGGCGGGCATCGCCTTCGCCGATGGTCGCGGCCATGTGCTGCTGGCCGCCGAATATGCCCATCGCGACGGCATTTTCATGGTCGACCGCGACTGGAATCAGCTGGGCTATCGCACCCTGTCCAACCCCAATTACACCGCCACCAACGGCCAGCCCCGCAGCCTGGTCGTGCGCGGCGCGGGTACGTGGAACACCCTGCCCGGCGGCGTGATCCGGTCGCAGACCGGCACCGGCGCCTCGCTGCGCGGCACCTATTTCGCCGAGGGCGGCGACGCACGTCAATTTCAGTTCGGATCGCTCACCGACGGATCGCAGACGGTCGGCGGCGACTGGGAGCTGAACGACCAGAGCCGCCGCATCGGCCTCGATGCGACCGATGACAGGCGCGGCATTTTCGGCCGGCTGAGCTATGAGCTGGCCGACTGGATCGAAGTCTTTGCCGAAGGTTCCTATAACTGGAACAAGACCTTGTTCAATTCGGGGCCGCAGGCGGCGACCTTCACGCTGCAAGGGGACAATGCCTATCTGATCCAGGCGCTCGGCCCGGCGGCGCTGACCGGCGTCACCTCCGTCACGCTGGGCACTTCGGCGGCGGACCTGCCCTATCGCAAGAATAACAGCACCCGCAAAGTCCAGCGCTATGCCGTGGGCGCGGGCGGCGAATTTCAGATGTTCGGCAAAAATGCCGTCTGGGACAGCTATGTCCAATATGGCCAGACCGACGCGCATGAACTGATCCGCGACATCATGAATAATGAACGGATGGGGCTGGCGACGGACGCGGTATTCGCCCCCAATGGCAGCATAGTCTGCCGTTCCAGCCTCGCCAATCCGACCAATGGCTGTATCCCGCTCAACCGGCTGGGCATCGGCGTCGCCGATCCGGCAGCGGTCGAATGGGTGCTCGGCGATCCCTATCGCGACCAGAAGTTCAAGCAGACGGTCGCCGGCGTCAACCTGTCGATGATCCCCTTCGCCACCTGGGCCGGCGATGTCAGCCTCGCCATCGGCGGTGAATATCGCAAGGAGGAAGTCTCCGGCGCGGTGCCCACCGAGTTCCAGAGCGGCTGGTCGGTCGGCAATTTCCGCCCGACCTTCGGCAGCTATAATGTCAAGGAAGCCTATCTGGAAACGGTGGTGCCGCTCGGCCTTGGCGCCGATTTCAACGGTGCCATTCGGGCGACCGACTATTCCACCTCCGGCTCTGTCACCACCTGGAAGGCGGGCCTCACCTGGCAACCCATTCCCGACATCCGCCTGCGCGGCACCCGCTCCCGCGACATTCGCGCGCCCAACCTCAACGAATTGTTCCAGTCGGGCACATCGCGGACCAACACTTTCACCACGCAGGTCGCGCTGGTCGGCAACACCTATGCGGGCAAGAATTTCCGCGAACTCACCACCGGCAATCTCAACCTCACGCCTGAAAAGGCCGATTCGCTCAGCCTGGGCGGCGTGCTGCAACCGCGCTTCATCCCCGGCCTGTCTCTCTCGGTCGACTGGTTTCGCATCAAGGTGGAAGATGCGATCAGCCAGTTCTTCGCCGACGACATCGCCCGTCGCTGCAATGAGGGGTTAAGCGAGTTTTGCGACGCCATCATCGTCGATCCCACCGGCGAACGGGACTTTTTCGTCTCGGCCAGCCCGTTCAACTTCGCGAAGGTGAAGGTGCGCGGCATCGACTATGAAGCCGCCTATCGCATCCCGCTGGACCAGCTGTTCAAGAGCAGCTCCAGCAGCCTGACGCTGCGCGGCACGGCCACCAATTATCTGGAAAACACCATCGACAATGGTGTGTCCGCGCCGACCGATACGGTGGGCCAGAATAGCGGCCAGACGAGCGGGACGCCGGAATGGATTTTCCGCCTGTCGGCGACGTTCGACACCCCCAGCTATTCGATCAGCGCCGTGGGTCGCGGCGTCAGCTCGGGCACCTACAACAACACCTATATTGTCTGCGCGTCCAATTGCCCGGCCAGCACGGCCGCCAATCCGACGATCGACAATAACTCTATCAAGGGCACCTTCTACACCGACCTCAACTTCACCGCGAAGGTGAATGTGGGCGGCGCGGACGGACAGCTTTTCTTCAACGTCACCAACTTGTTCGACAAGGATCCGATCCTGCTGCCCGAAACCGGCCTGTCGGCCAACTCGACCTTCAGCGACCTGCTCGGCCGCTCCTTCCGCGTCGGGGTGCGCTTCCGCACAAAATAAGGGTCAATTCCCGGCCTCGGCCGGCGATTGGCCAAATCGGTCAGACCAGTTTAAGCGGCGCAGGCGCGGAGCCTGCGCCGCTTTTTCAATGACTTGGCTGTTGGGAAAAACAGCGTCTCCTGTCGCACCCCTGTTGCGTTTCCTATTTTCCGGGGCAGCGGCTGGCCTGACCAAAAAAAGGCCCGGACAATGCCGGGCCTTCTTGTCTACATCGCAGCTTTATCCGCCTCGTCAGGGACAATGGCCCGGCTTGGGCCGCAGCAGCGCGCGACCGGCGGCAACGCCCGTCACCTGGCTGTCCCGCAACGCTTCCTGCCCGTTGACGAACAGCGCCTTCACCCCGACGCTGAGTTCGCGCGGCTTGATATAGGTGGCGCGCGGCGCGAAGCCTTTAGGATCGAACACCAGCACATCGGCGAAATAGCCCGGCCGCAAATAACCCCGATCGCGCACCTTGTAGATATCGGCCGTCCGCCCGGTCGACTGGCGAATGAAGGTTTGGAGATCGATCACCTTCCGCTCCCGCACATATTTCACATATTTTTCCGGGAAGGTCGCAAACATCCTCGGATGGCCCTGTGACCCGTCGGACGATGTCACCATCCAGGGTTGCCGCATCAGCAGGTCGACATCGGCCTGCATCATGTTGAAGCTGGCCACCGCCGTGCCCCGCTCGCCCGGGCTTTGCGCGCTCTGGCGGATGATGCGCAGCGCCGCGTCGATCGGATCGAGCTGCCAGCTCGTCGCCATCTCCGCCAGCGTTTTGCCGGTCCACGTCTCGTCCGGCGCGATCAGCAGCAACGCCTCCGCCCCGCCGCGCCGTCGCAGATTTTCCACCATTTCGGTGCGGATGCGCGCCAGCGTCTCGGGCACGTCGAGCCGGGCCAGCAGCGCCTTCGATCCACCATCCACCGCCCAGCGCGGCAGCAGCGACGCGTCCAGGCTGGAGCCGGAGGCGAGCCAGGGATATTGGTCGGCGGTCACGTTCACACCCTGCGCCCGCGCCTCGTCAATCTCCTTGACCACCGCGCCCGCCTGCCCGTGAACGTCGACGCCCAGCGCTTTCAGATGCGCGAAATGGACCGGCATCCCCGCTTCCCGCCCGATGCGGATCGCCTCGCGCACCGACCCGAGCAGGCCGATGCTATAGCTCGACTCATCGCGCTGATGCGTATCATACAGCCCGCCCCGGATCGCCGCCTCGCGGGCGAGCGCGATCACCTCCTCGGTCTTGGCGAAGCTCTGCGGCGCGTAGAACAGCCCGGTCGAAAAGCCGCTCGCCCCTTCGCACATGCCCTTGGCCACCAGCGCCTTCATCGCGCCCAGCTCCTGCGCATCGGGCGCCCGCGCATCGCGGCCCAGCACCTGCCGGCGCACCGATCCGAAGCCGACAAAGGGGATGATGTTGGTGCCGATCCCCGACGCGGCCAGCTTGCCCGCATAATCGGCGATATTTGGGGAGCCATAGCCATCGACGCCGATCACCACCGTGGTCGCTCCCTGGTTCAGCCAGGCGGCGTTGAGCCGGGTCGCCGGATCGGGCGCGCGCAGGAAATGATCGGCATGGGTGTGAGCGTCGATAAAGCCCGGCGACACGATCATGCCGCGCGCATCGACGCGCTTGGCGGCGGTCAGGCGCTTGGCCGGGCCGACATAGACGATCCGGTCGCCCTTGATCGCGACGTCGCCGACAAAGGGCTTGCCCTCGCTCCCGTCATAGATGGTGCCGCCGCTGATCAGCAGGTCGGCCTCCTCCTCGGCCGCGGCCAGCTGCGGCACGGCGAGCATCGCCGCCGCCAGCAACAGCGGGCGCAGCATAGGGCGGCGGCGGGATGAAGCGGGCGAAGGCGGCATGAGGCAGAGTCTCCCAATCAGGCCGCCCAGAGCGCGGCACGGCCGAACCAAGATTTCCCATGCGCCGCCCGCCGTCCAGTGGCGCCTGTTGCACCGGCTATAACCGCGAGGCATAGCGAAAGGGAAGCGGAGAGCGAGCAAAGCCTCCGCCGCACCCAGGGAGGCGGCATGAACCTGCGCCAGATCGAGATTTTCCACGCCGTCTATCTGCACGGCACCGTCAGCGCCGCCGCCCGGTCGCTCAACGTCTCCCAGCCGTCCGTGACCAAGGTGCTGCGCCATGCCGAACGGTCGATCGGCCTGACGCTGTTCGAACGCGCCAAGGGCCGGCTCATCCCGACGCAGGATGCCCGCACGCTGTTCGCCGAAGTCGCCGACATACAGGACCGGGTGCGCTCACTGCGGCAGATCTGCCAGAATCTGCGGCAGGGGCGCGGCGGGCTGCTGCGCATCTCCGCCCTGCCCTCGCTTGGCCTTGGCGCGGTGCCCGATGCGGTGGCGCGCTTCCTGGAGGATCATGAAACCGTCAGCTTCGACCTTCAGACGCTGCATCATGATGAAATGGTGCGCAAACTCTATGCGCGCGAAACCGATATCGCGATCAGCTTCGAAGTGCCGGCCGCCGCCCCGGTGGCGCATCAGGTGATCGGCGAAGGCGAACTGGTGCTGCTCTATCGCGAGGAGGATCTGCCCGGCGCACCGCCGCGCCTGCATCTGGAGGAATTGCGCGGTCAGAAATTCATCAGCCCGGTGCAGAGCGGCCCGATCGGCCATGTCCTGTCGGCCGAACTGCACCGGCAGGATGTGGTGCTGAACGAACTGCTGTCGGCGCGCACCTATTATGTCGCGGCGGGGCTGGTGCGGGCGGGCGTCGGCATGGCCATCGTCGACAATTTCACCGCGCAGGCGTCGCTGGCGGCGGGGTTGGCCTGGCGGCCGCTGCAACCGGCGATCACCTTCGACATCAACGCCGTCTATCTTCAGGATCGCCCGCCCTCCCGCGCGGCCGCCGAATTTCTGGCGCTGCTTTCGACGGTGATCGAGACGCTATAGCGTGAAGCTATAGGTGATGGGGCCTTCGATATTGGGGAAGGCGCCGGCGCGGCGATAGGGTGCCCCCTCCTCCAGCCTGCGAGCCTCACGCCGTCATGATTGCAACGCCCTATCTTCTCTATCTCGGTCATTCCAACGACGATGTCGGTATCAAGACCTCCCGTGGTTTGGCCGTGTTCCGGCCCGATATCTGCGTCGGCGAATTTCGCTATGACGATTGCGCCCTGACCCTGAACCTGCCGCGCCTGAGCTTTGCCGAGGCGGTCGAAGCGGGCGCGCGCACATTGGTGCTGGGCATCGCCAATGCCGGCGGCCGGCTGGGCGAGGCGCTGGTCGAGGATGCGCTGGCGGCGCTGGAGGCGGGGCTGGACATCGCCTCCGGCCTGCACCAGCGGCTCAAGGACGAACCGCGCCTGGCCGAAGCGGCGGCGCGGCTGGGCCGCCAGCTGCATGACGTGCGCGATCCCCGCCCCGACATCCCGGTCGGCACCGGCAAGCGGCGTGCGGGCAAGCGGCTGCTGACGGTCGGCACCGACTGCTCGGTCGGCAAGATGTACGCCACCCTCTGCCTCGCGCGCGGCCTTAGCGAGCGCGGCATCCCCGCCAATTTCCGCGCCACCGGCCAGACCGGCATCCTGATCGCGGGCGACGGCGTGCCGCTCGACGCGGTGGTGGCCGACTTCATATCCGGCGCAATCGAGCAACTGTCCCCCGCGCGGGAGGATGGCGGCTGGGATCTGATCGAGGGGCAGGGTTCGCTCTTCCACCCCTCTTTCGCCGGCGTTTCCACCGGCCTGCTGCATGGCGCGCAGCCCGACGCGCTGCTGCTGTGCCACGATCCCTCGCGCGCCCATATGCGCGGCCTGCCCCATTATCAGCTGCCCGACCTCGCCACCTGCCTGGAGGCGAACCTGCAAACCGCGCGGCTCACCAACAGCGATGTGCGCGCCATCGGCATCGCGCTCAACACGTCGGCGCTGCCGGAGGCGGAGGCGCAGGCGCTCTGCGCCCGTACCGCCGACGCCCACGGCCTTCCCTGCTCCGACCCCTATCGTTTCGGCGTCGAGCCCTTTATCGCACATTTGATCGGCGACATGCCGCCGGCCCGTTGAGGAACCCATGTCGAGACATCTGACCGCCTATGGCGAATCTTTCCCGCTCAGCACGCCCTTCCGCATCTCGCGCGGCACCCGCACGGTTGCCGAAGTCGTCACCGTCGCCATCGAGCAGGAGGGCCGCATCGGCCATGGCGAATGCACGCCCTATCCCCGCTATGGCGAGTCGATCGCGGGCACCATTTCGGAGATCGAAACGGTGCGCGCGGCGGTCGAGGGCGGCGCCGGGCGCGAGGCGCTGCTGACGCTGCTGCCACCCGGCGCGGCGCGCAATGCGTTGGACTGCGCGCTCTGGGATCTGGAGGCGCAGCTGGCCGGCACG
>DAMDPH010000125.1:0-9414 GCA_032082785.1 Sphingobium sp. | reverse complement strand
CCGGGCGATCCTGCGCGATTTCCTCGGCCGTGGGCGGCGTCAGCAGCAGCGCGCGCCACAGGACGAAGCCGCCGATCACCAGCAGGGCGATGGCCGCCGCCGTCCAGGCGAGCGTGCGGGACGGCACGCGGGCGGGATCGGCCGGCTCGAACGCCTCATAGCGGTGGCTGCCCATGTCGCTGTTATGGACAGCGTTACGCACGTCGGCGGCGATCGCCACCTCGTCCAGGTCGACCGACCGGGCATAGGCGCGGGCAAAACCGACCGCATAGGGGATGCCCGGCAAGGCGGCATAATCGTCCCGCTCGATCGCCTCCAGCTGCCGCTGCGCAATGCGCGTGCGGGTGGCGATGTCCTGAATGGAAAGACCCTGCGCCTCCCGCGCGGCGCGCAAACGCACGCCGGGGGTATCGGGCTGCGCCTCCGGCGCATCGGTGGCACCGGTTTCGAGTTCTGGTTCGTCTGCCATGCTGCTCCGCGACCTTCGAAGGCGGGCCTTGTCTCATTGCCGGGACGGGATTGTCAACGGCGCCGACAAGGTTAACTCAGTTCAATTTTCCGCTCTGCCGCCCAAGAGGTTAGAGCGCCGCGAATGTCCGTCTCGCCCTTGTCCAGCAGGCTGCGCAGATGCGCCTGAAGCGCGCCGACGTCAACGGAGCGGATCATCGCCTTGACCGGACCGACCGAAGCGGGCGTGATCGACAGCCGGCGGATGCCCAGCCCGATGAGCGCCATCGCCTCCAGCGTGCGCCCCCCCATCTCGCCACAGACGCCGACCGGCACCTCATGCCCCTCGCAGATCCGCACCACCCGGTCGAGGAAGCGCATGATGGCGAGGCTGAGCCAGTCATAGCGTTCGGCGAGCTTGGGATGGGACCGATCGGCGGCGAACAGAAATTGCGTCAGGTCATTGGTGCCGATCGACAGGAAATCGAGCTTGGGCAGCAACAGGTCCAGCACTTCGGCAAGGGCGGGCACTTCCAGCATCGCGCCATAGCGGACGGCGACCGGCAGCTTCTTGCGTTGCGACTGGAGCCAGGCGCGCTGATGCTCGACCAGCGCGCGCGCCTCGTCAAACTCCCAAGGTTCCGACACCATCGGGAACATGACATAAAGCGTCTTGCCCGCGCTCGCCTCCAGCAGGGCACGCGCCTGCGCCTTCATGAGGGCGTCGCGATCGAGCGCCAGCCGCAGCGCGCGCCAGCCCATCGCGGGATTATCCTCATGCTCGTCATCGTCGCGCTGCATATAGGGCAGCGCCTTGTCGCCGCCGATGTCGACGGTGCGGAAGATGACGGGACGGTCGCCGGCGGCGTCCAGCACATCTTTGTACAAGCGCTGCTGCTTCTCGCGCTGCGGCAGGGTGGCCGATACGAGGAACTGAAATTCGGTGCGGAACAGGCCGATGCCGTCCGCGCCGACGAGATCGAGCGCCTGCGCATCCTCGCGCAGGCCGGCATTGACCATCAATTCGATGCGCGCGCCATCCTGCGTCACCGACGGCAGGTCGCGCAGTGCGGCAAATTCCGCCCGGCGCTTCTGGGTGACGTGCAGCTTATTTTCGAACGCCTCGTCCATGTCGGCGGTCGGGCGGATCAGCAGCGAATTGGCGGCGACGTCCATCAGCACGAGATCGCCTTCATTCACCTGATGGCGAATGTCGCGCACGCGGCCCAGCACCGGCACGCCCATGGCGCGTGCGACGATGGTGACATGGGCGGTCAGCGATCCTTCCTCCAGGATCACGCCCTTGAGCCGGCGGCGGTCATATTCCAGCAGTTCGGCGGGTCCGAGATTGCGCGCGACCAGAATGGCGTCCTGCCGCAGGCCCAGCTGCGCGGCGGTGCCGAGCTGGCCCGAGACGATCCGCAACAGGCGGTTCGCCATATCCTCCAGATCGTGCATCCGATCCTGCAACAGCGGATCGTCAATCTGGCGCATCCGCATCCGGGTGCGCTGCTGCACCCGCTCGACCGCCGCCTCGGCGGTGAGGCCGCTGTCGATCGCCTCGTTGATGCGTCGGATCCAGCCTTCATCATAAGCGAACATCTTGTAGGTTTCGAGCACCTCCTGATGCTCGCCCTCGGTGCCGAATTCGGCCGCGCCGGTCATCCGGTCGATCTGCTCGCGCATCTTGGTGAAGGCGGAGATGACGCGCTGCCGCTCGGCCTCGGTATCTTCCGCGACCGTATGTTCGATATTTACGCGCGGCTGGTGGAAGACGATATGGCCGCGCGCCATGCCCATGACCAGTTGCAGGCCATGCAGCACCGACGAGCCGGTATCCTGAACCCGGCTGTCCAGCGGGCCGTCATCGGCGAGTTCGGCATTGGCGATGAGTTCGGACATCACCATCGCCACCGTCTGGAGCGCCTCTATCTCCACTTCCTCATAGCGGCGCGGCTCGACATGCTGGACGCAGAGGACGCCGATGGAACGCTCGCGCCGGACGATGGGCACGCCGGCGAAGCTGTGGAACATGTCTTCGCCCGTTTCGGGACGATAGCTGAAGTCGGGATGGGCGGCGGCCTCGTCCAGGTTGAGCGTTTCGACATTGGTGGCGATCAGGCCGACCAGCCCCTCCCCCATTGCCATGCGCGTCACATGGACGGCTTCCTGCTTGAGCCCGCGCGTCGCGAACAGTTCCAGCAGCCCCTCGCGCACCAGATAGATGGAGCAGACCTCGCTGGAGAGGGATTCGCCGATAATCTCGACCACCTTGTTCAGCTTGGCCTGGGCGCTGGTGCGCGCGGCCATGACTTCCTGAAGGCGAACGAGGATCTGACGGGCGGCGGCGGCGGGCGTACTGGGCATGGCCTATCCGCTATCAGAAGCATGGGCCGACTTCCAAGGCGATTCGACAGGGATGGCGCCTGCGCGCGCGCCGATCCGCCAGGCCGGTGACCGCGAGGGCGGTCTTGGCCGCCGCTTTCGCTGCCAAGATACGGAAATTACGGCACTCTTCGTCTTCGGAGGTGGACAGGCTTTGCGCGCGCCCCGGGTGCTGACGAGCGGGGCAGGATCTTGTCGAGCGCTGCCGGCTGCCGCTCGCCAAACGCGGCCCACCACAGCGCGTCTCAGACGCAATCCGGGAGCGGTCGCCCTTCCGCCTTTGCAATCGTCCCGCTATGCGGTATTCCATCCTACAAAACGGCATCGGGAGGATCCATGGCAGGACGGCATCTGGCAATGTGGGCAGCGGTTGCGCTGATCGGGGCAAGCGCGGCACCGGCGGCCGCGCCCGAGGCTCCGGCGCAATGGACGGACGCCAAGACCGGCCACCGGATCGTGCGGGTGGATGACCGCCCCGGCAATTATGCCCTCTATTTCAACTATAATCCCTTCACGCCAGACGGTAAGCGGATGATCTACCTGACGCCCGAGGGGATCAGGGTCGCCGACGTCGGCAGCTGGAAAACCCGGCTGGTGCTCAAGGAGAAGGTCGATCGCCTGCTCTTCACCGGCTATCGCGGCAATGTCGCCTATTACACCACCAATCCCAGCGGCAGCACCGAGAATGAAGGGCCGTCCGTCGTATGGTCGGTCGATCTGGACAGCGGCAAGCGCCGCCGCATCGCCGAACTGCCGGGCGGGCGCATCGAATCCATCAATGCCGACGACACGCTGCTCGCCGGCCATCGCGAGCTGGAACCGCCGCCGCCGGCCATCGCCGCACAGGGCAAGCGCGATCCCAAGACCGGCTCCCCCTCCTATGCCGGCACCGGGCCGGACGGCCGCCCGTTAAGCTTTGCCGAGGCCAAAGCGCAGTGGATGGACGCGCGACTGAATGCCGGCGTGCCGATGGAAATTTTCACCATCGACATCCGCACTGGCGAACGGCGCACCGTTACCCAGTCCAAGGACTGGCTGAACCATGTGCAATTCTCCCCCACCGATCCCCAGCTGATGATGTATTGCCATGAAGGGCCGTGGCATCAGGTCGATCGCATCTGGACCATCCGCGCCGATGGCAGCGGCAAGACCAAGATCCACCAGCGGACCATGCAGGGCGAGATTGCCGGCCATGAATATTGGGCGCCGGACGGCCGCACCATCTGGTATGACCTGATCATGCCGCAGGGGGTGCGCTGGCTCGCCGGGCATGACGCGATCAGCGGCGCGCGCCGCTGGTATGCGCTCAAGCCCGAACAAGGCTCCTATCATTTCAGCTCGGCGCCCAAGGCCGCCTATTTCTCCGGCGACGGCAGCAATGACGGCAAATATATCAGCCTCTTCCACCCCCGCCCCGACGACAGCGCCCGGGCGCGCGAGACGCTGGATGCGCAGCAGCTGATCGCCACCGGCACGCTGGAGACGGAGCGGCTGGTCGACCTGTCGGCGCATGACTATACGCTCGAACCGAACCAGCATTTCACCCCCGACGGCCGCTGGATCGTCTATCGCAGCAATATCGAGGGGAAGCCCGCCATCTATGCGGTGGAAGTGGCGAAGGCGCAGTAGGAGGCCATTGCGGTAACGGCCAGGACGAGGCTGGCCCTGGCCTTACCCGGGGAACAGGTTCGTCCTTAAAGGAAGGGCCGGGCTTCGGTGCGCCCCGCCCCTTCTCAGGCCTGCACCGCCGACTGTTCGCACATCGCCTTGAACTGGGCGGCCATCTGGTCCCAGCCGGGGTGAAAGCCCATCTCCTCATGCCGCTGCCGGCCCGCCGCGTCCCAGTGGCGGGCGGTGGCGGTAAAGCGGGTGCCGTCGCCTTCTTCCTCGAAAGTCCAGATGGCGGTGATGAAAGGCGTCTGCGGCACCCAGCCGGCGGCATAGGCGTCGGTGGTCACGACCCGCTCGCCCGGCACGACATCCAGCACCACGCCCTCCATCACGCCGCTATCCTCGCCATCGGGGCCGTGCATCCTGACGGCACTGCGGCCGCCAGGACGCAGATCCTCCTCCACGATTTCCGCGCGCCAGGGCTTGGGACAGAACCAGTCGGCCTTGAGGTCGGTCCACACTTTCCAGACGATCTCGCGCGGGGCATCGATGCTACAGCTGATCGTCAGGTCGAACGGGGCGTCGCTCATGGGGTTTCTCCTTCAAAGGCGGCGGTCAGCGCCGCCAGGTCGAGCTTTTGCATCTGCATCATCGCCTGCATCATGCGACCGATGCCCGCCCGGTCGCCGCTGCGCTGCATCGCCTCCACCGCGGCGGGGACAAGTTGCCAGGAGAGGCCATATCGGTCCTTGAGCCAGCCGCACGGCCCCGGTGCGCCGCCATCGGCGGTCAGCGCATCGAAATGGCGGTCGAGTTCGGCCTGATCGGCGCAGCGCACCGACAGCGACACCGCTTCGGTAAAATGAAATTGCGGGCCGCCGTTCAGCGCCTGATAGCTTTGGCCGAACAGGGTGAATTCGACCAGCATCGCCGTGCCCGCCGGATAG
Source organism: Sphingobium sp. (assembly GCA_032082785.1). Taxonomy (GTDB): domain Bacteria; phylum Pseudomonadota; class Alphaproteobacteria; order Sphingomonadales; family Sphingomonadaceae; genus Sphingobium. The sequence goes on along the minus strand of DAMDPH010000125.1, from coordinate 4,024 downwards.
GAGACGGGCGCGCCGCTATTTTCGGGATAAGGGCTGATATGGTCGACCGATCCGCCGAATATCCCGACATAGAGGCGCGCCGCCTCCTCCGCTGCGCCATCATACCAGAGGCAGGGCGAGATCCGGCTCATCCCGCTTCGCCCTGGCCCGCGCGCATGCCGACCAGCGCGAACATCGCGCCTTGCGGATCGCTGGCCTGGAGGATCCAGGCGCCGCCGGGCACTTCCATCGGGCCGTTGAGCAGCGTCCCGCCGCCCGCCTCCACCCGACGCGCCGCCTCGTCTATGTCGCCGACGCTGAAATAGAAGAGCCAGACCGGCGCCGGCATCACCGCCGGGCACGGCATGATGCCGCCGGTCATGCTCGTAAAGTCACTGCCGCCGGTCTGCGAGACAAGCTGGTAGCTGCCCATCTCGCCCATATCCATGGCGTCGCCCTTCGACCATCCCAGCTGTCCGGTGTAGAAGGCGAGGTCCGCGTCGAACGCGCCGCTATAGAGTTCGTGCCAGCCGACATGGCCCGTCGCCATCGGCGGCGCCACAGGGAAAGGCTCGGGACTGGAGCCCTTGAGCAGCATGAAGGTCGCGCCGCCCGGATCGCCCATCACCGCAAAACGGCCGACGCCGGGAATATCCTCGGCCGGGCGACGGATGCTGCCGCCGGCCCGCGCCAGCCGATCGGCATCGGCATCCACATCCGCCGAAGCGACATAGCCGCCCCACCAGGGGGTCATGCCGCATTCCTTCGCCTCGTCGGGGATGGCCATCAGCCCGCCCATCGCGCCGGCGCTGCCCGTCAGCACATGATAGGGGCCGTCGGTCCCCTCGCTGTCGAAGGGCTGCGCGGTCCAGCCGACGACATCGCCATAGAAGGCGAGCGCGGCCTCCGGGTCGCTGGTCATCAGTTCATACCAGAAGAAGCGGCCTTCAATCTGTGTCATCGCTTGTCTCCTTGAGGGTCAGCGCTGTTCGTCGAGGATGACGGAAAAGCCGCCATAGATGAGCCGCGCGCCGGAAAAGGGCATTTCCTCCCCCTCCTTGGGCTGCATGCGGGCGTCCTTCATCACCTTTTCGCTGCCGGTATCGCGGGTCGCGCGGTCGGGCCATTCGATCCAGGAGAAGACGACCTCTTCCTCCTCCTCGGCGATGACGGCGGTGCGGAAGTCGTTGACCTTGCCGGGCTTTATATCGTCGCCCCAGCATTCGACCACGCGCAGCGCGCCATGTTCGATGAAGATGGCGGCGGCATAGGCCGCAACCTCTTCATAGCGTTGCCTGTTGCCCTTGGGCACCGGAACCAGAAAGCCTTCGATATAGTGCATCTTGTCTCTCCTTTGCGAACGGGGCGTCAGGCGGCGGCGGCCTCCTTGCCGGCCAGCGCGGCGGCGAGGTCCATCCAGGCGACTTCCCAGATATGGCCGTCCGGATCGGCGAAATTGCGGCCATACATGAAGCCATGATCCTGGCGCGAATTGGGTTCGGTGCCGCCGGCGGCCAGCGCGCGCTCGACCATGGCGTCGACAGCGTCGCGGCTGGTTTCGCTCAGCGCGAGCAGCATCTGCGCGGTCTGATGCGCGTCGGGGATTGCGCGCGGGGTGAAGCTGCTGAATCGCTCATGCGTCAGCAGCATGGCGTGGATCGTCTCCGAAAAGCTCATCATCTGGGCGCTGTCATCGGCGAAGTCCGGGTTCGGCACCGCGCCGACCGCCTCGTAAAAGGCGATGGAGGCAGGCAGGTCGCGAACGGGCAGGTTGACGAAGATCATGCGGGGCGTCTGTTGGTCAGCCATCCTCTCTCTCCTTCTAAAGCAGGTCGGGCCTTGTGGGCAGGTCGGTCGGGGCAGGCACCTGCCGACTCACCGCCTTGAACTTTGTGAACCTGATACTTAGATTATGCAATATGTTAGTTAGAAAAGATAACCAATGAGTGGCGGCAGCAAGAAAAGGGCTTATCAGGACGGCTGCGCGACGGCCCATGCGCTGGATCTGATCGGCGACCGCTGGGCGATGCCGATCATGCGGGAATTGCTGCTCGGCCCCAAGCGCTTCACGGACCTGCGCGCCAGCCTGCCCGGAATCAGCGCCAATGTGCTGACGCAGCGGCTGGAGGAGCTGGAAGCGGCGAGCATTCTCATCCGCCGCCGCCTCCCCCCGCCCGCCGCGAGCCAGATTTACGAGCTGACCGACTGGGGCCGCGAGTCGGAGATATTGTTCAGCGTGCTGGGCCGCTGGGCCTGTCGTTCGCCGACGATGCGGCCGGGGCTGCCGATGAGCAATGTGTCGGTGATCCTGTCGATGCGGACCATGATCGACCGGGCGGCCATCGGCGATCTGAGCGGCGTGATCGCCCTGCATTTTGGCGAGGAGCACTTTTGCGCCGAGCTGGCGCAGGGGGATTTTACCGCCGACCGGGGCGAGGCGCCCGACGCGGACTGTATCCTGTCGGGCGACCCCAATGCGCTCGCCGCCGTCCTCTATGGCGGGCAGCGGTTCGAGGATGTCGCTCCGGCGCTGCGGCTGGAGGGCGACCGGGCGCTGGCGGAGCGCTTTGTCCGCCTGTTCCCGCTACCGCCCCCGGCCCCCGCCACTACCGACAGGGTCAGTGCGGCTGATTGAGCATTGCAAAGACCTGATCATAATCGCCGCGCCGCTCCGCCTCCCGCAGGATCTTCACCCGCTCGACGCAGATTTCCGGCGGCGTCGGCTGCTGGCGCAACAGCGCCATGGTCTCGGCGATGAAGGCGTCGAGCGGCATCATCTGCGGATTGTCGGCATGGCCGGGCATCAGATCGGTCTGCACGCCGGGCGGCGCGATCTCCACCAGCTCGACCGGGCCGCCGCGCAATTGATGGCGCAGCGACTGCGACCAGCTGTGGATCGCCGCCTTGGTGGCGCTGTAGGTGGGCGTCGCGGCCAGCGGCACGAAGGCGAGGCCGGATGACACGGTGAGGATGGTCGCCGCCGGCTGCGCCTCCAGATGCGGGAGCAGCGCATGGGTGAGGCGGATCGGGCCGAGCAGATTGGTGGCGACCGTCGCTTCGGCAATGTCGAGATCGATCTTGTCCTCGACCACCATGACCCCGGCATTGAGCAGCACGGCGTTCAGCGCCGGGAAGCGCGCCACAAGCGCCTGTGCGAAGGCGGTGATCGCCGCCGGGTCGGCCATGTCGAGCGTCATGGCCGCCATGCCGGGATGGTCGGCAACGACCGCGTCGAGCGCCGACTGGCGGCGGCCGGCGATGATGACCTGATTGCCCGCCGCGTGAAATTCATGCGCCAGCGCGGCGCCGATGCCCGAGCCGCCGCCGGTGATGAGGATGCAATGGCCTGAAGGTGTCATGGGGTCTTCCTTTTCGTCTGGAGAGATGGCGTGACACCCAATCTAGGCCTATGTCTTCGCTTGCAAAGACGGCACCGCAAAGTGCCTTAGGCACCAAGAGGTAAGAAATGGCAGATATGGCCCCCGCCCCTGTTCTGGCCGAACATGATGCCGCTGCGCAGGCCCGGTCGATGCCCGAAGCGACGCTGCCCGCCGATCCGCGAATCGAGCGGCTGGTCAATGATCTGATCGGCCGAGTGGCGGATAAATGGACGCTGCTGGTGCTGGAACTGCTGGAGGAGAAAGGCACGCTGCGCTTCACCCGCATCGCCGATCAGGTGGAAGGGATCAGCCAGAAGATGCTGACCCAGACGCTGCGCCAGATGGAGCGCGACGGGCTGGTGACGCGCACGGTCCATCCGGTGGTTCCGCCCAAGGTCGAATATGGGCTGACGCCGCTTGGCAACAGCCTCAGCGCCGCCTTTTGCGGCGTGTGGATGTGGGCAGAGCAGCATCTGGCCAGCGTCGAGGCCGCCCGCGCCCGCTTCGACGCGCGCCGTTAATCAGCGCTGGCCCGACGGGGTGGTGCCGGTGTCGGGCAATGGCTGCACCGGCAGGCGCGGCGTGGGCGTGGCGGGTAGCGTCGGCGCGACGCGCGGGGGCTTAGCGGACGGGGGCTGGGCAGACGGGGGCAGCAGCAGCGCGCC
>DAMDPH010000124.1:7584-9521 GCA_032082785.1 Sphingobium sp. | reverse complement strand
TCGACGGCGATCCCGAGAAGGATTTTTTGCGCGGACTGGGGCTGACGGGCAAAGTGCCGATGCGCGATGCGCTGCATGACCGCCATATCCGCTTCGCCGGACCCGATGGCGGCCTGTGGGGGGAGGCGGTACGGCCGCTTACCGGCCTCCGCCGCGACAGTGGCGAGGCGTTCCGCGACGCGCAGGTCGAAGGGCGCGCCACGCCGCCGGTGGCGCAGCTGCCCGCGCCGGTGCGCGACAATCTGCAATTCATTCCCGCCTGGGGCGATTTCCGCCTGTCGCAGCCCAATGCCGACGGTTTCGCCATCACCAAGCGCACCAAGGGCGGCCATGGCTGGATCGACGTGGACAGCGCCGACCGGGCGCCGGGCTTTGGCTATGTCGGCGGGCCATCGGGCGGCGTCGGCTTTGGCGTCAAGGATTTCTGGCAGCGCTGCCCCGGCCGGCTGGACATCAGCCATGCGGCCGACGAGGCGTCGGAGTTCGCCATCTGGTATCATGCGCCCGACGCCCCGGCGATGGACATGCGCTTTTATCATGATGGTCTGGGCATGGACGATCATTTCAAGGAAAATCGCGGCCTCGACGTCACTTATGAGGATTATGAAAAGGGCTGGGGCACGGCGCATGGCATCGCCCGCACGACCGAGTTCATGCTCTGGGCGCTGCCGCAGACGCCATCGCGCCAGAGCCTTGCGCAGATGGCTTTCACATTGGCCTATCAGCCGCGCCTGATCTGCCCGCCGGCGCGCGTCCATGCCGCCGGTGTCTTCGGTCCCTGGGGCCTGCCCGACCGGTCGACGCCCGCGCGCCGCACCATCGAGACGCGGGAGGAGGCGCTGATCGACTTCTATATCGGTCAGGTCGAGGAGCGGCGCTGGTATGGCTTCTGGAATTATGGCGATGTGATGCACGCCTATGACGAGGATCGCCATGTCTGGCGCTATGATATTGGCGGCTATGCGTGGGACAATAGCGAGCTGTCGACCGACCTGTGGCTCTGGTATGCTTTCCTGCGCAGCGGGCGGGGCGACCTGTTCCGCATGGCCGAAGCGATGACGCGCCATACCGGCGAAGTCGATGTCTATCATATCGGCCCCTATCGCGGCTTTGGCACCCGCCATGGCGTGCAGCATTGGGGCGACAGTTCCAAACAGCCGCGCGTGTCCAACGCCGCCTATCGCCGCATCCATTATTTCATGACCACCGATGAGCGGTCCGGCGACCTGATGCGCGCGCTCAACGACAGCGACTATACGCTCCAGCGCGTCGACATCGGCCGCAAGGTGGATGCGCGGCCGGCCGCTTCCGCGCCGCCGGGCGGCAATAGTGCGGTGCGGGCCGACGCGCCGCTGCCGCAGGGGCAGGTGTTCGTGCAGTTCGGCACCAGCTGGGGCTCCTTCATCGCCGCCTGGCTCACCGAATGGGAGCGGACGCGCGACACCAAATGGCGCGACCGGATCGTCAACGGCATGCGATCGATCGCGGCCCTGAAACAGGGCTGGTTCGCGGGCGGCGCGCCCTATGAGCTGGCGACCGGGCGCTTCGTCGGACCGGGCGATCATGTCAGCGTCAGCCACCTGAACGGCGTGTTCGGCGTGTTCGAGATCACCGCCGAGCTGCTGGAGCTGCTGGACGAGCCGGCCTATCGCGAGCGGTGGCTGGACTATTGCGCTTATTATAATGCCAGTCCCGAAGCGTTCCAGGCCAAGACCGGGCAGCCGGGGCGCGGCCGGGCGCTCAAATCCGCGCATAGCCGCTTCACCGCCTATGCCGCGGCGCAGCGGCGCGATCCGGCGCTGGCGGAGCGGGCCTGGGCCGAGTTTCGCGGCAGCGACGACCTGCACGACACGGTGGCGGCTGGCACGACGCGCCGCATCGGCGGCACCGCCGTGCTCAAGCCGGTGACGGAGATGGCGGGCGTGTCCACCAACGGG
>DAMDPH010000124.1:0-7574 GCA_032082785.1 Sphingobium sp. | reverse complement strand
ATCGGCGACAGTCTGGACAAGGGACGGGAGGCCGGCCGGCGTGACCCGCCGGCCGCGCCCCTCAGCTGGCGGCCGCTTAGCTGGCGGACGAGCGCCGCTCGCAATGGCGGCCGGCGCGCAGCAGCACCAGATAGCCGACAATGGCCGAGAGTACGGAGCCGCCCAGCACGCCGATCTTCACCTCGTCCACCAGCAAGGGATTGCTGAAGGCGAGGCCGCCGATGAACAGGCTCATGGTGAAGCCGATGCCGCAGAGCAGGCAGACGCCATAGATCTGCATCCAGTTGGAGCCGCCCGGCTTGGGGCTGATGCCCAGGCGCACGCACAGCCAGAGCGCGGAAAAGACGCCGACCTGCTTGCCGATGAACAGGCCCGCCGCAATGCCGAGCGGCAGCGGCGCGAACAGATGTTGCAGCCCCATGCCGGCGAATGACACGCCCGCATTGGCGAAGCCGAAGATCGGCACGATGACATAGGCGACCCAGGGCTGAAGCGCATGTTCCAGCCGGTGCAGCGGGCTTTCCGCATCGTCGGGCGCGCCCGGCTCGGCGCGGATGGGGATGAGGCTGGCGGCAAGCACGCCGGCGATGGTCGCATGAACGCCCGACAGCAGCACGGCCAGCCACAGAAGCGCGGCGAGCACCAGATAGGGCAGCAGCCGGGTGACGCCAAGGCGGCTGAGCGCCGCCATCGTGGCCATGACGATGAGCGCGCACAGCAGCGCCAGCCCGTTGATCTGGGTCGTATAGGCGAGCGCGATGATCGCGACCGCGCCCATATCGTCGACGATGGCGACGCTGGTGAGGAAGAGTTTGAGCGAGGTCGGCACGCGCGGGCCGAGCAGCGCCATCACGCCGATGGCAAAGGCGATGTCGGTGGCCGCCGGGATCGCCCAGCCGCGCGCGAGGCCCGGCGTCGTCGTCACGACCGCGAGATAGACCATCGCCGGCAGCGCCATGCCGCCGATCGCCGCGATGGTCGGCAGGGCGCGGTCGGTCCAGCTCGACAGATGCCCGTCGATCAGCTCGCGCTTGATCTCCAGCCCGACCATCAGGAAGAAGATCGCCATCAGCCCGTCATTGATCCAGTGCAGCAGCGACATCGGCCCGACCGGCGTATGCAGGCCGTGGAAATAACGATTGGCGAGCGCGCTGTTGGCGACCAGCATGGCGAGCGCGGCGGCGATCATCAGCAGGACGCCGCCGGCGGCTTCACTGTGCAGGAAGCTGCGCAGGACGGAAAAGCGATCCCTCCTCCTCCGCCGCACCATCATGCACGGCCTCCCTTCGATGCTGTATGACGCGGGTCGCGGGGTTGGGGCGATCGGCGGATGTGCAGCACGACGGGTCAATTCCTTCTTCAATATCGCGGGCTTGAGGGGTGCGCAGTCGCGCACCCGCCCGATTTCATTCTGCGCCCAGCCCTGCCGGCCGGACGCGATTGCACCGGCCGGGACAGCCGGCGATGCGCTTGGCGCCACTTTGGCGAGAGGACGGGCATCATTCAAGAAATTCCGGTCCGCGTCAGTCGGGCGGCCCGGATGGCCAGGATCTTCTTGTCCGACTTTTAACCGCCGAATCGCGAGCGATAACGCGGTGAATGCGGCTGTGGTGCCGGATGATGGCGGTTAATCCGAGGAGCGAAACGCAATTATCGCATGAGTCCAGCCGCTGTCATTTCGCAGCAACAATCAATAATCTTGATCTGGATCAAGAAAAATAGATGGCGCCAATGCTGCCATGGAAGAACTGGCGCATCGAAGGCGTATTAACCAGAAGCGTTAAAGTCCTGTGCTGCATATTTGCGACACTGAAATATTTAGCGTCTTCTTCCGTAAAGATTTGCTTTACCATTTAAGTCTAGCCGCTAACGGCGGTTTCAAGGGAGATCGGGCCTATGCGTGCTGATGTTGATAGTCTTTTGAATCGGATGGGGCGGAAGGAATTCCGCTATCGGGAATTCTCCGACTCATTCGCGGATATGGAGCTTTGGCCCATATTTGAAGCGGTGCTGACCGACGAGCGGGTCGTGGGCAAGCAGCGCACGAGGCTGGAAGAGCGCGAGGCAGAGGTGCGGTCGGCGCGGGCGCAGGACGCCAAGCCGGCGGCACGTCCCGGCGCGGCGGTGACCAGCCTGTTCGGGCAATATGGTCAGTCGCAGCAAACCGCAGCCGACCGGCCGCGCGATAATCTGCGCGACTTCCTTGGCCAGCTTTCGCAGACGAACAAAGGACAGGCCGGCTGATGCCGCTCATTCTGTGCCATTCGCCCAAGGGGGGCGTGGGAACCAGCTTCATCGCCGCGCAGATGGCGATCCATCTGGCAAAACGAGGCCATGAAGTCAGCGCCATCGACCTGACCTATCAGGATGCGCTGAAACTCTATTTCGGCCTGTTGCCCTCGCAGGCGCTGCCGCCGCTCGGCGCGACCGGGGCCGATGCCGTTGCCGTGGCGGGCGTGCAGCTTTATTCCGGCTATGAACTGGCGCAGGACGCGGCTTTTCGCGAAGGGCTGGCCGCGGGCGCGGAAGCCTTTGGCGGGGATACGCTCTATATCGTCGATGTCGCGGCGGGCGACCGCGAGATGCGCGACCTGCTGATGCCGCATGCGGCGCTGCATCTCTGCACCTTGCAGCCGCGCCCGGGCGCGCTGGCGGTGCTGTCGAAGATCGCGGCCGATGGCCCGACGGTCGACCTGCCCAAGACGGTGTTCGTGCTGAATCATCTGGACGACACGCATCGCCTGTCGCGCCATTCGCATATCTTCCTGCGCGAACTGTTCGGCGACAAGCTGCTCGGCACGGTGCGGCGGGACGAGGCGGTCAACGAAGCCGCCGCGATGTTCGAGGGATTGGCCAAGTTCGCGCCGGCGAGCGTCGCCCTGGCCGATCTGGAAAAGCTGGCGGAGGCCGTCGAAGCCCGATGCGGCCTTGGCACCCGCGTGGAGGGCCTTGCATGAGCGAGGGGGTGAAGCGTGCGGGGCGGCTGGCTCTGCTGGGCCTTGCGCTGCTGGCCGGGATCATGGCGATCACGGTGCCGCTGGACCTGAATGCGCAATGGCTCTTTGCTGGCGTCACCATCGTCGGCGCGATCGCGCTGGCCCGGCTGCGCACGCGCAAGGCGCTGCTGATCCTTGCCATTCTGTCGGTGCTGGTGTCGACCCGTTATCTGTTCTGGCGAACGACGGCGACGCTGGAGTTCGGAACCTTCCTGGAGGGCGCGCTCGGCAGCGGGCTCTATCTGGCCGAAGTCTATGCCTGGCTGATCCTGGTGCTGGGTTTTCTCCAGACCGGCTGGCCGCTCGACCGCGAAGTGGTGGAGATTGCCGGCGAGCCGGAGCAATGGCCGTTCGTCGACGTCTATATCCCCACCTATAATGAAAGCCTCGACATCGTCCGCAACACCGTGTTCGCGGCGATGGACATGGACTATCCGGCGGACCGGTTCCGCGTCTATATTCTGGACGACGGCCGCCGCCCCGATTTTCAGGCCTTCGCGCGGCAGGCGGGCTGCGGCTATCTGACGCGGGCGGACAATCTGCACGCCAAGGCCGGCAACTTGAACGCCGCGATGAAGAAGACGCAGGGCGATCTGATCGCGATCTTCGATTGCGACCATGTGCCCACCCGCGCCTTTTTGCAGATGACGGTCGGCTGGTTCCCGCGCGATCCCAAGCTGGCGCTGATGCAGACGCCGCACCATTTCTATTCGCCCGATCCTGCCCAGCGCAACCTGGGCACCGTCCGCGACCTGCCGGGCGAAGGCGACCTCTTCTACGGCGCGGTCCAGTCGGGCAATGATCTGTGGAACGCCACCTTCTTCTGCGGCTCCTGCGCCATCATCCGGCGCGATGCGCTGGCGCAGACCAACGGCTTTGCCGGCGAGACGGTGACCGAGGACGCCCACACCGCGCTGAAGCTGCAACGAATGGGCTGGAACACCGCCTATATCGGCGCACGCCTGTCGGCTGGCCTGGCGACCGAGCGGCTGGTGCTGCACATCGGCCAGCGTATCCGCTGGGCGCGTGGCATGACGCAGATTTTGCGCATCGACAATCCGCTGTTCGGCCCGGGGCTCAGCTGGCAACAGCGGCTTTGTTACCTGAACGCGATGCTGCATTTCCAGTTTCCGCTGCCGCGCATCGTCTTCCTGACCAGCCCGCTCGCCTATCTCATCCTGGGCCAGAATATCATTCACGCCTCGGCATCGATGATCTTTGCCTATGCGCTGCCGCATCTTTTCTGTTCGATGGCCTCGTCAGGCATCACGCAAGGCGGCGAGCGGCGGCCTTTCTGGGGCGAAATTTACGAGACGATCCTGGCCTTCCATCTCGTCAAGCCGACGGTGCTGACGCTGTTCCAGCCGCGCAAGGGCAAGTTCAACGTCACCGACAAGGGCAGTCTGCTCGACCGCACCTATTTCGATCTGGCGACGGTGAAGCCGCACCTTATCTGTATCGCGCTGATCGTGCTGGCGATTCTGCTTGGCGTGGCGAAGCGGCTGTTCTTCCCGCATCTGTTCAACATCCAGACCGATACGCTGCTGCTGAACGTGATCTGGGCGACCTTCAGCCTCATCATCCTGATCGCGGCGGTGTCGGTCGGGCGCGAGACGCGGCAGGCGCGCGAATATATCCGCATCAATTCGCAGCTACCGGTCACGCTCTATCTGGAAGATGGCCATGTGCTGGATTCGACCACCATCGATATTTCGATGGGCGGCGTCGCAATCGCCATACCGACCGACTTCCCGCTGCGCGATCGGCGCGTATCGCACGTGTCGCTGCCGATGGGGGATGAAAAGCTGACCATCGCCGTGGACACGGTCCGTTTCGACCGGGGCGAGGTCAATTTGCGGTTTCAGGAACTGGATGCCGTCGCGGCGCGCCAATTGGTGCGCGCCGTGCTCGGCCGCGCGGACGCGTGGGAGCCGGAGGCGCCGCGCCGCCCGGTTTCCGCTCTGCGCTCCTTGGGGGATATTATCGTGGTGGACTATATGACGATCAAGCGGTTGTTCCGGCTCAACCGGTCGGAGCGCCGGGTGCAGAAGGCGCAGCGGGTCGCAACGAAGAAGGCGGCCGCCATCGCCAGCCGTGCGGCGATGCTGGCGCTGCTGCTGGGGGGCGCAATGGCCGCGATGCGGCCCGCGCCGGCGCTCGCGCAGCAGCAGGCAAGCGCACAGACAAGTGCACAGGCGCCGGCGGCCACCGCAGGAGGCACCAGCCGTCAGCGGCTGAGTTTCCGCGATCTTCAGGTCAAGTCGCCTATCCGCCTTGCCGGCACGCGCGGCGAAATCGGTATTCCGTTCGGCGTGCGGGCGAACAGCGTCGTCACCGACGCGACGCTGACGCTCAATTTCGCCTGGTCGCCCGCGATGTTGGGGGATCTTAGCCAACTGGTCGTGCTGCTGAACGGCGAAGTGGTGCGGACCATCGCGCTGCGTCCCGGCGAGGCCGCGGGGCAGAATCTGACGATCCCCGTCAATCCCGCGCTGTTCCTGCCCGGCGACAATCAGCTCAACCTGCGGCTGATCGGCCATTATGCCCGCGATTGCGAGGATCCGTTCCACAGTTCGCTCTGGGCCAATATCTCCAATGTGCGGTCCTGGTTCGACCTGACGACGCAGACGCTCGCCATCGGCCCGGATCTGGGGCGGCTGCCGCGACCCTTTTTCGATCGCCACGACAACAAGGCGTTGACGCTGCCCTTCGTCTTTGCCGGTGCGCCGCGCGGGGCGGAGCTGGAAGCGGCGGCGAGCCTGGCGTCCTGGTTCGGCGCACAGGCCAGCTATCGCGGCTTCGCCTTTCGTCCCGTCTACAGCGACATTCCGCGCGGCAATGCCATCGTCTTCCTGAGCGGCGATCGCGGCCTTCCCGGGCTGACCATGCCGGTCACCGGACCGGGCGCGGCCGTGGTGCGCAATCCGCGCGATCCCTATGGCGAGCTGCTCGTCATCATGGGACGCAACGCGCAGGAGCTGAAGCTGGCGGCGGGCGTCATCGCGACCGGGCGCGGCGTGTTCGGCGGCGCGAAGATGAGTTTCGAGGGCGCGCGCATCCCCACCTATCCCCGCTATGGCGCGCCGCGCTGGCTGTCGACCGACCGGTCGGTACAGTTGGGCGAGATCATGAACGCCAATGCGTTGCAGGGGATCGGCCTGCCGCCGGGGCCGCTGTCCGCGCGCTTCCGCGTGGCGCCCGATCTGTTCTTCTGGCCGCGTCAGGGTGGCCGACTGGACCTTGGCTATCGCTATCCGGCAGCGTCCTGGCTCGACCGGCGGGCCTCGCGCCTGGATGTGTCGATCAACGGTCAATATCTGCGCACGCTGCCGCTGGCGGGCACCCATTGGTGGTATGGCCTGTTCGGCAAGCAGGGCGCGACGTCGCAATATAGTTCGGCCTCGCTCGTCCTGCCGCGCTATAATCTGTTCGGCCAGAATGAGCTGATCTTCGACTATAACCTGATCATTGCCGACAAGAAGCGGTGCGAGGGCACGCTGCCTGAAAATGTGCGGGTCAGCATTGCGCCGACCAGCCGCATCGACTTCAGCAGCGCCTATCATGCCCTGCGGATGCCCGACCTCGCCACCTTTGCGAGCGCAGGCTATCCCTTCACCGTGCGACCCGATCTTGCGGAGACGACGGTGGTGATGGGCGCGCAGCCTTCCCTCGGCGCGGTTGAAGCCTTTCTGACGCTGATGGGACGGATGGGCGACAGCACCGGCGCGGCCGTGACTCATGTGACCGTCGCCAGCAGCATCGATCCCGACCGGCTCGCCGGCCGCGACATATTGGTGATCGGCGCGAGCAGCGTCGCGGCATCCGCCCAATTGTTCGGCGATGCGCCCGTCCGTTATGTCGATGGCCGCCTGCGCGTGGGTGAGCGCAATGCGGTCGAGCGGGTATTCGCCTTCTTCTCGCCGTTCGACCGATCGGGCCAGCCCGAAGCGGAGCAGTTCGTTGCCGGTGCCGAGGGTTTCAGCGGCATTGTCGGCTTCGAGAGTCCGTTCGAGGGCGGGCGCAGCGTCGTCGCGTTGCTGGCGGACGATCCGCGCGCGCTGCCGCAATTGGTGGAAGGCATGGCCGACACGCGCATCAACGCGCAGATACAGGGCGACCTGGCGGTCACCAATGGCGATGGCATGGCGAGTTTCGCCGTCGGGTCGCGCTATTGGGTCGGCTATCTGCCCTTCTGGATGAAGGCCGCCTATTGGCTGAGTCAGCGTCCGCTGCTGATGGCGGCCTTTGGCCTGTTCGCCGCGCTGCTGCTGGCTGGTCCGCTCTATCTCTATCTCAGCCGACAACAGCGCCGACGCCTCGGCCAGGAGGACTCGGAATGACCAAGGCTGGTGCATGGATGACCGGGGGCGCGATCCTCGCGCTCATGCTGGGGAGCGCGCCGCTCGCCCTTGCTGAAGTGCCCGGTGTCGCCGCCCTGTTGCAGCAGGGCAAATATTGGCAGGCCAAGGGGCGGCAGGATCTTGCCAACCAGGCTTATCGCCGCGCGCTGGCGCTCGATCCCGCCAATGCGGAGGCAAAGCGCGGGCTGGCCGGGGGCGGGGGATCGTCGCGGCCTGC
>DAMDPH010000123.1:2885-9589 GCA_032082785.1 Sphingobium sp. | reverse complement strand
GGCTGCGCTGACCCGCGCCGCCGGCTCTTTGCCGATCCGCCAGTTACGCTTTAAAAAAGGGCGCGGATCGACTATGTGCGCGCGATGCAGACAGCCGCCAACCCGCTCATGCCGATTCCCGGCGCTATCGACCCTGTGCCCGTGCCCCGTGCGGTGACGCCGCGCGAGGATGGCCGCGTCGACCTGATGGGCCTCGCCCGGCCGCAGATCAAGGCGGTGCTGGAGGAAGCGGGACTGGACGCGAAACAGGCCAAGCTGCGCTCCAAACAGCTGTTCCACTGGCTCTACCATCGTGGTGAAACCGATTTCGACGCGATGACCGACCTCGCCAAGCCGATGCGCGGCTGGATGGCGGAGCGCTTCGTCGTGGGCCGCCCGCAGGTGGTGGAGGCGCAGCTGTCGAGCGACGGCACCCGCAAATGGCTGCTGCGGTCGGACGATGGCCAGGATTATGAGATGGTCTTCATCCCCGATGCGGACCGGGGCACGCTGTGCGTATCGAGCCAGGTCGGCTGCACGCTCAACTGCCGTTTCTGCCACACCGGCACGATGCGGCTGGTGCGCAACCTGACGCCGGGCGAGATTGTCGGCCAGGTCATGCTGGCCCGCGACGCGCTGGGCGAATGGCCGCGCGGCAATATGGCGAGCGGGCAGGATGACGAGGCGGACGACGCACCGCAATATACACCCGACGGCCGCATGCTCACCAATATCGTCATGATGGGCATGGGCGAGCCGCTCTATAATTTCGACCATGTGCGCGACGCGCTCAAGGTCGTGATGGATGGCGACGGCCTCGCCTTGTCGAAGCGGCGCATCACCCTCTCTACCTCCGGCGTCATCCCGATGATGGCGCGCGCGGGCGAAGAGATCGGCGTCAATCTGGCGGTGTCGCTCCATGGCGTGACCAAGGATGTGCGCGACGAGCTGGTCCCGCTCAACCGCAAATATGGCATTGAAGAGCTGTTGCAGGCCTGCGCCGATTATCCCAGCGCCAATAATGCCCGCCGCATCACCTTCGAATATGTGATGATCCGCGACAAGAATGACAGCGACGAGGATGCGCGCGAACTGGTGCGGCTGCTGCGGCACTATAAGCTGCCGGCGAAGGTCAATCTGATCCCCTTCAACCCCTGGCCCGGCACCGACTATCAATGTTCGACGCCGGAGCGGATCAAGCGCTTTTCCGACATCGTGTTCGAAGGCGGCATCTCCGCCCCGGTGCGCACCCCCCGCGGGCGCGACATCATGGCGGCCTGCGGCCAGCTGAAATCGGCGAGCGAGAAGAAGAGCCGCGCCGAACTGGATCGGCTGGCGGCGGAGAAGCAGGCCGCGATCGGCTGACGGCGTCGCTCCGGGGAGGGGACAGGGGCAGATGACCGATGCGGAGATAGAGCGGCTGGCGACGCGCTTTTGCGCCTGCACCCTGCCCAAGGCGGAATGGACGCATGCCGCTCATGTCGCGATGGCGATCTGGCTGATCCTGCGCCGGCCCGACCTGCTGCCGGAACGCGACATGCCCGACATGATCCGCCGCTATAATATCAGCGTCGGCGGCGTGAACAGCGACAGCGCCGGCTATCATGAGACGATCACGCTAGCATCGCTGCACATGACGCGGCACCTGCTCGCCGGGCTGCCGGCGGACATCGCCCCGGCCGACGCGCTCGACAGGGCGCTGACCGCCTCGCCGCTGGGCGACAAGGACTGGCCGCTGACCCACTGGTCCCGCGACCGCCTGATGTCGAGCGAAGCCCGACGCCGCTGGGTCGATCCAGACCTGGCGCCGCTGCCGGGCTGACGCTGGCAGCAAATAAAAAAAGGGCGGCCCCGCAGGACCGCCCTTCGGCTTTGCGACCCGAAAAGGGATTAGAAGCGGAAGCCGACGCCGATCATCGCGGCGTCACGGCCACCGATGTTCTGCTCATATTCGGTGCGCTGATATTCGGCCGAGATATAGCTGTTCGGGGTCGCGGCGAATTCCAGACCGCCGCCATAACGCACGCCTTCCAGCGCGGCGCCGTCACCGGCCACTTCGAAGCGGGTCGAGGCATAGCCGACCTTGCCGAACGCCATCACGCGCGGGGTCAGGACATAGCCGGCGCGCAGCGAGGCGGCGAGGTCACGGCTGACGTCCAGGCCGGTGTCGTCGACGGTGCTGTCGCCCAGGCTCACTTCGACGCCGCCGACGATGCGGGGCGCGAGCGCCAGGTCGTAACCGGCGGTGACGCCATAGGCGAAACCATCTTCACCACCCATCTTGTCCCAACCCAGGGTGACGCCAGCGCGCGGTCCGGTGAAGGGCGCAGCGTCCTGAGCGAAGGCAGGAGCGGAAAAAGCAGCGGCAGCAGCAACGGCTGCGAAAATCACAGTCTTCATAAAGTCCTCGATATTTATTATTTCGCCAAGACTTGAATATTCATCCGGCGTTCAGGTTCGATGCATCGGAATTATGAAATGAACCCATAATTCCTCCTACTTCCTCTTCTCCGTCTCTTGGGAGCTAGAGGGCGTCATCCGCATCCAGATCACGTGATCGCCATTTAGGATCGCAAAGTTCGCTTGCAAAGAGGGCGGAAATTTATTTCAATTCATTTCAGCGATAATGTTGCACTTTGGTTACAGTGCTATAGCCGCCAAGCGGGCACCGCGCCCGCGCCGGCGGGGGGATGAAGGAGGATAGAGAGACGCGATGGAAGAGGAGATGGGGGGAAGCGGCTTTGTCAGGCGTCATCGCCTGTCGACGCGGCTGTGGCACTGGATCAACGCGCTCTTGCTCTATGTGCTGTTCACCAGCGGGCTTGGCATTTTCAACGCGCATCCCCGCCTCTACTGGGGCGCCTATGGGGCCAATTTCGATCATGCCTGGCTGACGCTCGACCGGTTCGGCAGCTGGATCACCCTGCCCGCTTATTATAATCTGGCGCTTTCGCGGCACTGGCACCTGACCGCCGCGCCGATCTTCGCCTTTGCGCTGCTCGCCTATATGATCTGGAGCCTCGCCAATCGCCATGTGACGCGCGACCTGGCCCTGACGCGGCAGGATGTGGCGCCGCGCCATGTGTGGCAGGATATCAAGGATCATGCGCTGCTGCGCTTTCCCACCGGCGCGGCGGCGCTGCGCTATAATGTGCTGCAAAAAGCGAGCTATGTCGGCGTCATCTTCCTGTTGCTGCCGACGCTGATCTTCACCGGGCTGACCATGTCGCCGGGCATGAACGCGGCCTGGCCTTTCCTCGCCGACATGTGGGGCGGGCGGCAGTCGGCGCGGTCGATCCATTTCATCGCTGCCTTCGCGCTGGTGGCCTTCCTGCTCGTCCATATCGTGATGGTGCTGCTGTCGGGACCGATCGATCAGTTGCGCGGCATGATCAGCGGGCGGCAGCGCCTGACGGAGGAACGGCCATGATCCTCAACCGCCGCACCCTGATCCTCGGCGCCGCCGCCAGCCTTGCCGGATGCGACCGACTGGCGCGCAACGAGAGCTTTCGAGAAGTGCTGTTCTCGGCCGAAAATTTCCACAAATGGGCGCAGCGCAGCCTGATGGCGCGCGACGCGCTGGCGCAGGAATTCCGGCCCGACCAGATTTCGCCCATCTTCCGCGCCAATGGCACCGCCAACCCCAATACGCCCGAATATAAGGCGCTGTGGCGCAACGGCTTTGCCGACTGGCGGCTGCGCATCCACGGGCTGGTCGGGCGCGAGCTGTCGCTGTCGCTGGCGCAACTCCACGCCATGCCGCATCGCGAACAGATCACCCGCCATGACTGTGTCGAGGGCTGGAGCGCGATCGGCAAATGGCGGGGCGTGCCGCTCAAGCTGATCCTCGACGCCGCGCGGCTGCGCTCGCAGGCCCGCTATCTCGTCTTCCGCTGCGCCGACGATATGGGCGGCGGACGGCCCTATTATGAGAGCGTTGACCTCACCGATGCCTTCCATCCCCAGACCATCCTTGCCTTCGCGCTCAACGACAAACCGCTCAGCGTCGCCAATGGCGCGCCGGTGCGGCTGCGGGTGGAGCGCCAGCTGGGCTATAAACATGCCAAATATCTCATGGAGATAGAGGCTGTGGACCGGCTCAACGGCATCGGCCGGGGCAAGGGCGGCTTTTGGGAGGATTATGCCGGCTATGATTGGTATGCCGGTATTTGACGGATGCGGAACGACCTGACAGGGTGGCGGCATGAGATTATTCGAGCGGGTTCTTCGCAGGCTGGTCACCCGCGGCCGGCTGACCATCCTTTATCATGACGGGCGCAGTGGCACGGTCGGCACGCCCGATCCGGCCTTCCCGCCGCTGACACTGCGCTTCCACGATGCGCGCGTGCCGTTCGACATTGTGCGCGATCCCCGGCTGGGCATGGCGGAAGCCTATATTGACGGGCGGGTGTCGATCGAGGGCGGCGGCATCATGGAATTCATCTCCATGATCCGCGCCAACAACCCCTGGGAAAAGGGCAAGTCGATCGACGCCAAGGGGCTGCTGCACCGCAGCTTCAAGACCGCCCGGCAGAAATTATGGCGCTTCAATCATCGCAGCCGGTCGAAGGCGAATGTCGCCCATCATTATGACCTGTCGGGCGCGCTCTACGCCCTCTTCCTCGACCGGGACCGCCAATATAGCTGCGCCTATTTCCCCGATGGCGAGAATGACGCCGGCATCAGCCTGGAACAGGCGCAGGAGGACAAGAAGGCGCATATCGCAGCGAAGCTGCACCTGAAGCCCGGTATGAAGGTGCTGGACATTGGCTGTGGCTGGGGCGGCATGGCGCTGTATCTGCACAGGAAGTTCGGCGTCGACGTGACCGGCATCACCCTGTCGCAGGAACAGCTCAAGGTCGCCCGCCAGCGCGCGCAGGAGGCCGGGGTTGCCGATCATGTCCGCTTCGAGCTGGTCGACTATCGCGACATGAAGGAGCGGTTCGACCGCATCGTGTCGGTTGGCATGTTCGAACATGTCGGCACCGCCCATTACCGCACTTTCTACAACAAATGCCGGGAGCTGCTGACCGACGACGGGGTGATGCTGATCCACACCATCGGCCGCGTCGCCGGGCCGGGGATCACCGACGCCTTCACGCAGAAATATATCTTCCCCGGCGGCTATATCCCCGCTCTGTCGGAAATGGTGGCGGGCAGCGAGGGCACGCGGCTGATGATCACCGATGTGGAGGTGCTGCGCCTCCATTACGGCCTCACCATCCGCCAATGGTATGAGCGGACGATGGCGCACAAGGCCGAGATCGTCGCCCTTTATGACGAGCGCTTCTTTCGCCTGTGGACCTTCTACCTTGCCGGGGCGGCCACCGTGTTCGAACATGGCGGCATGGTCAATTTCCAGGTCCAATATGCCTGCGACCGCCGCACCCTGCCGATCACGCGCGACTATATGCAAGCCGGCGAAGAGGCGCTGCGCCAGGGCTGAAGCGCGCGGCCGGGCGGTTTGAAGCCGGCAGCTAAGTCACTGAACAAAGGCTGACAATCATGTTTTCAGCCAGTTCAGCCGGCAAGGCGCATCTCTTCTCCCACGGTCCTTCGGGGCCTGGATGAGGAGAGAAAGCATGACCCTTTTCTGGAAAGGCGGCGCCGTCCTCGGCCTCGCCATGGCGGCCTTCACCATGACCGCCGCGCCGGCGCAGGCGCAGCATTATCGCGATCGCGGCTATGGCTGGGACGGTCCGCGCGATGGTTGGCGCGGCGATTATCGGCGCGGCGACCGGCGCTATCATCGCGACCGGCGTGACTGGCGCGGGCATCGCCGCCATTATCGCACCGCCTATCGCCATCGTGCGCGCTGCTGGAGCGAGTGGCGCTATGACCGCTACCGCCATCGCGACGTGCGGGTGCGCATCTGCCGCTGAGCCGGCTTTTTCCGCCGCAATCCGCGCGCCATTGAACCGGGCGGCGGGTTGCGGCATTGCTGCGGCATGACCGATCCCATGCCCGTGGTCCAGAGCCTGCTCTCCGGCCTTCCGATCCTGCTGCTGCACCTGCTCAGCGCCACGCTGGTCTGGATGGCGGCGATGGCGCTGTACATGTGGATCACGCCGCATGACGAATTCACGCTGATCCGTGGCGGCAATGAAGCGGCGGCCATCTCGCTCGGCGGCGCGGCGCTGGGGCTGGCGGTGCCGCTGGGCTTCTGCCTCGCCGGGTCGGTCAATGTGTGGGACGTGGTGATCTGGGGCAGCGTCACGCTGACGCTGCAACTGATCGCCTTTCGCTTCGTCGATTTCCTGCTCGGGTCGCTCTCCAGCCGGATCGAAGCCAATGAGCGGTCCGCAGCCATTTTCCTGGCCATGATGAAGGCGGCCATTGCCTGCCTCACCGCCGCCGCCGTGGCGGGCTGACCATGGCGCGGTCCGGGCGCGGCTGCCTGCCCTGGGCCTTGGGCGGCATGCTGCTGCTGCTTGTCCTCGGGTGGGAGGTCGAGCGGCCCGAGGCGCTTCAGGTGGAGACGTTCGACCCGCGCTCCCCGCGCCGGCCGCTGCCGCGCTGGGGCGATGAGAGTTTCGTTATAGAGGATCGGCCGGGCGGGCCGATGGACAGTATGGGCACCGCCTTTGCGGTGGATCGCGACGGCGCCTGGCTGACCGCCGAGCATGTGACGCATGGATGCAACCGCGTGGGGCTGGAGGATGGGCGCTACGCCCGGCCCGTCTCGCGCATCGTCGAAAGCCGGGAAAGCGACGCCGCGCTGGTGC
>DAMDPH010000123.1:0-2875 GCA_032082785.1 Sphingobium sp. | reverse complement strand
CCCAGCCGCGCCGCGCTCCCGCTATCCGCCTCCATGCCGCAACCGGGCACGCCCGGCTTTCACATGGGCTTCCCCGCCGGCAAGCCGACGCTGGTCCTCTCGGAACTGATCGGCGCGGCCAGCGCGCGGCGCGGGCGGGAGCAATTGGGGCAGCCGGTGCTGGCCTGGGCCGAACATGGGCGCATCCCCATGGGCGACGGTCCATTGTCGGGGATCAGCGGCGGCCCGGTCTTTGCCGAAGATGGCTATGTCGTCGGCGTCAACAGCGCCTCGACCGACCGGCGGGGCCGCATCCTGACCACCGCGCCCGACGCCATGGTGCGGCTGACCGTCGCCAGCGGAGCGGTAGACGAACTGCCGGTCGCCTACCCCTTTGCCGGCATCGCCGATGCGGAGGGACGCTTTGGCGCCTGGCTCAATCAGGGGATCATCCGCCGCATCTTCTGCGACGTCGACGACGGCGCGCCCGGTTGACGAGCCATGCGCCGGCCCGCTAGGCGCGGGCGATAGTCAGCAAGGACAATGTGAATGAGCGATACGCCCCCCGACCATCTTTCCACCAATCCCCGCAGCCCCCATTTCAACATGGACGTGCTGCAACGTGGGATCGGCATCCGCTTCAAGGGGCGCGAGCGCAAGGATGTCGAGGAATATTGCATTTCCGAAGGCTGGATCCGCGTCGCCGCCGGCAAGACCCGCGACCGTCACGGCAACCCGCTGACGATCAAGCTGTCGGGCGAGGTCGAGGCCTGGTTCGAAAATCCGGCGCAGGACGGTGAAGCGACCGAAGACGCGGGCGAATAAGTCCGCTCTACAGGGCCGCGTCGCGCCGCACGTCGGCGATGATGTCGCCCAGCGACCGGTCCGACAGCATCGAATCGGATGAAGCGGACCCCAGTTCGGCGAGCGCGACCGACGGATCGACAGCGATTCGCGGCGCTCGCCGATGGCTCCGCGCCTTCTTCCCCGCCCTGGCATTGACCGTCGCGACGGCCACCGGCCCGTCCTGCGTCCAGCGGCCCGCCTCCAGATTGGCGAACCGCATGCTGGCGCCAAGCGCCGGATCGGGCACGAACGGGCGCAGCTTTGCCTTGGCCGGGTAGATGAAACCGAAAGCGGGATTGCTGCGCGCGCCCATCTGGCCGGTGGCGCTATGCCACACCCGCACCGCGCTCCAGTCGCCCGCGTCCGACACGTCCACCGCCAGCACATCTTCCTCGATGGCGCCGGGTGCGGACCAGTTGGCGTGACGGATCAGGATTCGCCGCGCGTCCAGCAGGCGGCTGACGACGGCGACATGCCCCAACTGCATCGGGCCATAAGGACGGAAAGCCAGCACCGCGCCCACGCTGGGGGCGGAACCGCGCTTGTAGCGTTCGGCCGCCTGGTCCCACCAGGTCAGCGCATCGCCATAGAGATTGATACCCGACACCATGCGCGCATAGGGCACGCATTGCAGCGCCTCCGCGCCCAAAGCCGGCGCGGCCGTCAGAC
Organism: Sphingobium sp.; assembly: GCA_032082785.1. Classification (GTDB taxonomy): domain Bacteria; phylum Pseudomonadota; class Alphaproteobacteria; order Sphingomonadales; family Sphingomonadaceae; genus Sphingobium. The sequence continues at coordinate 1,381 of DAMDPH010000123.1, read as the reverse complement.
CGGACAGCAGCAACAGCGCCGCCCAGCGCGAAATCCCGATTATCATGCGGCCTCAATGATTGCCGAGCATCGCCCCATCGGGACAACCCTCTAGGGGCCGGAATTTAGGAAAAGGTTAAGCGGTCAGAAAGCACCGACGGCGCGGTCGCGGCCGGCGGTGGCGCGGTCCGCCAGGGCGATCTGCACCGGCGCGACGCTGTCGGGCTGATCGGCGTAGATGAAGCCCTTGGCCGGGTTGGAACGGCTGCCCAGGCCACCGATCGGGCCGTACCAGACGCGCACGTCGGTCCAGTCATTGTTCGGCGACACGTCGATGGCGCGCACATTACGCTCGATGCCGCCACGATAGGACCAGTTGGCATGGGTCAGCAGCACTTCGCGATCGTTGACGATCTGGCTGACCATGGCGACATGGCCGACCGGCATGGCGCGGCTGGCCGAGAAGGCCAGCACGGCGCCGACGCGGGGTTCATGGCCGCGGTCATAGCGACCTTCGGCCTGCGACCACCAGGTATTGGCATTGCCGTAAATATCGATGCCGGAAACCTGACGGGCAAAGGGGACGCATTGCAGAACGCCTGCGGTCGCCGGTGTAGCGGCCAAGACCGTCAGCGCGACAAGAAGCGCAGAAAAAGCTGCGCGAAAACAAGCGATCATGTGGTGCGACCCCGCCCGAACTTACGTAGAACCCCGATGCGGTTCCTTAGGTCAGAGGTGCGGCGGGAAGAAAATAGCCGAGCGATGAATCGTGTTGGCGGCGCGTCATGCTGCGGAACGAAAGAGCCTGCCGGCCGTTATCTCGAATCGCGTCGCGCGCGGCAGCTCGCTGAAGAGCCCCGCTTCGGTCCCGGTCATCCATATCTGCCCGCCCGTCGCACGCAAGCGCTCGAACAGCGCGGCGCGCCGGGATGGGTCGAGATGAGCCGCAACTTCGTCGAGCAGAAGCACCGGCGGCTGCCCGCGCCGCTCGGCGACCAGCGCGGCATGGGCCAGCAGGATAGACAGCAGCAGCGCCTTTTGCTCGCCGGTCGAACAGAGGGCGGCGGGCTGATTCTTGGCGACATGTGTGACGGCCAGATCCTGCCGGTGCGGGCCGGACAAGGTGCGCCCCGCCGCCGCATCGCGCCGCCGCCCAATCGCCAGCCGCCGCTCCAGCGGTTCCTCGCCCCCATCACCCTCGCCGCCCTCGATCGCCAGTGACGGCCGGGCAAAGGGCGCGTCGCTCTGCTGCGCCAGCTCCAGGTTCAGCCTGTCGACCAGATCGGCGCGGGCGCGGGCGAGCGCATCGCCATGTTCGCCCATTTGCGCCTCCAGCGCGGTCAGCCAGCCGGGATCGGCGCTGCGCAGGTCGGCGAGCAGCCGGTTGCGCGCCCGCATTGCC
>DAMDPH010000122.1:0-9629 GCA_032082785.1 Sphingobium sp. | reverse complement strand
CGCGAGCGCCGCGCCGTTGCGCGCCAGGAAGCGCCCGGCCGCCGCCGCCGCTTCGCCGGCCTCGCGCAGCATCAGGCTGCCCGCGCCGCTTCCACCGTCATCCGCAACCCTGTCGGCATCGTCCCGCATATCGGCCCGCCTCCCTCAGGCGCACCACCGCCCGCCCCTTCCTATCGTGTCCGGCAGACAGGCGAAAGACGCGACATGCAGCGCGGCAGGATGGGGAGCAGCGCCAAGATCGTTTCCAGCTGTTCCGTCAGTCGTGCAGACCCGCGCCGTTCCGCCCCATAGCGCAGCTCTGCGGCGACGATGACGCTGGTCGCGACCGCCCGCTCGCCGACAGCAGCGATTTGCGCCGGAACGACTCCTTGAGGATGGCGCACAAGATCGGAAAGGATATTGGTGTCCAGCAGGAACATGCGTCACAGGGTAACGGGTTCGGCCGGACCGTCGCCTAGTGGGCCGAAATCCTCGTCGATGGGATCGAGCGCTTTCAACCGTTCCAGCAGTGAAGGAAGGGGCGCGGCTTCGATGACGATGCGCGCGCCTTCCTTGCGCATGATGGCGTCCTCACCCGGCAGTTCGAACTCGCGCGGAATGCGCACCGCCTGGCTACGACCATCCTTGAATAATTTCACATGGCGTTCGTAAGTCATGGCCGCTCCTGCTGCCCCCAAGCATAGCATAGGCCGCATGGCTTCGCGAGGGGGCGACAGGCAGCGCTGACGTTACCGCGCGAAATGGGCTTTCAGTCGCGCCATCTCCGCCGGGCTGATCGCCACCACCGCGCCATGTTTGGGCTGGGAGAAGTTGGTGGACTTCATCGGCGATCCCGGCTCGTTGAAGCGGCCGAGATTGCGGAAGTGGACGAAGTCGGTGGTCTCGGAAAAGCCCATATTGTTCACCGGCTTGGCGCCGAACACATCATACATGAGGACATAGCGGTCGGTGCCGTGCCGGCGCCAGAGCGTGGGCGCTTCGGTGGCGACCGTCTCCGGGTCGATCTTGGTCGGGTCGAAGCGATAGCCGCCATTGATCCGGTCCGACACCGCCTGCCGCAGATGGCCGGGCTTGTCATGCGCGACATAGAAAAGATGATAGCGATCGCCGACCTTGGTGATGTCGCCGTCGATCGTGCCGATCCCCGGCTTGGGATAGGTGAAGAGCGGCTTGGGCGCGCTGGTGAGGGTGGTGAAATCCTTGTCGGCATAGGCATAGACCATATGATCGGTCTGCTTGCCGTCGCGGGTGGAATAATAGACCATCAGCTTGCCGGCCTTGGCGTCATAGACGGTCTGCGGCGCCCAGGCGGTGCCGATCTGCGCGGTTTGCGGAAACAGCCGGTCGACCCGAACGATCTTGTGCGTCCAATGCACCAGATCATAGGATTTCATGAAGATGAGCGCACGGTTATTGCCCCAGCCATAGCTGTCGAACGGCCGTTCCCAGTCGGTGTCGCGAAGGCCCTCCCGCTTGGCGAAAATATGCAGGTCGGTCATGCTGAGATAGAAAGCGCCGTCCGGCCCGCGCATGATGTGCGGATCGCGAATGCCCTTCTGCTCGGCGATGTCGCGCCCGGACAGCACCGGTGCGCCATCGTTGACGTCGGTGAAGCTATAGCCGTCGGCCGACACCGCGAAATGCAGGCTGTGCGTCTCATCCTTGAAATAGGCGAGCAGATAGGCGCTGCGCTCGGCCTTGCCCTCCGCCTTGGTCCCACGCGCGGGCGCGATCTTCTTGACGATGTCGAGCTGGCGCGGGGCCGGATCGGCGGCGGCGGCGGGGGCGACCGCAGGCAGCGGCGCAAGCAACAGGCCCAGCACGGCCAGCAGAGAAAGGCGGGGTTTCATCATATTGCTCCTGGAAAGGGTCGGGCCGGTCGCCGTCACTGCACTTCGATCAGGGTGACGGACCGGGCGGGGATGCTGATGGCGATCCGCCCGCTTTTCAGCGTCGCCGGAATGGATTTGGGCACGAAGGGATCGGGCGCGCCGAAGCGGCCGCGCGTGTCGATCCGCTCGGCGGTGAGCGCCTGCGCCGCAACCCGGCGCCATGTCCCGCCGTCCAGCCGGATGCCGACCGCACTCGCCCGGTCGGGGTCGAGATTGACGAGGCTCAGATGCAGCTTGCCCGCTCCGTCCTTCGACGCCGACAGGCTGAGCGCGGGCAGCCGCACATCGCCTTCGACATAATCCCCGGTGCGCAGCGTGACGGGCAGCAGGCGCGCGCCCTGATGGACCTTGTACAGGTCGAACACATGATAGGTGGGCGTCACCACCATCTCCGCGCCGCGCGTCAGGATCATCGACTGGATGACATTCACCATCTGCGCGATATTGGCCATCCGCACCCGGTCGGCATGATTGTTGAAGATGTTGAGGCTCAGCCCCGCCATCACCGCGTCGCGCAGCGTGCTTTCCAGATAGAGGGCGGAAGGCGCGTCCTTCTCGCTGTCGAACCAGGCGCCCCATTCGTCCACCGCCAGCGCGATTGTCTTGTCCGGGTCGTGCCGGTCCATGATGGCGGCATGGCGGCTGATGATCTCGTCGGTCAGATGCGCGCGCGCCAGCGCCGCCGCCCAATCCTTGCGCCCGAAGCCGATATTGCGGCCCTTGTTGCGCCAGTCATTGCCGGCAAAGCTGTAGAAATGGAGCGACAGCCCCCACATGAGCGGCCGGTCGTTGACATAGGCGAGCGGGGTGGGGTTGGGCCGCCATTTCATCGCCTGCGCCATCACCCGCTCGGTCCAGTCATAATCGTCGGTGTCCGATCCTACCGCGATCAGCTTCGCCTTTTCCCCCGAATAGCTGCGGATATAGGCGGCATATTGGCGGAAGGCGGCGGCATAGCTGTCGGCGGTCATATTGCCGCCGCAGCCCCAGCTTTCATTGCCGATGCCGACGAACGGCACCTCCCACGGCTCCGCCCGGCCATTGGCCGCCCGCTCCTTCGCCGGGCCGCTGCCGGCCGGCGCGGTCATATAGCGCATCCAGTCGTCCGCCTCGCGCACGCTGCCCGACCCGACATTGACCGAGAGGAAGGGCTTGGCGTTCAGCTGGCCCAGGAAATCCATGAATTCATGGGTGCCAAAGGCGTTGGTTTCCGGCGACTTGCTCCAGGCGGCGTTGATGCCCTCGGGACGCTGCGCCGCCGGGCCGATGCCGTCGCGCCAATGATAGACATCGGCGAAGCAGCCCCCCGGCCAGCGGACCAGCGGCACCCGGATCTTGCGCAGCGCCTCGACCACGTCGGTGCGAATGCCGCGCACATTGGGGATGGGCGAATCCGGCCCGACCCAAATGCCTTCATAAACGCCGCGCCCCAGATGCTCGACAAACTGACCATAGATATTGGGGTCGATCGTCGGTCCCGGCGCCTGGGTGGCGACACTGATCTCCGCCTGCCGCGCGCCCTGCCTCGCCTTGGGCGCCTGCGCGGCAACCGGCAGGCAGGCCAGCAGCGCGGCACAGGCGGCCCCGGCGCGCAGCATCCGGTTGCGGATAGGCTTTCCCAACAATCTGGCCACAGTCTCTCCCCTGGAATATGTCTGACTAATTGGCCGGAGCGGCAGCAGCGGGTCAAGCGTAAATCGGAGAGGAGCTGCGGGGTAGGCTTGAGGGCGTGCCGCCGGAGCGGCGGTTCCGGGCCTGTGCCCGCCGGACGGGGAGCGGCAGTAGCCGGACTAATGCCCTATCTGCGACGGTGCGGCTGGCAGGCGTGCGGAGCGATCAGATAGCGGCGAGAAAAGGCCGCCCCGCGCGTAGTTTGCGGCTTCATCGGCGGAAGGTGCAAGCGACGAAGCGGAACGGGTTGGCCTTCCCCCGGCCCGCGTCACTGCTGGCCAGATGGATGCTGAAACACGTTCAGCATGACGGGGTGACTTGGATGAGCGGAGGCGCGGCGTTGAGAGATACGCTACGAGACGCAGAACAAGGCGGAGAAGAGTAGCGCAAGAGAGCGGCAGCAAGGAACCCGTTTACCGGCGAAGGCCGGTATCCAGCCTCCCCGCTACACCTCACCCGCTGCACAGCATCAGTCGCTGACGACCCAGGCCAAAATCCTCCGCGCCTCTGCGCCTCCGCGCGAACATCATCTACGGAAGCGGCTTGCATGAAGATCGCGGAGGCGCGGAGATGCCGACCAGCAGCACCCTCCTACGCCATCGCCACGACTGCGCCATATGGATGCTGAAACGAGTTCAGCATGACGCGGTGAGGGCGGCGAGGCGGCAGCGCGGGGTGGGCCAGCCAACCAAGGCAAGACAGGGCGGCGCGCGCTATCGCCGCCCCGCCCCGTCCACGCGCTTACTCGCTCTTGTCGGCATTGCCTTCGTCGAGCTTGCGGGCATGGTCATAATGTTGCTGGATCTTCGGCGCTGTCTCGGCGGCGAAAGCCTTAAGCTGCGGCTGCTCGCCATCGTCGGCGAAGCTCTTCATCACGCTCAGCGCCTCTTCATGCGCGGCCACCTGCTGGTCGAGATAGACTTTGTCGAACTCGGCGGCCGGTGCGCTCTTCAGATTGGCGATCATGCCGGCGCGGCGGTCGTCCAGCTCCATCGGCGGCTTCTGGTCCAGCTTCGCCTCGGCGATCAGGCTCTTGAGCTTGGCGCTGGTCGCGCCATGATCCTTGATCATCATCTGCGCAAAGCTTTTGACGTCCGCCGACTTGCTCTTCTCGGCCGCGATCTTGGCCGCTTCAATCTCATACATGTCGCTCATCGCCGCGGCGGTCACGAAGGAAGGGGCGTCGTTGACCATCGGCGCCGATGCCGCGCCGACCGCGCGGGAGGCGCCATCTTCCACCATCGTCGACATGGCACCATTGCCCATGCCGGTCTCGTTGCTGACCGATCCATTGGCAGCCTGCGGATCGTTGCCGCTGCATGCGGTAAGGCCGAGGCTGAGGCCAAGGCTGAGGGTGGTGGTGATCAGGATATGGCGGAACATGCATGTCTCCCCTTGTAAGGCGCGCGCCGCGCCGCCCGGCGGGACCGGACGAGGAAAAACGGCGGACGGGTTGCTCTGTCGGGATCGAACCATCGGCGCGCCGATATGATCCCGCCCTGCCGCTGACCTGGGTTATCGCTGCGGCAGTTCCGTCATGGCGGGGAACAAGCTGCCCTGCCGGATCATTGGTTCATAAAGCCGCTGCGATGCGGGACGGCGCGCCCATAAACCGGCCGCCGCCTGCCATCGCCGCCATAACAATGGGAAAAGATGCCATGCACGTACCACACAAAGCCCTTGTCGTTGTAGCCGATGGCCGCAAGATGCTGTTTCTGCGCAACGAAGGGGATCAGGAATATCTGAACCTGCAAGTGGAGCAGAAGGAAATCCACGAAAATCCCAAGGATTCCGATCAGAAGCGCGACAGTTCCGGCCGCGCCTCCTCGACGCAGAGCGGTCCGGGCGCCCCCGCTGTCGCGCAGAATGGCTCGCAGCATGCCCGGGGCGGCGGCGCGCAGTTCGCGCCCTCACGCGGGTCGATGGGCGAGACCGATTTCCACCAGCTGGAAGAAGACCGCTTCGCCGCCGAAATCGCCGACCTGCTGAAACAGCGTGCCCTGTCGTCCGACTTCGACACGCTGATCGTCGCGGCGCCGCCCAAGACTCTGGGCGAGCTGCGCAAACATTATCACAAGGAAGTGCAGGACCGGCTCGCCGGCGAGATCGACAAGGATCTGACCGGCCATAGCGTGCCCCAGATCGAGCAGCTGATCGCCGCCCAATCCTGATCCGTCCTGACCTATCCGGCCCGGCCGTCCGCAGCCAAAATGCGGACGGCCGATATAATAGGTAATATCGCGCAATCGCCCCGCCGTTTATCCTCTGCAAGGACCGGAGTCGGAGGATCGGCAGATGTCACGACGCGACGAAATCATCTTTCTGGAACGGCGCGCCCATGAAGAAGCGCAAAAGGCGCGCCAGGCCCGCACCAGCGGCTGGCACCGCGCCGCCATCGCCGCCCATGGCGAACTGTCGGTCCGCTACATGGCCGAAGCGAACCTGCTGCGCCGGCGGGACTGGCTGGGGCTTTGATGGGGCGCGGGGACGCGCCGTGGCCGTGCCCGCACCATGTAAGCCGTTGAGATGTATAAGAGTAGTTCAGCCGAGCTGAAGCGTTTTGAAGCAGATGAGATCATCTGCCGGCTAGAAAATGGCGTGCAGCTAAAGACAAGCGCCCTTCTTCTATGCGCTTAGCGACGTGATCCCAGATCAACACAGCCCGCATTAAAATCCTATTTACCTTCCTTCCTCTTCCGCGATAGATTGGATGCGGGGATTGTTGGGGGGAAGAATCATGTCGTCATTGCGCGTCGTGCGGGCACTCATGCTCGTGCTGGCTTTGTGCCTGGCGCCCGTCGCTCTGGGGCCGGCGGCCTCGGCGCAGGAAAAGACCGGCAATTTGCCCGGTTTCGCGCTTCAGCCCGGCACGGTGCGGATCATGCTGATGCGTCCCTCCATTCAGGTCGGCTCCCAATCGACCGGCGGCCTGTATGAGCCCAATGCCGACTGGACCGCGCAGGCGCGCGAATATATCACCGCCGCGCTGCACCAGACGCAGGCGCAGCTGGGCAATCAGATCGTTGAATATAGCGAGGAGGGGAGCGGCGAAGGGCCGCTCGTCACCCAATATGCCAATCTGTTCGGTGCGGTCGCCGATTCGGTAGTGGAATATCAGTTCTTCCCCGGCAACCGCCTGCCCACGAAAAAGCGCGACAAGGGTTTTGAGTGGAGCGTCGGGCCGGGCATTTCCAACCTGAAGTCGCTGGAGGGTGCCGACTATGCGCTCTTCATTTCGACCCAGGATCATTATGGGTCGACCGGGCGCAAAATGTTGCAGCTGGTCGGCATGCTTGGCGGCATCAGCGTCACGTCGGGCCTTCATACCGGCTATGCGGGGCTGGTGGACCTCAAAAGCGGCCAGCTGGTCTGGCTCAATGCCGACCGGCAGATGGGGGGCGACGTCCGCACGCCTGAAGGCGCGCAAAAGCGCGTCACCCAACTGTTGGAGGGCTTCCCCGGCCGCCCGGCCGACCCTGCCACGCCTGCGGCGGCACAGTGACGATGGGACGGCGCGCCCTCCTCCTGTCGATGCTTGGCATGGCAGCCGCGCTCGGCGCGGCGCGCCCCGCTGTGGCGGCGGACCAGTCGCTGGCGCTGCCACCTTATACGGCCGCCTATGAACCGCAAAGCGTCGATGAGCGCGGCCTGTGGATGCAGGCAGATGAAGTCGAACGGCGGCTGCGCGACAGCCCGCTACGTATTCGCGAGGGCAAGCTCGAATCCTATCTACATGATGTTCTCTGCCGACAGGTCGGGGCTGATCGCTGTGCCGGCATCCGCATCTATGCCATGGAAATACCCAGCTTCAACGCTACGATGATGCCCAATGGCGCGATGCAGGTCTGGTCCGGGCTGCTGCTGCGCGCCCGCAATGAGGCGGAGCTGGCCTCCGTGCTTGGCCATGAGTTCGCCCATTTCGAACTGCGCCATGGCCTGAACGGCTTCAAAAATCGGCGTGGCACAAGCGACGCGATCGCGTGGATCGGTGTGCTGGGCGGCGTTACCGCTACGCCGGTCGACGCGGTGTCTCTCCTCCTTGCCGGCACAACTTTCCGCTTCAGCCGCGAGCAGGAGACGGAGGCCGATCTGCTCGGCCTCAAATATATGGCGGGGTCGGGCTATCCCGCCGGCGCCGCCGTGCACGTCTGGCAATCCTTGGTCGCGGAAGAGGAAGCGACCGCCGCCGGCCGCAAGCAGAAGGCGCGGACCAAGCGCCGCCCCGGCTTTGCCGACACGCACCCTGCCCCGCCGCAGCGCATCGCCTATCTGACGGAAGCGGCGAGCAGGCTGCCGGCCGAAGGCGACACCCGGGCCGACGCCTATCAGGCAGCGATAGCCCCTTATCTGTCGCGTTTCCTGTCGGCACAGGTGAAGCTCAACGATTTCGGCGGCACCGACTATATTCTCTCCAATCTGGCGCAACGCGCCGGCTGGACCGGTGAGCTGACCTTCGCCCGCGCGGAGCTGTATCGCGCCCGCGCCAATCCGCGCGACCTGTAACTGGCCAGCCAATTTTATCGGGAAGCCAAGGCGCTCGGCTATGCCGAACCCGAACTGGACCGCAATCTCGGCCTCTCGCTGCTGCGCAACGGCCAGGCGGAGGAAGCGCGCGCCGCGCTCGCCGCCTATCTCGCCGCGCGGCCCGACGCCCCGGATGCCAAAGCCATCAACGCCCTGATCGCGAACTGAGGATGATGACCCATGCGTAGCCTTTTCCTCCTTGCCGCCGGCCTTGCCCTTGCGCCGGCCTGCTTCGCCAACAGCCTGGTGTCGCCCGGTCCGCGCGAAGGCATCGCCAAATCGCGCCTGTCTGCCACTCCGGCGGGTGAATGGAACCGGCTGAGCCGCCGCGACGGCAAGAATGTGGAGCTGTGGACCATCGACGGCGACGGCCTGAACAAGGTCACTTTCTTCGGCGGCATCCCGACCGGCCAGCCGCTGGTCCGCGAAGTGGACAGGAAGAACCGGCCGTTGCCCAAGGTTGCGGGCGACATGCTGATCACCGACATTCCCGCGTTGCTGGAATCCACCTATCGCAGCCAGTTCGCGGTCAACCAGATGCAGATCGACACGCAGGAGCCGGCGCTGCTTGACGGGCATAAGGGCATCAAATTCACCTATGCCTTCACCCGCGCCGATGATGAGGTCCAGCGTCGGGGCGAAGGCATCGGCGCCATGGTCGGCGGCCAGCTATATCTGGTCGTCTATGAAGCCCCGTCCCTCTATTTTTTCGACAAGGATCTGGAGAAATTCCGCTCCCTCGCCGCGACGCTCAAGCTCTCCTGACAAGGGAGCAGCGCACCGTCATTGATGATTTTTGCGCAACAATGCTGCGCCATTGCTTCTGCAAAATCATCAATGAAAAAGGGCTGACACCTGTCTCACCCCTGTAGCAGTTAAGCCGCCTCGCTGCCGGTGAGCGCGGCAAGACCCTGGCACAAAGCATCGAAGACGGCGCGGCATCGGGCGCTCTGCCGCAGATCTTCATGCATCACGATCCAGAGCGGCAGCACATAGGAAAAGGCGTCCGGCAGCAGGCGGACAAGGTCCGGCTCCCCGCGTGCCACTTCCACCTGACACAGGCCGATGCCAAGGCCGGCGCGGATCGCGGCAAGCTGCGCGACGTCGCTATCCACCCGCAGCGCGAACATCGACCGGTCGATGCCCGGCAGCTGTCGCATCGCCGCGCGGATGAACGGCGTCTCCGTATCGAACCCCACCAGATCATGCGCGGCAAGCTCCGCCAGCGACTGCGGCGTTCCGCGCCGCGCGACATAGTCGCGATGCGCATGAAAGCCGATCGTCACGCTGCCGACATGCCGCGCGACCAGCGCCTGCTGCACCGGCTCCACCATCCGCACCGCAATATCGGCGCGGCGCTGCAACAGATCGTCGACAGCGTTGGACAGCACCAGCTCGACCGCCAGCTGTGGATGCGCCCGCCGCAGCTGCGCCAGGATCGGCGGCAGGTGCAGCAGCCCCACCGCCTCGCTCGCGCTGACGCGGACCGTGCCCTCCACCCTGTCGGCCGTGCCCGACGCGGTGCGGCGCAGTGCGGCGGCG
>DAMDPH010000121.1:0-9661 GCA_032082785.1 Sphingobium sp. | reverse complement strand
GGCCACCCAACGGCAGTATCTTATGGGTGGCCGGGTGGGGGAGCGGGCCGGTGCGGTAACAAAATGCGCATTTCCGCGCATTTTCAAAAGAAATCCTATCCCAGCACCGAATCGGCGACGAAGGGATTGCTGCGCCGCTCAAAGGCGAAGTTGCTCATTTCGCCATGGCCCGGGACGAAGGCGGTTTCGCCGCCCAGCGGCCAGAGCTTGCCGGTGATGGCGTCGATCAGCTGCTGATGATTGCCCTGGGGGAAATCGGTGCGGCCGATCGAACCCTTGAACAGCACGTCACCCACGATCGCCAGCCGGCTTTCCCGATGGTGGAAGACGACATGGCCGGGCGTGTGGCCGGGGCAGTGCAGCACGTCCAGCACCAGATTGCCAACGGTCACCTGATCGCCATCGTCGAGCCAGCGGTCCGGCTCGAAACTTTCGCCCGGCACGCCCCAGCGGGCGCCGTCGGCGGCCAGCCGGTCGATCCAGAAGCGGTCGGCCTCATGCGGCCCCTCGATCGGCACGTCCAGCTCGCGCGCCAGCACGCCAGCCTGGCCGCAATGGTCGATATGGCCATGGGTGACCAGGATCTTCTCGACGCTGACGCCATGCTGCTCGACCGCCTTGCGCAGCACCGGCAGGTCGCCGCCCGGATCGACAAAGGCCGCCCGGTTGGTGGCGGTGCACCAGAAGAGCGTGCAATTTTGCTGCAACGGCGTGACGGGGATGAGGATGGCTTTGAGCGGCGGCACTGTCATGCGCCCGATGTGGCGAAGCGGCGGCCCGAGCGCAAGAGCTTCACATGCGCTCCACCAGCCCGTCCGCGGCAAAGCTTTCCGCCAGGCTGATGCTGTCGAGTACCCGCGCCGTCTCGTCCCGCACCCGCAGCATGACGCGGTGCAGCCGGCATTCCGATTCGGGCAGGCAGTTGGTGCAGCTTTCATGCGCGAAGCGGCTGGCGCAGGGCGTCAGCGCAAGCGAACCGCGCGTCAGCCGGACGATGTCGCCATAGCTGATATCGACCGGCGCCAGCGCCAGCCAATAGCCGCCATCGCGCCCGCGCTGCGTCGCCACCAGCCCCTCGCGCGACAATTCGGACAGGATGACGGTCAGGAATTTCGCGGGAATATTCTGCCGCTGGGCGATCTCGTTGAGCGGCACCGGCCCCTGCCGATAACGGTCGGCCAGATGCTGCAGGGCGCGGATGGCATAACGGGTCTTCTGGGACAGCATGGCCTTGTTATTCGCCGATGTCGCGCATTTGACAAGCGCCCGCCGACGGCGCTGCGAAGGCGGCGCGCCGGCTCAGGAAGCGGGGCTCAGCGCGGCGCGGGTGCGGCCGGGAAAATCAGTGAACAGCCCGTCCACCCCGGTCGCGGCCATGGCGCGCACATAGGCGTCGAAATCGCCCTGCCCCTCGGCATTGGCCGGCCGCTGGAAGCGCGGCGGCAGAAAGCCATTTTCCACCCGCATGGTCCAGGCATGGACCGCCAGCCCCGCATCATGGGCGCGCCCGACCAGCGCGCTCGCCCCCAGTTCATCCAGCACCAGCGAAGCCGCCGGGCCGATGCCATCGGCATAAGCGGCAATGGCGTTCAGCCCCTCCAGCGTCAGCATATCCTCATAGCGCGTCGCCGGCTGATCGGCCGGCCCGCCGCTCGGCTCGACCAGCTGAATGAGGCGCAGCCGCGACACGGCGCGGATCGCCTTGAGATTATCCACTTCGAAGGACTGGATGAAAACCGGATCAGCCTCCGTCACATAGCCATAGGCGCCGAGCAGTTCGAGCAGCGCCGCCTGATGCGGCAGGCCGATGCCGGCGAAATAGCTCGGATGCTTGGTTTCGGGATACAGGCCGATGCGCCGCCCGGCCTCCGCCTCCTTGGCGCGGACCAGCTGCAATATTTCTTCAAAGGTCGGGATCGGATACAGGCCGTCATAGCGGCTGTTGGCGGCGCGCAGATCGGGCAGCCGCTCGCGGGCGCGCAGCGTGCGCAGTTCGGCGAGGGTGAAATCCTCGGTAAACCATCCGCGCACCTCGACCCCGTCGATCATCTTGCTGGTGCGGCGGTCGGCAAATTCGGGATGGGCGGCGACGTCGGTGGTGCCGCCAATCTCATTTTCATGCCGCGCGACCAGCACGCCATCGCGGGTCAGCACCAGATCCGGCTCGATATAGTCGGCGCCCTGATCGATCGCCCGCTCATAGGCGGCAAGCGTATGTTCGGGCCGCTCCCCGCTGGCGCCGCGATGGGCGATGATCAGCGGGTCGGCGGCGCGGGCGGTGGCAGGGGACATGAGGCTCAGCACTATCAGCAGACAGAGACGCAGCACACCCCTACCCCCTCAAGCCGTCACGCCCTGCAGCGCATTTTCATAGGTCGTCGCCTTGAAGCCGACGATCGTGCCCTTGCCGGTGTCGAGGATCGGGCGCTTGATCATCGACGGGTTGCTCATCATCAGCAGCACCGCCTTGTCGGCATCGATATGCGCCTTGTCCCCCGCATCGAGCGCGCGAAAGCTCGTGCCGGAACGGTTGAGAATGGTTTCCCAGCCATGTTCCTCGACCCAGCCGCGCAGCCGCGTCTCATCGACGCCCGACACCTTATAATCGTGGAAACTGTAGGACACGCGCTCATTGTCCAGCCAGTTGCGGGCCTTCTTGATCGTATCGCAATTTTTGATGCCGAACATGGTGATCATGGTCTTACCCTTTGAAGGCGGTCACTTCGATTTCGATTTTCATCTCCGGCTTGATGAGGCCGGCGACGATGCAGGTGGCGGCGGGGCGGATATCGCCGAAGACGGCGCCCAGCGGCGCGCCGATCTCATCCCAATAGGCCGAATCGGTGATATAATAAGTGGCCCGCACCACGTCGGCGAAGGCGAAGCCCGCCTGCTCCAGCGCGCGGCCGATGGTCTTGAGCGCATTGGCGGCCTGATCGGCCACGCTGTCGGGCATGATGCGGCTGTCGGGGTCCGCACCAGTGGTGCCGGCGACGAAGCACCAGTCGCCCTGGACGACCGCGCGGGAATAGCCGACCTGCGCCTCGAACGGCGAGCCGGAGGAAATAAGCTGGCGAGCCATGGGATTTCCTGCTGCAATGCGAAAGGATCGGCCCGCCCTTGCCCTTTGCCGCCGACCCTGTCCAGCGCTTTCGCGGAACGGCTTCGCCCATGGTCCGTTGGACGCGCACAGCCAAGGAGACAGAAAGATGGACCGCCCCCTCCCCGACGACCTGCCGGAAGATAATGCAGAACAGAATGAAGCGGGGACGCAGGCGCAGGATGTCACCGACGACGCCCGGGTGAGCGGCACCGACCTGGCGCGCGACAGCGTCCATGGCGGCACCAGCAACCCGGCGCAGATCATCCCGGACGATGTCCCCGACCTGGTCGACAAGATGCGCGAAATGGACCGCTCCGGCCGCATCGACACCGGCGCCTTTGCCGGCGAACCCCATATGGACGACGAGGAAAGCGAACTCGGCCTCTCCAACGAAGATGACGAGGATGACGAGGATATCTGAGGCGCGACGCTGCGACTTAGGTGCGCGGAGGCACGGAGGTTTCGCGGCGTAAGAGGTTCGCGCGGAGGATGCGGAGGGCGGGTGGCTTGCATCACCCGTCACGCGCCGCCGCTAGGGCAGAGCTTACTGGATGCTGAAACAGGTTCAGCATGACGGATGGGATCGCACAAGGAGCACAGCACCCATAGCCTTGCCGACAAAGGCCGGCACGTAGCGTCCCTGGCACGTCTTCTCCACCGTTCCAACGCCAGCAGCATCGGGCAGCCTCAGTACTCGTTCTCCGCTTCTGCGCGAACCATAAAGGCGCAAGAGGTTCGCGCAGAGATCGCGGAGACGCGGAGGGCGGGTGACTTAGCTCACCCGTCGCGCGCCGCCGCTAGGGCAGAGCCTACTGGATGCTGACACGTGCTCAGCATGACGTTGTAAATAAAGGCGAGAACGAAACAGAAGCGGACCAAGGGTGCGCGCCACGCGCCTTCACGGCAGTGGGTGACCGCAACACGCCTTCCCGGCGAAGGCCGGATCCAGGCTCTTCGGCACCAGCCCTCCCCCACTGCTCCGCCCGTTGTGCGCATGACGGATGCGCCTCTCTTTTTCTGCGCCTCCGCGCCTCCGCGCGAACCATAAGGCGCAAGAGGCTCGCGCAGAGATCGCGGAGGCGCGGAGGCGGCGCGACGTGGTTCAACCGTAGGGCGCTGCCGCTGGGCGGAGCCTACTGGATGCTGAAACGAGTTCAGCATGACGGATGGGATCGCACAAGGAGCGCAGCACCCATAGCCTTGCCGACAAAGGCCGGCACCCACGTCCCCGCCGACATTCCACGCCCCTCGATAATGCGCCCCTTCTTAACCTCCTGTTCGGATTGCGATCGCTAGGGGGCGCTCATGTCCAGACGATCGCAGTCCCGTCGCACCTCCTCCTTTAGAAGCTTGGCCCTGATCGTCGCGCTGGGCCTGTTGCTGGGCTATCAATGGCCCGACTGGCGGGAGCGGCTCGACGCGCTGCTGCCCGCCGCTGCATCGACGCGCATGGCCGCGCCGCCCGTTGATCGGCTGTCGGCGCAGTTCGGCTTTTGCCATAGCGGCGGCGGCAACAATTGCGTGGTGGACGGGGACACATTCTGGTTTGCGGGCGAGAAATATCGCATCGCCGACATCGACACGCCCGAAACCCACGGTCCGCGCTGCGCCGCCGAAGGCGCGCTCGGCGCACAGGCGACGCAGCGGCTGCAACGGCTGATGAATGAAGGCCCCTTCTCCCTCGAAATCGAAGGGCGCGCGACCGATCGCTATGGTCGCGCCCTGCGGGTGGTGACGCGCGAGGGGCGGTCGATCGGCGCTATGCTGGTGGAGGAAGGGCTGGCCCGCCGCTGGGACGGCGCGCGCCACCCCTGGTGCTGAGCGACGCCCGCCGAAACGGGTAATGCCCCCGGCCATCCATCGGACAAGCCCCAAGCGGCGACCGCGCCCGCATGGGCCGAGCGTGCCGCAGCCGCCTCACATCCATCGCTCGGGTCCGACCCGCGCTTCATCCAGCCGGGTTTCGCTCTCGCACCGGTGGCAATAGGCGAAATCGACAAGCTCCCCCAAAATCCAGCTTTGGCTGTGCAGATCCCAGCCGACCCAGGCCGCGCGCATCACGTCCGGGCTGCCGCAGGCCGCGCAAAGCTGAGCCATGAGAGGCGCGTGCGGTTCAACCATGGCGCCATGGTAGCGGGAATGCAGCCGAAATGGCGGCAACCTCATCCATTCTGGATGCAAAAACGGGAGACAAGGCGGCGCAGAACTTCACCCCGACGGCCGTAGCCGGTGGTTCACCAACAGGATCGGCGGCAGTCTCTTCGCCCTCCGCCCTTCGCATGGTGCGAGCCGGCCGATCAGGCCAGCCCCTCCGACCATGTTCTAGAACGCCCGGTCGATGGCGGCCTTTTCCTCCGGCGTCAGGCCGGCGGGGGCGGTTTCATTGGCGGCGGCGCTATTATCGGGCGCCTCCGCCTTTTGCCCGGCGACGAACTGGATCGCGGTCAGGATCACGAGGATCGCCCAGAGCAGCGCCATCCAGCGGCTGGTGAAAAGCGAGGAGAAGCGGACGCCGAACAACATGGCGGGCAGCGATAAAGCATCGCGCGGATGATGGGGATTGTTTTCGCGCAAAGAGCGACGCGAAAGCAATGGGATCACGCCCGATCGGCGTCCAGGTCGCCGCATGGGGCTGGCGCATGATCCGGGTCAGCAGATGATATGTCGGGGGTGATGACTGCCCGAGAGCAAGCTGCGGCGAATCGGGACCACGCCTCCTCCCGGTTGCCTCGATCCAGCCGAAGGGCCGTTCTTCTCAAAGCCACGGCCAAGGCTTCGACCTAGCTCAGCCCGAACGCGTGTCCTTCAAACCTCGCCGCCCCACCATGCCGGCCTGTCACCGCCCGCCCGGCCCGCGCCCCAAGAAAAAGGGGCGCCACTCCGACGCCCCTTCTCCCATTTCTCGTGATGCGGCGGACCGATCCGCCCCGCCCTTATTCCGCTGCGATGCCGGCGGCCTTGAACATGTCGGGATCATTATCCTCGGCATTGGCGGCGTCGTCGCTCTTGAGCCGGGTGCGGCGGTCGAAGGCGGCCCAAACCTCATTCCACTGACCGCGCGTCGCGCCCTTGCTATATTCGGTCGCGCGCGTTTCGAAGAAATTGGCATGTTCCACGCCGTTGAGCAGCGGGGTGAGCCAGGGCAGCGGATGCTCGTCGATCATGTAGATGGGCTTGAGGCCCAGCTGCCCCAGGCGCCAGTCGGCGATGTAGCGGACATATTTCTTGATGTCCTTGGGCGTCATGCCCGGCACCGGCCCCATTTCGAACACCAGATCGATGAACGCATCCTCGATCCGCACCGTCTTCTGGCACATGTCGAGAATATCGTCCTTGACCGACGGGGTCAAGCAGTCGCGTTCTTTGGTGAAGGCATGGAACAGCTTGATGATGCCTTCGCAATGCAGCGTCTCGTCGCGCACCGACCAGGTGACGATCTGCCCCATGCCCTTCATCTTGTTGAAGCGCGGGAAGTTCATCAGCATGGCGAAGCTGGCGAACAGCTGCAGCCCTTCGGTAAAGCCGCCGAACATCGCCAGCGTCTTGGCGATATCCTCGTCGCTGTCGACGCCGAACTGCGCCAGATAGTCATGCTTGTCCTTCATCTCCTTATATTGGAGGAAGGCGGAATATTCGGTTTCCGGCATGCCGATCGTGTCGAGCAGATGGCTGTAGGCGGCAATATGGACGGTTTCCATATTGCTGAACGCCGTCAGCATCATCTTGACCTCAGTGGGCTTGAACACCCGGCCATATTTTTCGTGATAGCAGTCCTGCACCTCGACATCGGCCTGGGTGAAGAAGCGGAAAATCTGGGTCAGCAGGTTGCGCTCATGATCGCTGAGCTTCTGCGCCCAGTCGCGACAATCCTCACCCAGCGGCACTTCTTCGGGCAGCCAGTGCAGCTGCTGCTGGCGCTTCCAGAATTCATAGGCCCAGGGATATTCGAAAGGCTTGTAGACCTTGCTGGCTTGGAGAAGGGGCATGGGAGTCGTCCTAATTAGATTCCGTCACGCCAGCACCTTGGGCTGGCTATCCGCCCCTTCGCGCAGCGAGAGGGGCGGGTCAGAGCGTCACTGGCAGGCGAGGCACTCGTCATAGTCGGTGGTCTCGCCAATCTCGAATTTGGGGGCGTCGATCGTGTTGTCGGCCTCGACCCCGCCGGCAAAGCCCGCGCGCTGCACCGACTTGGAGCGGAGATAGTAAAGCGACTTGATGCCCAGCTCCCAGGCGCGGAAATGGAGCATCAGCAGATCCCATTTCTCCACATCGGCCGGGATGAACAGGTTCAGCGACTGCGCCTGATCGATATAGGGCGTGCGGTCGGCGGCCAGTTCGAGCAGCCAGCGCTGGTCGATTTCGAAGCTGGTCTTGAACGTATCCTTCTCTTCCTGCGTCAGGAAGTCGAGATGCTGGACCGACCCGCCGCGCTCGAGGATCGAGTTCCAGACATTGTTGCTGTCCTTCGCCTTCTCCACCAGCAGCTTTTCAAGATAGGGATTCTTGACCGAAAAGCTGCCCGACAGCGTCTTGTGGGTATAGATATTGGCCGGGATCGGCTCGATGCAGGCGCTGGTGCCGCCGCAGATGATGGAGATGGACGCAGTCGGCGCGATCGCCATCTTGCAACTGAACCGCTCCATCACGCCCTGATCGGCGGCGTCGGGGCACGGGCCGCGCTCATGCGCGAGCAGCATCGACGCTTCGTTCACCCCGGCATTGATATGCTTGAAGATGCGCAGGTTCCACGACTTGGCCATCGCCCCCTCAAAGGGCAGGCCGCGCGCCTGGAGGAAGCTGTGGAAGCCCATGACGCCCAGGCCCACCGACCGTTCGCGGCTGGCGCTATATTTGGCGCGGGCCATCTCCTCGGGCGCGCGGTCGATATAGTCCTGAAGCACATTGTCGAGGAAGCGCATCACATCCTCGATAAACTGCTTGTCGTCCTTCCACTCGTCCCAGGTTTCCAGGTTGAGCGAGGACAGGCAGCAGACCGCCGTGCGGTCATTGCCCATATGGTCGCGCCCGGTCGGCAGGGTGATCTCCGAACAGAGGTTGGAGGTCGACACTTTGAGGCCCAGATCGCGATGATGTTTGGGCATGGTCCGGTTCACCGTGTCGGCGAAGACGATATAGGGTTCGCCGGTGGCGAGCCGCACTTCGACCAGCTTCTGGAACAGGGCGCGGGCGTTGACGCTGCCGCGCACCGATCCGTCCTTGGGGCTGCGCAGGCTGAATTCGGCGCCGTCGCGCACCGCTTCCATGAACTCGTCGGTCAGCAGCACGCCATGATGCAGGTTCAGCGCCTTGCGGTTGAAGTCGCCGCTGGTCTTGCGGATTTCGAGGAATTCCTCGATCTCCGGGTGCGACACGTCGAGATAGCAGGCGGCCGACCCGCGCCGCAGCGAGCCCTGGCTGATCGCCAACGTCAGCGAATCCATGACGCGGACAAAGGGGATGATGCCGCTGGTCTTGCCGTTGAGGCCCACCGGCTCGCCGATGCCGCGCACATTGCCCCAATAGGTGCCGATGCCGCCGCCGCGCGAGGCGAGCCAGACATTCTCGTTCCAGGTGTTGACGATGCCTTCCAGGCTGTCGTCGACGCTGTTGAGATAGCAGCTGATCGGCAGGCCGCGACCGGTGCCGCCATTGGACAGGACGGGCGTGGCGGGCATGAACCAGAGGCGCGAAATATAGTCGTAGACGCGCTGGGCATGGTCCTGATTGTCGGAATAGGCGGCGGCGACGCGGGCAAACAGGTCCTGATAGGATTCGCCGGGCAGCAGGTAGCGATCCTTCAGCGTCTCCTTGCCGAATTCGGTCAGCAGCGCGTCGCGCGATTCGTCCGTGACGACGTCGAAGCGGCGCGCCTGAATCGAGGAGGAGGACGGGGCCGGCGCGGCCGTCGCCTGCGCTGCCGCTTCCATCACCGCTGCGGTCGCTTCTTCCATCATGGTCGCCACGTCGCTCGCCCCTGCCTGTCCACTGTCTCGAAAGTCCATATCAGCCCCTGATGTTCCTGTTCCGTTCGATTCGATCAAGACGCCTCTCAGAAAGCCTGACAAACTAGCATGATCTGACCCGTTCCGGGACGTAAATGGGTCGGACCGAGTGGATCGCGCGAGGAACAAGGACGCTCCGCATCCTCTGCCGCCTCTTACGGCGCGATCACAATCTATTGGGTCGTTCCCATCGAAGTGACACAAGGGATA
This sequence comes from Sphingobium sp., assembly GCA_032082785.1. Classification (GTDB taxonomy): domain Bacteria; phylum Pseudomonadota; class Alphaproteobacteria; order Sphingomonadales; family Sphingomonadaceae; genus Sphingobium. The sequence continues at coordinate 346 of DAMDPH010000121.1, read as the reverse complement.
GTAAGATTACGCAATCGATCAAGAGGATATGCAGCTCTGCCGCCGCTCGGTTCATCGCTGCTGCGGCTCGCTTCACCGGCGACACCGACCGCGACGCGCGGACTTCCAAGCCCCCTGTAAAAGGCAAGGGGGGATGGGCCTGAAAATAAAAAATTTTGGCCCTTGTCACGAAATTGCGGCATTTGGCGAAACCGCCCCTCGGGAGCGGCGGCACAAGATGTTGGGGTGGCGCGAGAATCACTTCGGCTATTCGCCGCGCCAGCGCTCCATCGCCGTCCGGTATCGCGACTCCGCCCGGGCGCGCGCCTGCTCCAGCTTCGCCTGCTCCCGCTCGGCCTGCTGCTCG
>DAMDPH010000120.1:0-9817 GCA_032082785.1 Sphingobium sp. | reverse complement strand
GGCGCGCGCGCAGGGCGGCCCCTTCGTCCCCTGGCGGGGCGAGCAGGATGCGATGACGGACGAGTTGGAGCAACTGGCCGATGCGCTCACGCGGATGGAATTTCTGGAGCGCAGCCTGATTGCGATCCCGTCCGGCCGCCCCACGGCAGCGCCGATGGCGAGCAGTTCCTACGGTTTTCGCCGCGATCCGTTCAACGGCCGCCCTGCCTTTCACGCCGGGACCGATTTCACCGGCCGCCATGGCCAGCCCATATTGGCGGCGGCAAAGGGACGGATCAGCTTCGTTGGCCAGCGCAGCGGCTATGGCAAGGTGGTGGAAGTCGATCATGGCAATGGCCTGATGACGCGCTACGCCCATCTGTCGGGCTTCGCCGCCCGCCCCGGCGAGGCCGTCGATCGCGGCGCACCGATCGGCCGAATGGGCTCCACCGGCCGGTCGACTGGCACTCATCTCCATTTCGAGGTCCGCCTGAACGGTCAGGCCGTTAACCCCCGTCGTTTCCTAGAGGCTCGCCAAGATGTTCTCCAAGTCCAGCAAATCGCCAAGGCCCGCTTCGCCGACGTCCGCGACCGGGGCTAAGCACACACCTTTCTCGCTGATCGGCAGCGACGTGACGATCACCGGCAATATCGCTGCCTCCGTTGACCTGCATGTCGATGGCGCGGTGGAGGGTGATATCAGCTGCGCCGCGCTGGTGCAGGGTGCAGACAGCCGCATCACCGGGCATGTAACCGCGCGCACCGCCCGGCTCGCCGGGCTGGTCGACGGCTCCATCACCGCCGAGGAACTGATTGTGGAAAGCAGCGCCCGCATCACCGGCGACATCGCCTATGAGCGAATCACCATAGAGGCGGGCGGACGCGTCGAAGGCCGGTTCACGCATAAGGATACGCCTCCTGTTGCAAGCGGGGTCAATGAGGCGGGTCTGATTGGAAGCGGCCATGTCTCCGCCGATCCGGCGCTGGAGGATGCCTCAGCCGCTTGACCGGCAGCCCTAGTTGACCGGCGCCCGTCGCCGGTAGCTGAGCGCTTCTGCGATATGGACACGGCCCACATCGGCCGCGCCGCTGAGATCGGCGATGGTGCGGGCGACGCGCAGCACGCGGTTATAGCCGCGTGCCGACAATTTCATCGCCAGCGCCGCCTCAAGCAGCAGCTTTCGTCCTGCTTCATCCGGGGTGGCGACTTGCTCCAGCACGTCTCCGTCCGCCTCCGCATTGGTGCGGGCGGCGCTTTGTGCGTAGCGCGCGGTCTGGATCGCCCGCGCCGCCGCCACCCGCGCCGCCACCTCGGCCGACCCCTCGGCCGGCGGCGGCAGGACCAGATCGGCGGCAGTCACCGCCTGCATTTCGACATGCAGGTCGATCCGGTCGAGCAGCGGCCCTGATATACGGGCCTGATAATCGGCGGCGCAGCGCGGGGCGCGGGCGCAGGCCAGCGCAGGATCGTCCAGATGGCCGCAGCGACACGGGTTCATGGCCGCGACCAGCTGCACCCGGGCGGGGAAGGTCACATGAGCGTTGGCGCGCGCCACCACAACCTCGCCCGTCTCCAGCGGCTGGCGCAGCGAATCGAGCACGGCGCGCTGAAATTCGGGCAGTTCGTCGAGGAAGAGGACGCCGAGATGCGCCATGCTGACCTCTCCCGGTCGAACGCGCAAGCCGCCGCCGACCAATGCCGCCATCGACGCGCTATGATGCGGCGCGCGGAAAGGGCGGGCGCGGCTGATCCGTCCGCCCTCCAGCACGCCGGCGACGCTTGCCACCATGGAGCTTTCCAGCGCCTCGGCCGGGGTCATGTCGGGCAAGATGCCGGGCAGGCAGCCGGCCAGCAGCGACTTGCCCGCACCCGGCGGCCCCACCATCAACAGATTATGCCCGCCCGCCGCCGCAATCTCCAACGCGCGCTTGGCACTTTCCTGCCCCTTCACCTGCGCCAGGTCGGTGGCGCGACGGCCATTCTCTACCGGGCCGGGAACGGGCGGCGAGAGCGCGGCCATGCCCTTGAAATGGTTAAGCAGCGCCAGCAGATCGGGGGCGGCAACCAGCTCGACATGGCCGGCCCAGGCAGCTTCCGGCCCCTGCGCCGCCGGGCAGATGAGGCCAAGCCCCTGCTCGCCCGCATGAAGCGCCGCCAGCAGCACGCCGGGCGACGGCGCGATCCGTCCATCGAGGCTGAGTTCCCCCACCGCCACATAGCCGGCCAGACTCTCCGCATCGATGACGCCCATCGCGCCCAGCAACGCCAGCGCAACGGGCAGATCGAAATGCGACCCTTCCTTGGGCAGGTCGGCCGGCGACAGATTGACGGTGATGCGCTTGGGCGGGAGCGACAGGCCGATGGCGGCCAGCGCATTGCGCACCCGCTCGCGGCTTTCAGCGACGGCCTTGTCAGCCAGGCCGACGAGAATGAAGTTGGGCAGGCCCGCGACCAGCTGGCACTGGACCTCGACGCTACGCGCCTCCAGGCCCAGATAAGCCACCGTCGCTACTGTGGAAACCATGCCGCCCCCCGACCGCTCTTTCCCGATAGGAAGAGTGCGGGGTCCGAGCGGCAGTGTCGAGCGTTAATTAGAGCGGCGAGTCGCCCGGCACGTCGGGCCGGCCCTTAAACCCCTGCGCGACCACATACCATTCGACGCTGCCCTTGCGGCTGGCCGGGGGCTTGGCATGTTTGATGGTGGTGAAATGCTGCTTGAGCACCTTGAGCAGTTCCGCATCGGTGCCGCCGGCAAAGACCTTGGCGACGAAGGTGCCGCCCTTGCGCAGATTCTCGACCGCGAACCAGGCCGCGGCCTCGACCAGCCCCATGGTGCGCAGATGGTCCGTCTGCGCATGGCCGACCGTGTTGGCGGCCATGTCGGATATAACGAGATCGGGCGCTTCGCCCAGCGCCTCCGCCAGCACAGCCGGCGCCTGGTCGTCCATGAAGTCCATTTCGAACAGGGTCACGCCCGGAATGGCGTCGGTCGGCAGCAGGTCGATCCCCACCACCTTCGCCTTGGGCGCGAGCTTGCGCACGACCTGCGCCCAACCCCCGGGCGCAACGCCCAGATCGACGACCGCGCGCGAGCCCTTCACGAAATGGAATTTCTCGTCCAGCTCTATGAGCTTGAAGGCCGCGCGACTGCGCCAGCCCTCCGCCTTCGCGCGGCGGACATAGGGGTCGTTCAGCTGTCGCTCCAGCCAACGGGTGGACTGCGCCGTCCTGCCCTTGGCCGATTTGACCCGAACCTTGCCGACACCGCTTCCTCTCACATCACACCGCCATCGCGGTCCATCAGGCCGCGTAAAATGCCTTCTCTTATCCCCCGATCGGCCACGCCGAGCCGTTCGGCCGGCCAGATGTCGAGGATCGATTCCAATATGGCGCAGCCCGCCACCACCAGATCGGCGCGCTCCGTGCCGATGCAGGGCAGTTTCTGTCGCTCCCCCAATCCCATGGAGGAGAGCCGCGCCGAAATGGCGCGCATCGAATCGCAGGGCACGATCAGCCCGTCGATCGCCTGCCGATCATAGCGCGGCAGGTCGAGGTGCAGGCTGGCGAGTGTCGTTACCGTCCCCGATGTGCCCAGCAACCTGATCCCCTCCGCCTCGCGCGGGAGCCGGCGGGCGAGCGGCAGAAACGCCTCCGCCACTCGCCCCCGCATGCGCGCATAGGCGGCGAGCCGCTCGGCCGGGTCGTCATGATCGAACAGTTCGCTCTCGGTCAGCGACACCACGCCCCAAGGCGCGCTCACCCAATCGATGATGCGCGGCGCACCGGCGCGGCCGCTGTCGACCAGCACCAACTCGGTCGATCCGCCGCCGATATCGAAAATGAGCGCGGGGCCATCGCCGGGCTCCAACAGCGCGTGGCAGCCCAGCACGGCAAGGCGCGCTTCCTCTTCGGCACTGATGATGTCGAGCGCGATGCCGGTCTCGCGATAGACGCGCTGGATGAACTCGGCACCGTTGGAGGCGCGGCGGCAGGCTTCGGTCGCGACCGAGCGGGCCAACGTCACATGCCGCCGCCGCAGCTTGTCCGCGCATACGGACAGAGCGGAAATGGCGCGATCGATGGCCGCGTCGCTGATCCGGCCGGTCGCCGCCAGCCCTTCGCCCAAGCGGACGATGCGCGAAAAAGCGTCGATGACGATGAAGCCGTCAGCCGATGGCTTGGCGATGAGAAGGCGACAATTGTTGGTGCCAAGGTCGATGGCGGCATAGGAACGGCGGTCCCTTACCCCATAGGCGGGCAGGCGCCGTTGAACCGACGGTGGAGGGATGGCCGCAGCCTTGCTCCCATCGCCCGAGCCGGAACGGGCACGATTGCCCGAAAAACGGCCGGCCGGGCCGGAACTCTGCGGCGATGGGCGGCTGTGCTGCACCATGGCCGTATCTCGCTTCTCAATCGCCAGTTCCCTGATCGGAACCGGAACTTAGGTCCATGCTTAAGCGGGAAAAGCTGCTTGCGCAAGGCGCGCCCTGCGACGCGCCTGTTCGACTGAGATGATGCGGTGACCGGCTGAGCGACGCTCAAAGCGGCAGGAGGGCGGCCACGATCCAGCGGTCTTCGGCGCGCAGCACGCCCCAGGCACGGGCAGCGGCCCGGCTGTCCATCGGCTCGACACCGATGCCGCGCGCCTCCAGCGTCCGCACAAAGGAACGCGGCGGCTGGATCAGCCCACTCCCGGTGCCCAGCAATAGAAATTCGGGCGGCGATTCCAGATCGAACAAGCCGCCCAGCGCCTCCACCGTCAGTGCATTGGGCGCGGGCGCGTCCTGCCAGGCCATCGCCCGCACCGGGCTGAGCAGCAGGCCGGTGGGGAACACATCGTCGCGCACACGGAAGCCACGGCCCTGAAAGCCGGTGACGATCGGCCCCTGCCCGCTATCGTCGCGGCGCAGCTCGATCCCGCTGCCGTTGCCGCTCAGGGCTGGGCTCCGTCGCGCGGGCCGGTCCGCTCCGCCTGAGCGGCGATATTGGACTTGCTGGCCTTCTTCTCAGACGCCTGGGGGGTAAGCCCCAAAGTGATGAGCAGCGAGGAGGAGACATAGACCGACGAATAGGTGCCGACGATGATGCCCAGCATCATGGCCGCGGTGAAGCCGCGCAGCACATGACCGCCCAGCAGCAACAGCGCGCCCAGCGCCAGCAGCACCGTCACCGACGTCATGACCGTGCGCGGCAGGGTTTCGTTGACCGACAGGTCGATCAGCGACTTCATATCCATCTTGCGATATTTCCGCATATTTTCGCGGATACGATCGTCGATCACCATCTTGTCGTTGATCGAATAGCCGACGATGGTCAGCACCGCCGCGACGATGTTGAGGTCGAATTCCAGCTGGGTGACGGCAAAGAAGCCAAGCGTCATCAGCACGTCGTGCATGATCGCGACGAAGGTCGAGACGCCGAACTGCCATTCGTAGCGGAACCAGGAAAAGATGGCGATGCCGACCACGGCCAGCATCACCGCCAGCACGCCATTCTGGATCAGCTCGCCCGACACCTTGCCCGACACCGTGTCATAGCGGGAGAAGGTGACGCCGGGAAACTGCGCTTCCATTGCCTTGCGGGTCTTTTCCACGACGGCATTGGCCGCGCCGGCGCCACCCTGTTCGGGCAGCGGCAGGCGGATCTGCACCGTCTGCGGATCACCAAACTGTTGCAGCGAGCTTTCGCCCACGCCCAGCTTGCCGATCGTCGCGCGGACCTTATCGGTCTGCACATCCTGCGGGAACTTGGCTTCGATCATCAGGCCGCCGACGAAGTCGACGCCCAGATTGAGGCCCTTATAGGCAGTGGCGCCGACAGCCAGCACCGTCAGCAGCGCCGTCAGGGCAAAAGCCAGATGGCGCAGCTTGACGAAGCCGATGTTGGTATTGTCGGGGACGAGCTTGAGAAGTTTCATGGGTCTTTCCTCGCGCCCCAATCAAATATGGATGTCGGTCGGACGGGTGCGGCGCACCCAGTTCGCGACGACCATCCGCGTGAAAGTGACGGCGGTGAACACGCTGGTCGCGATGCCGATCAGCAGCACGATGGCGAAGCCCTTCACCGGGCCGGAACCCAGTGCAAGCATGATGCCACCGGCGATGGCGTGCGTCACATTCGCTTCGAAAATGGTGCGGCTGGCTTCCTTATAGCCATATTCGATCGCCTGCACCACACCGCGCCCGCGCCGCCGCTCTTCGCGGATACGCTCGTAAATCAGCACGTTGGCGTCGACCGCCGTACCGATGGTCAGCACGAAGCCGGCAATGCCCGGCAGGGTCAAGGTTGCCCCCAACATGCCCATCACGCCCAGGATCACCAGCACGTTGATGGCCACCGCGAGGTTGGCATACATGCCGAAGCGACCATAGCTCAGGAACATGAAGCAGGCGACGGCGACCACGGCGATGATGGACGCGATAAGGCCGGCGCGGATCGAGTCGGCGCCGAGGCCCGGACCGACCGTGCGTTCCTCCACCACGGTGAGCGCCACCGGCAGCTTGCCCGAACGCAGCGCGATGGCGAGCTGGTTGGCGCTTTCCACCGTGAAGCTGCCGCTGATCTGCGCGGAACCGCCGAGAATGGGCTCATTGATGTTCGGCGCCGACAGCACGCGATTGTCGAGGATGATGGCGAAGGGACGGTTCACATTTTGCGACGTCACCTGCCCGAACTTGCGACCCCCCGATCCGTTGAAGCGGATGTTGACGATCGCCTGATTATTCTGGTCATAGCCCTGCTGGGCGTCGGTCAGATCCTCGCCCGACACCATCACCTGCCGCTTGACGGCGATGAAGGGGACGCCCGACGGATTATCGGGATAGGCCAGCACCTCGCTGCCGACGGGCGCGCGGCCCTGCGCCACTTCGGACGGGTTGGCGGTAACGTCGACCAGCTTGAATTCGAGCTTTGCCGTCTGCCCCAGAAGATCCTTCAGCGCCTTGGGATCCTGAAGGCCGGGAACCTGCACGACGATACGGTTGTCGCCCTGCTGCTGGATGGTGGGTTCACGCGTGCCCATCTCGTCGATGCGCTTGCGGATCACCTCGGTCGCGACTTCCATCGCGCTCTTGACCGCATTGTCGATGCCGGCCTTGGTCGGGGTGATGACCACGGTGGAGCTGTTGACCACCTCGACATCGAAGTCGCGCTGGCCGGTAAGGCCCGCTCCCTGCGTCAGCGGCCGGATACGCTCCACGGCGGCATCCACCTGAGCGGGGTTGCGGACCATGAAACTGAGCTTGCCGTCACGGCTGGAAATATCGCCGATCGCAATGCGCGGGTCGCCCCGGCGCAATTCGGTGCGGACCTGCTCCTCCATGTTGACGAGGCGCTGGCGCGCCACGTCCTGCGTGGAGGCTTCGAGCAGCAAATGGCTGCCGCCCGACAGGTCGAGCCCCAGATTGACGCGCGTCCGCATGAAGGACGGCAGGTTCGCTACCGCCGAATCGGGCAGGAAGCTCGGCACGGCACAGAAAATGCCGATCAGCAGCGGCAGCAGAATCGCGGCGACCGCCCAACGCGAGAAGTTCAGCATCTGGTTGTCAGTCGTTCGCGGGCTTGGCGGCGGTCGGATCGACCACGTCCGTCAGGGTCGACTTGACGGCCTTGACCTTCATGCCGGGCGCCAGCTCGACGTCGGCATAGATTTCATCGACGCGCACCACCTTGCCGACGAGCCCGCCGCCGGTGATGACCTGATCGCCTTTTTTCACTGCGTCGATCTTGGCCTTGTGCTGCTTCATCCGCTTTTGCTGCGGACGGATAAGCAGGAAGTAGAAGACGACGAAGATGAGGACCAGCGGCGCCATCTGCACCAGGATGCCGGCGCCGGATGCTTGCCCGCCCGCGGTCTGGGCAAAGGCTGGGGTAATGAACATGCTAGGTCTTCCGCCTTGTTTTCTGGTCGCCGCCGGGCTCGGATGGCCCCACGGATCAAGGGCGGGCGGCTAACACAGATGCAGGCGTTGAGGCAATATGATTAGGCCATGCGACGAAGCCGGCATCGAAAGCGCCGCTAATGGCTTGCATCTTCCTTTTCTTGCTTCTATGAGCCGCCCTCCGGTCGGGACGTAGCGCAGCCTGGTAGCGCATCACACTGGGGGTGTGGGGGTCGGAGGTTCGAATCCTCTCGTCCCGACCAAATTATCTGCAACAGGGCTGTTACACATACAGGCCCAGCTGCACGCTCCCCCGTTAAACATCGCCAATCAGTCCTATTTCTTTGGGAACACGCGGCTTTGCGCTGTCCTACAGGCCCAGTCATGGGATAAATGAGTCGCCTCTTTTCGCAGGAGGAGGCGAGCATGGACATAAGCAATCTGATTGCCGAACTGATCGCGCGCGAAGGCGGCTTCAGCGATCATCCGGCCGACCGGGGCGGCCCCACCAATATGGGCATCACCCAGGCCGTGGCGCGGGCCAATGGCTATGCGGGCGACATGCGCCGGCTGCCGCGCCGCATCGCCGAAAACATCTATCGGCGGCTCTACTGGGACCAACCTGGCTATAGCTTCATCGCAAAACGCGCGCCGATGGTTGCCGCCGAACTGTTCGACACAGCGGTCAATATGGGCGCAGGCGTCGCCACCGCTTTTCTCCAGCGCGCGCTCAATGCGCTCAATCGCAATCAGAAAGATTATGCCGATCTCAAGATCGACCGGCAGGTGGGCGCCAAGACACTGAAGGCGCTGGACGCCTTTCTGGCCCTGCGCGGCGAGACGGGCGAACGGACATTGCTGCGAGCAATCGAGGCGATGCAGGGCGAACGCTATATCCGCCTTGCCGAACAGCGGCCGGCAAATGAAGCCTTCCTCTATGGTTGGCTTGCCAACCGGCTGGGACAGGGATGATCGATATGGGTGATCCGAGCAATCAGGAAGGCCTGTCCACCGACCTGTGGACGGTGCGGGCGCGACCGGCCTTTCTTTATGTCATGTATGCGCTGCTGCTCTGGTCGATCCCGATGGGCCTGATCTCGGGCTATGAACCAGAACTGGCCGGCGCGGTCATTGCAGGGATGCGCGCCTATTTCCATGCCTTGCCCGAACCGCTTTATGCGCTCTTCGGCACCGGCTATCTCGGTTACACGGCGGCACGCGCGTGGAGCAAGGCGCGCGGTATCGAACGCTGATTAGCTGTGCATATGAGAGGGGCCGCCGGGTCAAGCCCGACGGCCCATCATGTGCATGGTCAGCGGCCGGAAGTGCCGCCCAAGGGAAATGTGTGTCGCGCTAACGCCCTGACTGGCGCGCAGTGCCTCGCAGGCCTGCCGATAATACCGATGTCAGGGAGATCGACGCAGCGGCGTCGCTCAGCGGCGCATTTCCCGATTGGACTTGACCGACCCCATTGCTGAACCATGAGACATCGGATCACCTCCTTTCGCTAGTTGAAGCCCGCGTGACCGGCTTCGCTTGTGTCCTCTACCGGCCACAAGAGGATATGTGAATCAGACGAGCGGCAGGATCAAGGCTTGTAAAATTCTTTTTTGGAATCATACTTTCCCGTCGCCGCGCCCCAACTCATTGCGGTGGCGGCATGATTTCAGGCGCGACAATCCTCGACGACGCGCGAAATTTCCGCCCAGGTCGGCACGATCATCATCGGCATGCCAGGCGCCTCTACCGCGATGCGGCCGCGACTATAGGCGATCTGATCCCAACTGGCGTCATTGGCCGCGCGGGTCGCCACCAATTGCGGCACCGCGCCGGTCACCGGCTGCGCCGGCCAGCTGGCCGCGCCATAGCTTGTGCGAAGGCCGATCGGCCCGCGCGTCGCGCCCGTCAGCGACAGGCTGATGCGGCGCGCGCGACTGTCGCAACGCAGACTGAGCAG